>JAZNJE010000036.1:0-30522 GCA_045577905.1 Acutalibacteraceae bacterium | reverse complement strand
GAAGAGTGCCGTCAAGGTCGGAGCATATTAAAATTCCGCTGAATTTGCCTTTATTCATAAAAACTACTACCCTTAAAACTTGTTACATATATTCTACCACAAAAAAACAGATGCGTAAAGAGGAATCGCTCTATGAAGTGAGTCCCCGGCACCTGTTTTTTATAACCTTGTTAAATCAGAGCAGTTTTTACATTTTTTACTTTCGCTACCACAAGAAAAATAATTCCTATAAGAATAAGTGCCATTGAGACCCATTGCGAGGAAGAAAACCCTGCAAAAAAGCCGCGTTCGCTGTCCCCTCTTAAAAACTCCAAACAAAATCTTATCGCAGAATATACTGAAATATAAACGGCAGTAAGTTCAAATCGAAAATGCTTATTGCCCCTTAAATATATTAAAAGCAACGCAATTCCGATATTTAATAATGCCTCCAATAGTTGTATGGGGAAAAATCCTCTATCAAAGGATACACCCGCTACCGAGTTTTTATAATGTACCGCCAAAAATCCGTCATATTCTATGCCACGACAACACCCCGCCATTAAACATCCGATACGGCCTATCGCATGGCCTATGGGAAAATAAGGTATAACCGAATCCTCTACACAGCAAATTTTTATCTTTGCTGTACGGCAGCCTATGATTGCCCCGATGAGTCCGCCTATAAAACCTCCAAAAAATACAAGACCGCCGAAAACCGAAAA
This sequence comes from Acutalibacteraceae bacterium, assembly GCA_045577905.1. Taxonomy (GTDB): domain Bacteria; phylum Bacillota; class Clostridia; order Oscillospirales; family Acutalibacteraceae; genus SFWF01. Next base: position 29,818 of record JAZNJE010000036.1, on the reverse strand, counting down.
ATCGAGTGAAAGTAGTGCAGAAACAATTTCCTCAAACGAATAGGTAACGGCTGCATACAAAAGGCTTGCTCCCGTCAGTCCCAAGCCGAGAGAAAATGCGCCTACAATAAAAAAGTCATCAAGGCATATTTTAAACTTTTTGCCATAACGATAAGCCAGAATAAAAACCACTGCGGCACCCACACAGAGCAAAAGTCCGTATGTTTGAATGTTTTTACCCAAAATTTTTACATAAGGATACATATTTTACAAAGGTGTGCGAAAAAATAACCTTACCTGATGGCAAGGTTATTTTTTCTTGATATTAAAGACTGCTTGCCGCTCCTGCGATACCAGCAACGCATGCTACACATGCTAAGTAGAATATCAATCCGAGAACAGTTCCTATAATGGAAAGAACCAAACCGGCCGTAGCAAGACCTTTCTTCTCAGAATTCTTTCTTGCAAGAGCACCGAGTATAATACCGACAATACCGATAATAGCGCCTATCCAACCGGATACAGGAATAAATACTCCGATAACTACACTTACCAAGCCCAATACTAATGCTGCAACACCCATATTTACCCTCCTTTCTCGAAAAAGCAATGACTGCTTAATCAAATTATAGACATTTATTGTCTAATTGTCAATAGAAATTTTTTGTCTATTGTAAAATATAACGGGTGATAGAGATGCAAATTACCATCGGCGAAAGACTTCGCGGTCTTAGGGAAGATATGGACTTAAATCAAACCCAACTCGGCGCAAGTGTAAATATGACCCAGCGAAAAATTTCATATATAGAATGTGGCAAATGTGAGCCCAGTGTAGGCGACATTATTGCTTTTTGCAAGTTTTTTAAGGTCTCCTCTGACTATTTATTGGGGCTTGCAGGACCTAAGCATTAAAAAAGTGAAACTCAAACTAAATGTACTTTTCTTTTACCTCTATAATAATTACAGATTAAACCGAAGCCCTGTTATTACATTCTTTTAATGTGAATCGAAGCCATTGAACCTGACCCCTTTTAAGTATGTCGAAAAAAGAAAATAAATTTTGTTAAAAAAGGGGTTGCAAAATCCAGCCGATTATAGTATAATAATGTGGCACCCGTCAAAGGGGCTCTATATCGCGGGATAGAGCAGTCCGGTAGCTCGTCGGGCTCATAACCCGAAGGTCGGTGGTTCAAATCCGCCTCCCGCAACCAAAAAGACTTTGCTATAAAGCAAGGTCTTTTCTTTTTCATAAAACACGACCTTCGGGTTCCCGAGGTGAGTTGGCGAGCGCACCCGGTGGGTGATGAAGCGAAGCCAAACGAAGCGTAGCGGTCAAAATCGTTAGTGTCAACCGACACGTTAAGACGATTTTGGGCACCGCAAGAGGTCAAGCGGCAAAGCCGCGCGAGTAAAGTGGTTCAAATCCGCCTCCCGCAACCAAAAAATGCAGTCGACTTTGTCGGCTGCTATTTTTTTGTTGCAATGAAGCGCACCTGCGGTACATGAAGAATGAAGTCGCCCTTACGGGCTATGAAGCGTTGCTTCGCAACATGAAGAACGAAAAATATGCGCTTCGCTTCATATTTTGCGAAGCAAAATGCTTCGTGTTGGCGAAGCCAACGCTTCATTTTTCATTGAAAAGATATTTTGTTTATGCTATACTTTATTTAGAGAGTAGGTGCTATTATGCGTAACGATAAATTGTCGGTTCAATCTATGGATTTTGCAGTTTTAATTATAAATCTTGTTAAATTTCTAAAAGAAAGTAAAGAGCATATTATTTCTAACCAAATCGGCAGAAGCGGTACGTCTATTGGCGCAAACATCCGCGAAGCACAGTATGCACACGGAAAAGCGGACTTTATTGCTAAATTACAAATAGCGCTGAAAGAAGCCAACGAAACAGGATATTGTTAGAATTGCTTTTCAAAACTAATTACATAAACGAAAATCAATACAAGCAATTAGATACGGCTTGTGCAGGGCTACGTGCAATGCTTATCGCTTCCATCAACACCGCCAAGGAAAATGCAAAATAACTAAGTTCGATTTAGATATCGGCGCAACTTGTGAAAAATCCTCATTCGTAAGAATGGGGATTTTACTTTTTCACTCTTTTATCTGTCCGAAATTTTTGACAAGTTTCAGTCTTACGTCCAAAACTGCTTTTGGGTATGACCATAACTAAAACTACTCAACTTTATAATATAAAATAAACTGCTTGTTTTTTTATGAGAATATGATATACTTATTAGGCTGACAGTTCGTTTGTACCATCCTGTCATTAAACAAAACCAGGACTGCTATTCATAAATTCACACAATGATAGTGGCTTTGCGTTTTGCAATGCCACTTTTCTTATAGGAGAAGAAATGAAAAGGATTTTTAGAAAATGGATTAAACAAGAGCATACAGAAACGTCGCTTTTATTTAGAAGTATTCCTTCAACGGTTGTGTCTTTATTTGTTGTGAGCGTTATTTGTATGAACCTTCTGGCTAACAAAACGCTTATTCAAACCGAATGGATAGCATTAGACGGCGGAATTTTGATATCATGGCTTTCTTTTATGTGTATGGATATTATCACTAAATATTTTGGGCCCAAGGCATCAAATAAAGTAGCGTTACTTGCTTGCGGTATCAATTTGCTCACCTGCCTGATTTTTTACATTGCCGGTATTATTCCTTCTACTGCAAATGACTATACGGCGCTTAATGGTATTTTGGGAGGCACTTGGTTTATTTTACTTGGCAGTACGATTGCTTTTTTAATTTCTGCTTTTATAAACAATTTTTTCAATTGGCTTATCGGTAAGGCGTTTTATAAAAATCCCGACGGCAGGTTGACCTACGCTATGCAATCGTATGTATCAACCTTTATCGGTCAGTTTATGGATAACCTCATTTTCTCGGTTATTGTCTTTATGTTATTTGCACCGATATATTGGAACGGTTTTTCTTGGTCTTTTTTGCAATGTGTAACCTGCGCTCTTACGGGTGCTTTTGCAGAACTCATTATGGAAATAGTATTTTCGCCGATAGGATATAGAATTATAAAAAGGTGGAAAGCCCAAAAAGTCGGAGAACAATATTTTAAATTGATTTACGGAGGCAAAGTATGAAGGTTTTAATAACAGGAACATCTCAAGGCATTGGCAAAGCCATAGCAGAAAGATTTTTAAAAGAAAAACATACTGTAATTGGTATTGATAGGCAATCTGCAAGCATTATGGCACCGGAATATACCCATTATCAATGCGATGTGCGTGATTATAAAAATCTTCCCAATCTCACCGGTATTAACATACTTATAAATAATGCAGGCACGCAAAACGAACAAGATATTGATGTCAATTTAAAGGCACTTATCCATATCACCGAAAAGTACGGCGTTCAAAAGGATATACGCTCTATTTTGAATATCGGCTCGGCAAGTGCGCATACAGGTGCCGAATTCCCCGAATACTGTGCAAGCAAAGCAGGGGTTATTGCTTATACAAAAAACGTTGCTCTGCGGGTTGCTCCTTATAATGCTACTTGCAATAGTCTTGACCCCGGCGGAGTAATAACGCCTCTTAACGATTGTGTAATAAAAGACGAGAAACTTTGGGCAAAGATAATGAAAGAGACCCCTTTAAAGAGATGGGCAACAGCAAACGAGATTGCAGAGTGGGTATATTTTCTTACTGTGACAAATACATTCTGCACAGGACAAAGCATTTTGGTAGATGGCGGAGAATCTATAAATTTTAATTTTGTTTGGAAAGAATAAATGTTGTGCAATATCAGTAATCGGTTATGCCAACAACTCCCCGAATGACTTTGTGACATTCGAGGAGTTGTTTTGCTTTTAATATAAAGCAAGTCACTCGGTAAACAGCCGACTTACTTCATCTGCAATCTCGGCAAAGACTTCTCCGCAACCCTGTGATGTTTTTTCGGCAAGCACCGATACGACATATTTAGGCTCCTCCAAAGGGAAAAAGCCGCAAAACCAGGTGTTTACCACCCTTTCGCCGTTTTCTATAATACCGGTTTCGGCGGTCGATGTTTTGCCTGCGGCAGAAACCGTCTTGGGCCGCCCTATATATCCTGTGCCTCCTTCTTCAAGCACTCCGCTTAAATACTCCCGAAGGGTGGCGGCGGTTTTTTCACTCATTATTCTTATTTTTTCATATTCGTACAAAGGGTCAGAGAGTTGTCCTTTTTCTATTTTTCCTTTTATGATTGAAAGGGGATAATAACACCCGTCCCCCGCTATTGCTGAATAAAGGGTCAATATCCCAATCGGCGAAAGCATCAGGTCCCCCTGCCCTATTGCCAGGTTTGCAAGGGCACGGTCGGATTTTGAGAGCACCGTTAAATTTCCTATTTGTTGTTTATCGGTTTCATATCCGTACCCCAAAGCAACCGAATTGTTAAAACCTGCCAACTCTGCCATAGCGAAAATATCCTTTGCACCCACATCTATCGCAAGCCTGTAAAAATAGGAGTTGCAGGAATGTTTAAGCGCTCCTGCCATTGTCAACCAGTTATGTCCCGCCGTTTTATGGCATCTGAATATCTGTCCATCTATTTCGCAGTGTCCGAGACAGAGTGCCAAATAATTCTTCATACCCTTTTCAAGTGCCGATGCCGCAACACAAGGTTTAAACCCCGAGCCGACATTATATACCGCAAAGGCTCGGTTTATAAGAGGCGAATCGCTGTTATTGATTGCACTTTTAAGGTCTTTTAAATTAAAATCGGGTCGGCTTACGACCGCCTTTATTTCCCCGTTCTTAACCTCGCTTACCACAACTGCACCCCGAACCAGTCGGTCTGCCGCCTTTTCGGCAATTTTTTGTATGCGGGAGTCAATAGTTAGCATAACTCCGCTGTTTAAAATTTCTTCGTTGGATGAAAAGGTTATTTTTTCTCCCTTTATAAGGTTTCCTATGCCGTCAACCGAAAATTCAAGCGTTGCCTCTTTTCCGCTATACAAAATGTCATCAAATGCCGCCTCTATGCCCGAAACACCGTGTCCGTCATTGCCGACATATCCTATTAAATGTTTTGCCTGATTTTGTGCCCTTTCGGAAAACTCATAACAAATAATACCATCACCTGAAATTTCCCTGTCTATAATAATTATCGGCTCTTTTGCCTTCTTCATTTTTTCAAGCAGACCCAAGGCATATTCCTCATCGAAATATCTTGACAGGGTTACAACTGCTTTGGGTGTATCGGTTATGAGTAAAGCATACCTTTTTTCAATATTGGTCATCGGCGTCATATTGCAGTCAAATACGGTGCCTCGTTGGAGCGAAAAAGCGATTTTTCTTGTTCGGTTTTGTGCCTCTGCATCTATAAATCTTGGGTCTAACGCTACACCTACCACCCTTAAAGCCACAAGAAACATTGCCACCACCGTCATAAAAAATACCGCCACCGTACGTTTTTGCTGGATATTTTCCAAAAAATCAACTCCCGTATCAATTGTTGACACGGGAGTTTCAAATTATTCTGATTTCATTCTGAGCATTGAGCCCGCCCTTATGGGACGCTCAAACGGAATTTTTATCTTCATCATAGGATGCGGTGCCGAATCAATGGGGTTTGTATCGCCGTCATAAAGTTCGTTTGCAACTAATTTAAATGGAACGGCATCAGGCTCTAAACAGTCAAGTTCCTGCCCTTTTAAAAACTTGTTTTTAAGGGTTGCAACTATCATATTGTCCTCATATCCGTCAACAACGGCAGCAACCGAATAGTCCCTTACATAGCCTGCCGATTTATAGGTTTGAGAGTTTTCGGGCCTTCCGAAATAAAATCCCTCCGAATAGTTTCGGTGGCTGATTTTACTCAGTTCCTCCAACACCCAATCGGGGCATTTCCAATCCCCTTTGGAGGATGAAATACTGTTAAGAGCACCTCTGTAAGCGTTTGTTGTTACCGCCACATAATAAGGCGATTTTGCCCTGCCCTCAATTTTCAGGCTTCCTATTCCCGCCGCCATCATTTTATCCAAATGCTCCGCCATACACAAGTCGTTGGCATTTAGAATATAGGTCCCCTTATCGGTTTCGGTTATATCAAAATGCTGACCCGCACGGTTGGTTTCAATCAGTGAATATGACCAACGGCATGGCTGTGCACAGTCCCCTCTGTTGGCATCTCTGCCCGTCATATAACTCGATAGCAGGCATCTTGCCGAAAAAGAAACGCACATAGCCCCGTGAACAAAACATTCAAGGGTTAAATCTTTTGGCGTTTTTGCCCTTATTTCGGCAATCTCTTCAAGGGACATTTCCCGAGCGATAACGACACGGTTTGCACCCAGTTCATAATAGGCATTCGCCGTTTCATAGTTAACAACCCCCGATTGAACCGAGACATGAAGTTCACATTTCGGGGCATATTTTTGAACCATTTTTATTGTGCCCAGGTCGGCAGCAATAATCGCATCCGCCCTCAAATCTTGCACCTGCCCCAAAAAGGCAGGTATTCTGGCAACTTCGTCGTTATGGGGCAGTATATTGCAAGCAACATGGACTTTAACTCCCCTGTCGTGGGCATATTTAATGCCTTCGCGCAAATCGTCAATGCCGAAATTGGATGCTGCGGTTCTCATTCCAAACTCCTCCCCCGCAAGATATACGGCATCGGCACCAAAATCAACTGCGGTTTTAAGGCGGGTTAAGTCCCCTGCGGGGCACAAAAGTTCGGGCAAATTATTGGTTAGTTTCTTCATCGCGATAGTAAATACCTTTATCCTTTAAGGACTGAATTCTGTTTAGGTGTTCCTGATAGGTCTTGCTGTAATAAAATTTCATATTTTTGTCGGTTACAAAAAATTCATTTCTCGGATGGTCGGTAGCGGGGTATATTACCGCTTTTATAGAGTCCAAACTCGGTGCGCACATAGGTCCGGGGGGAATTCCCTTGGTCTCCCTTGTGTTATAAGCGCCGTCTCCATAGGGATAGAACACGGTCGGATCGCTTTCGAGTTTAGCCTCCGTTTTTCCGTACTTGCGAAGTCGGTTATAAAATACCTCCGCAACCATCTGTTTATCGTCATTGGAAGAGCCGCCCGCTTCCATTTCAACCATTGATGCCAAGGTAAGTGCTTCGTGCATAGTATAACCCTTACTTTCGACAACCGACCTCATTTCCTCGGTAAAACGTTCATTTGTGGTCGCAAGCATTTTATCTATGGCAAAACGGGCACATTCTTCGGTATCGTAGTTGTAGAAAATATAGGTGTCGGGGAAAAGATAACCTTCAAGTCTCCATTCAATGTTCGGGTCATTGGGAATATCCTTCAAAAAGTCATACTCGTAATCAGTTTCATTGATAGCCCGTTTAAGAGACTCCTTGGTTCCTATTCCCTTTTCAATCAATATTTCAACAATCTCATCAATTGTTGCCATTTCGGGTATTCTAACCTTGACGGTACTATTCTCCTTGCCTTCGTTTATAAGCACATCGGCAATTCCCGAATATCCGTGTTGGTTGCTCAAAACATATACTCCGCTTTTATACTCATCATCATAATTCTTGATTTTAGAGTACATTTTAAAGAGAAATTTGTTGGTAATAATCCCTTGATTATAAAGGGCGTCTGCAATTTCTTTCAGATTGCTGTCCTCGGGGATTTCAACCTGTATTTGTTTGGCATCTCGACCGGGGCCTATTCCCAAATAATCGGTAGCCGCCGAAAGAATACCTATCGCCAAGAGAATCGATATTCCGATAATCGCAACAATCCACAAAACAGGCTTCATTATCTTCCAATTTACGGTAAAGCCCTTTTTGGTGTTTACCCTATCTTCCTTCTTATCGTCGGCGATTGAAAAACCTTCTCCGATAATAAACTCGTCTATTAAGACCTCATTTTCACTTTTGTGTTGGTTATTTTCAAAGTTTTCCATACATTCACCCTATCTCTCTGTTTAGGTATGTCACACTACGGTTTTTATTCTTTTATCGGTAACTATCATATTTACTGTACGATCATACCTGCCGTGGTGCATAAAGGTTTTAAGTTCGGTACTGTAACATATTCCTGCCGACCTGCCCGTAAAACGAACCATATATCGGTCATAATATCCCTTTCCGTATCCAAGACGAAATCCCTTCATGTCGAACTGCATTCCAGGCACTATCATAAGGCAATCGGTAAAGTCGGTTACAACAGGCAGTTCTTCGCTCGGTTCAAGCACCGAAAAGGCTCCCGGAGAAAGTTGGTCAAACGAGTTTATATAATGAAACTCCATATCCCGTGTGTTGGGTATGCACCTCGGTACTGCGACCCTTTTACCGTCCGCCCAAGCATTCTCTATTATTGCTTTTGTATCTACCTCAATAGGGGTTGAAACATAGACGAGCAAAGTACCCGCAGGTTTATATTCTCGAAGCCTTCTAACATTTTCAGCAATGCTTTTATCAAGCGCCGCCTTAATATCAGCATCCATTTGTGCCCTGCGAATTTTCGCATCGTCCCGTTGCTGTTGTTTGTATTTTCTTATATCTAACGGACGCATTGCATCTCATCCCTTATTTTTTCTGCATTTTCTGTCGATTTTAAATATTCTGTTATTTTAAAAGAAAATTCCATAGCCGTTCCTGCACCCTTGCCTGTAATTACATTGCCCGACAAAACAGCAGGTGCGTCTATAACGGTTGCTCCTTTAAGTTCTTCTTCAAATCCCGGATAGCAAACTGCCCGTTTACCGTCAAGCATTCCCCATCCGCCAAGCACTGCGGGTGCGGCACAAATTGCCGCCACCAAACGGTTGTTATTAAAGGCAAATCGGGTTAATTCCTCCACCCTCTTATTGTCCCTTAAATTCCAAGCCCCCGGCAGACCGCCAGGCAGAATAACGCCGTCCAAATTGTCCGTTGTGATCTCGTCTATCGATATGTCGGCGGTAACCTTGATATTATGGGTTCCGCAAGGGGTTTTTGTTCCCACCCCGACGGTTACGGTTTTAATATCCGCCCTTCTTAAAATATCAACGGTGGCAAGGGCTTCTATCTCCTCAAAACCGTCGGCTAAAAACACGTAAATCATTTATTTGCTCCTATAAAATATTTAAGGCTTCCCTTAAAATTTCTTTTCCTATGTCCTCAATACTGCGGGCCTCTCCGTTACTGCCGCAAGAAATAATCTTCCAGCCCGAATAGTTTGCCGTAAACAGTGCCGCCTTTCGGCAACGGTTTAAATATTCAACATCGCTTTCGTGAATATCCTTGTGTCCGCCGTTTGCACTGTATCTCTTGTCCATAAGTTTTTGCGAAATTTCGGTCGGCATATCAAGGAAAATTACCATATCGGGTTTTGGAATACCAAGTTTTTTATACTCAAATTCATAAAGCCACAAAAGGTATCTTTCCCACTCCTCCTCAGGCAGTTTTGAGCACTGATGAATAGCGTTTGAGGTGGTATATCTGCCCGAAACAATCAATCCGCCCGACCGATAATATTCTCCCCAATCTTTTTTAAACGAAGCATAGCGGTCAACCGCATAAAAGGTTGATGCTGCAAAAGCATTGACATCCTCGGGACGGCTTCCGAACTGCCCCGCAAGATACATCTTTACAAGGGCGGAAGAATCGTCATCATAATTTGGGAAAGAAACCCATTTTGAGTCTATACCCTCTTTTTTCAAATTCTCAAAAAGAAGGTCGAGTTGGGTTGATTTTCCGCTTCCGTCAAGTCCCTCTATTACGATAAGTTTACCCATATCAGTTAATTTTCCTTCATATTTTTGTAATACTCGCGAACCTCTTTTATCTTGCCACAGGTCATTTTACCCTCGGGACAACCGCCCGCCATACAGGAAGGCCCTGCATTCTTAAAGAGGTTGGGTGCTACCGAAACACACAGATGAAGCATCTGGTTTGCAACCTCCTGAATCTCCCACTGTGCGCGGTTGCAACAACGGTGACGGAAGAAATTGTGCAGACTTCTTGCATTCATTGTTACGACCATCTTGGTATCGCAGGCATTGGGAAGAACAAAACGGGCATCTTCAATAGCCTTTTTCTCGGCGGCACGTTCCGCAGATTTTTCGTCCTTGCCCTCTGTAAGGAAAGCCTCCTTGTGTTTTGCTTTGAGAACCGAGGTGATTTTTTCGTAATATTCTTTATCCTTTTCCATTGCCTCCATAAAGAGCGCGAGTGCCTCGGGCTCGGCAGCAATTTCGGGAGGAGTTACAAACTCGAAATCGTTTTCTGCAACATATCTCTGGCTCTGTACCGAGAAAGATGCAATTCTGTGGCGGGTAATCTGTGCAAGGAGTGCGCGGGAAACGCCCTCTATTCCAAAGGTAAAACTTGCGTGTTCGATGGGACTTTCGTGTCCGATTTCAGAAAGCATTTCGACAAAAGCCGCCGTTTTTTCTTCGGTTAAGCCCTCTCTTATTCCGTCGATATCCGATGCAGAATAACAAAGTTTTGCCGCCGAGGCGACTGTGCGTTCAGGATCAGGAGTGTATGCAAGAAGAGTAACCTTTGACATTTTCATTATCCCCTTTTAGATATATATGGATATTATACCAAATAATAAGGATAGTTGCAAGAAGATTATAAAAAATGCAAATGATAACAAAAGGGAGATGGCGGTTCATACGACTGCCCCATTTTAAATTCTTTCTTTATTTTTATGACTTGCTGAATTTGGTTTTATCATAATCGGTGAAAAATCAAGGTAATATTGTAATAATGGGTCAAACTTCGAAGAAAATATGAAAAAAGTGAAAATTCGACAACTTTTTGCTTGTAACTTTTAAAATATGTGTTATTATATAAATATAAAGATTTATACCTTTCGCAGAGGAGAAGACATATGGCAAATAACGACTTAACACATGCCCCCTATGGTGACCTTGCAATTATAAGTATGACCGGCACCGAAGAAATCGCTAAACAGGTGGACTACTACCTCACACAGTGGAGAGAAACTCCTCCCGAGGAAACCTTTGTTATCCCCTCTCGTTGTCCCCGTTTCGGCACGGGTGAGTCCAAGGGCGTATTTAAGCATTCCGCAAGAGGACTCGATGCCTATATCATTTGCGACTGCTTTAATCACGGCGTTACATATAAAATGTACGGTAAAGAAGTCCCTATGAGCCCTGACGACCACTATGCAGACTTAAAGCGCGTAATTGCAGCGCTCGGCGGAAAGGCTCGCCGTGTTAATGTTATTATGCCTATGCTTTATGAAGGCAGACAGCACCGCAGAACTTCAAGAGAGTCACTTGACTGTGCTATTATGCTTCAAGAACTTATGAATATGGGCGTAAGCAACTTCATTACCTTTGATGCTCACGATGCCCGCGTTCAAAATGCTATTCCTCTTGACGGTTTCGATAACGTTCAAGCCGCATACCAGATGATTAAGGCTCTTCTCCGCAGCGTTCCCGACATACAACTTGATGCCGAGCATACCATGATCGTTTCTCCCGATGAGGGCGGCATGAGCAGATGTATCTATTATTCATCGGTCCTCGGTCTCGACCTTGGTATGTTCTACAAGAGAAGGGACTATTCAACCATAGTTGACGGAAGAAACCCCATTGTTGCTCACGAATTTTTGGGCCAAGATGTTAAGGGTATGGACCTTATCCTTGTTGACGATATGATAAGTTCGGGCGAATCAATGCTCGACATTGCTGCCAAACTTAAATCAAAGGGCGCAAAGAGAATCTTCATTTTCTCTACCTTCGGTCTCTTCGTAAACGGACTCGAAACCTTTGATAAATACTATGAGGACGGTCTTATAGATAAAATTTTTACAACAAACCTCATCTATAATACTCCCGAACTTCTCTCCCGCGAGTGGTACTGTAATGTTAACATGAGCAAATATATTGCTCTTCTCGTTGACACTATAAACTGTGATAACTCCATTTCAAAACTTCTTGACCCCGTGGACAAGATTCGTGCTGCTGTCTCAAGGCACGAAAACAATAACAACTAATAAAAGAGGTCGGATTTTCCGACCTTTTGTTTTTATTTTACAAAAAATGACTTTTTTCGGTGAAATTTAAGAAAATACTTGCAAAACCGAAAAAGAGAAAGTATAATAGTCTAAGTTTAATAACCGTATGATGTTTGCAGGAAAGCGTTTAGCACCGAAGGAGTAACACTCTCAGGTTTTCCGACACGGAATGAGGACTGCATACTGACGGAACTTTGGAGAAACTCATTCGATTGAGTGCCGAAGGTGAAAGCGCCGTGGCGCGAATCTCTCAGGCAAAAGGACAAAGCGTTGAATCCTTTTTAAGGGTTTATTTTGTTGTTTTGCCGGATTGCCTTTTGCAGTCCGGTTTTATTATTTTAAAAAGGAGTAATCAAAAATGGTTCTCGACAAAATCGCCGAAATTAACGGCAGTATTAACGGAGTAGTATGGGGAATCTTCGGTCTTGCCCTTCTTATAGGCACCGGAGTTATTGTTACCTGCTGCACCAAATTCTTCCAGGTTACCCGCCTTGGGCTCTGGTGGAAAAACACAATGGGAAGTATGTTCACAAAGGATGTTTTGAAGCATCGCAAAGAAAAGGGTACAATCTCTCCCTTCCAGGCACTTTGCACTGCGCTTGCCGCAACGGTAGGAACAGGCAATATCGCCGGTGTTGCTGCCGCCATCTGTATTGGTGGTGCCGGCGCAGTTTTCTGGATGTGGGTTGCAGCCTTCTTCGGAATGATGACAAACTATGCAGAAAATGTTCTTGGAATTTATTTTAGGCGAAAGAATTCCGAAGGCGAATGGTCCGGAGGTGCTATGTATTATCTCCAAGATGGTCTTGGCGGATACAAGTATGAGGACAAGCACGGTAAGGCAAGTTTTAAGGGGCTCGGAAAAATTCTTGCCGTTCTTTTCTGTATCTTCACAATGCTCGCATCCTTCGGTATCGGAAGTATGGGACAGGTAAACAAAATTGTTGCAAACGTTGCCGCCGCTTTCGATGTAAAGGCTCTGTCAAGCATAACTGTTTTTGGTGAAGTTTCCCTTTACAATATTATTTTAGGCGTTATTATTATGATTCTTACCGCTATTATCACTCTCGGCGGTGTTAAGAGAATTGCAAACGTTGCCGAAAAGATTGTTCCCTTTATGGTTCTTATTTTCGTAGCAGGAAGCCTTGTTATCATCGGCATAAACTATCAGGCTATTATACCTGCTTTTAAAGCAATATTCGTTAACGCATTTGCACCCGAAGCCTTTGTAGGCGGCGGTATCGGCGGCGTTATAATCGCTATGACTAATGGCTTTAAGCGCGGCGTGTTCTCTAACGAGGCAGGTCTCGGCTCTTCGGTTATGGTTCATTCAAATTCAAGCGTAAAAGAACCAGTTAAGCAGGGTATGTGGGGTATCTTTGAGGTCTTCGCAGATACTATGGTCGTCTGCACTATGACCGCTCTCGTTGTTCTTACCTCTGGCGGACTTAACGGCGGCGTATTTAACGCTACTACCGGTGAGGTTGCCGCGGGTCTTTCGGATGCTACCCTTGTTGGCGGTGCTTTTAACGAAGTATTTGGATGGGGCAATATAGGTCAGAAGTTTGTCGCAATCGCTATGTTCCTGTTTGCTTTCACAACCGTCCTTGGTTGGTCCCATTACGGCAGTAAGGCCTGGGAGTATCTATTTGGAGCAAAGACAACAATAGTATTCAGAATCATTCACGTTTGCACCATCATCTTCGGTGCAGTTCTGACATCTTCTCTTGCTTGGGATATATCTGACACCTTCAACGGTCTTATGATGATACCTAACCTTATCGGCGTACTGTTTATGATTCCTCTGGTTATAAAGATAACCAAGAACTATATTGACAGAAAAGTCAAAGGCACAGATGTAAAGCCGGTTCTCTCCTATGATGAGAATATTCAGGCACAAGTCGAAGCCAACCTTGACGAAGGCTAATTTCAAATTAAGTAAGCATTACCTCTCTTCAAAGAAAGAGCACGGCGCTGTTTAGCCCGTGCTCTTTCTTTATTTTGCAAATGGTAAAGGAAAGGAGTATGCCACACTATATTTTGGTATCGCTTATATAGCAAGTCTCTCCGCAGTATCAAAGAGTTCCATATCCAATCCTTTGGTCATATTAAGCGCTTCAAAAATGTCCATATCGCCAATGATGCTGTTGTTACATGTAACAACACGGTTTCCTATTCCGTTGGCAAGAAGGTTAACAGCATAGTCAGCCATCTTGGTTGCCATTACGCGGTCGCGCATTGTGGGAGCACCGCCTCTTTGGATGTGGCCGAGGATGGTAGCACGGGTTTCAATTCCCGTTTCTGCCTCAATTTTCTTTGCAAGTTCTGCCGAACCGCCTACTCCCTCTGCAACTACAACTATAAAATGCTCCTTGCCGGTAGCACGTACCGTCTTTATCTTCTCGATAACCTCAATATCAGGGTCCTGATTTAACTCTGGAACTAGCACGACAATAGCGCCGCAACCAAACCCCGTTTCCAAAGCAAGGTGACCTGCATGCCTACCCATTACCTCAACTACCGAGCAACGAGCATGCGAACGGCAGGTATCACGAAGTTTATCAATAAGTTCGGCAACAGTGTTCAAAGCCGTATCATATCCAATAGTATAATCAGTAGAAGCAATATCGTTGTCGATGGTTGCAGGAACGCCAATGCAGGGAATTCCGCGCAGAGAAAGGTCGCGAGCGCCCCTGAATGAGCCGTCGCCTCCGATTACAACGATACCGTCAATCCCCTCTTTCTTGCAAACGTCAATGGCTCTTTGCATTCCTGCTTCCTCTTTAAATTCACGGCATCGAGCAGAGAACAGTTCCGTGCCACCGCGATTGACAATATCGGATACGTCTCGTGGCGTAAAGTCTCGAATTTCGCCGTTGATCAGTCCTGCATAGCCCTTATATATTCCCTTAACATTAAGTCCTCTTGCAATGGCGCCTCTAACCGCCGCTCTTATGGCGGCGTTCATTCCGGGGGCGTCCCCTCCACTCGTTAATACACCTATTGTTTTCATTTTTACCACTCCATTGTGACTTTTTAAAAATTAAAATAATTATATACTATAATAAAAGATTATTCAACAAGTTTTACATTATTTTTACCAAATTTTTCTTCCAATTCGTAAATCAATTCCTCGGCGGGTCTGACATAACAGTCGGAAGGTGCCAAAAATCGTTTGCCTTCGCCATCTACTATTATAACCTGCATTTGTCCACTATATCTCTTCAATATAGATTTAAGCATATCAAATGTCTCGCCGTCCGCACTTTTTACCCTTAAATAAAGCCCGCTTTTTACCTTTTTATCGTGAATCGGCATATTTGCTTTATCGGGTGCGATAGGCATAATACTGTCCGCCAAGATTTCAAAGGGTCGGTCTTCCCTCTCCTGCACCCTGCCCATAACAACTACCTTTGCAGTGGGATTTAAGAAACTTCTGGCTTCGGTATAGGTGCGGGAAAAGGCAGTTATCTCTATGGTGCCGGTTGTATCCTCTGCCGTAATATTTGCCATCATACTGTCATTTTTTGTTGTGCGGGCACGTACGGAATTTACAATTAAAACAAGTTTTACTCGGCTTGTGTCTTCATATTTTCCCGTCAAAACATCATTGACCGAAGCGGCACCTATATTCGTAGCATAACCTTTATATTCTTCTAACGGATGCCCCGACAGATAAAGACCTGTTGACTCCTTTTCCATAGAGAGTTTGATTTCTGCCGTCATTTCTTCCATTGGTTCAAGTGTAAAGATGTTATCATCATCCTTGTCCTCACCAAATAGGTCGAGTTGACCTGAGCCGTAATATTTTTTCTGCTCTCCTACCGCAGAAAGCACCGAATCTGCGCCGTAAAGCATAGTTCTGCGGTTTAATTCAAGCCCATCCAACGCACCACTCTTAATAAGCCCTTCCAAGGCTCTGCGGTTAAAATCTTTGCCCGAATTCTTTTCGCAAAAATCATAAAGAGAGGTGTAGGCTCCCTTTTCCTGTCTTACCGAAATAAGGTTTTTTACAAGCCCTTCGCCAATATTTTTAATTGCCAACAGTCCGAAACGTATTCCGTCGGCGGTCGGCGTAAAACCCTCAAAACTTTCATTGACGTGGGGCGGTAAAACCTTTATGCCAAGCCTTGCACATTCATTTGTATAGAAAGCGATTTTATCGGTATCTTCCTGCATACTCGTCATTAAAGCCGCCATATATTCCTTGGGATAGTGGCATTTCAGGTAAGCAGTTTGATAGGAAATAAAAGAATATGCCGCCGCGTGAGATTTGTTGAAAGCATAGGATGAAAACGCTGACATTTCATCAAATATTTTTTCTGCGGCATCTACCGAAACGCCATTATTTATGGCACCTTTACATATAATATTCCCCGCTTCATCCTTTTGACCGTATATAAAGACCTCTCTTTCACTCTGCATTACATCGTGCTTCTTTTTACTCATTGCTCGGCGGACAATATCGGCTCTGCCGAGAGAGTATCCCGCAAGGGTCCTGAATATCTGCATTACCTGTTCCTGATACACAATACACCCATAGGTAACGTCCAATATATCCTTCAAAAGGGGGGTGGAATATTTTATATCTTCAAGGTGGTGTCGGTTATGAATATACTTGGGTATAGAATCCATAGGACCGGGACGATATAGCGACAAAATAGCCGTTAAATCTTCTATCTTTTCGGGGTGGAACTGACGAAGAACATTTTTCATTCCGTCTGATTCAAACTGGAATACACCGTCGGTAAATCCGCCAGACATAAGGGCATAGGTATCCTTATCGTCAAGAGAAATTTTGTCGATGCAAAACTCGGGTTGGCTCTTTTTTATATAATTCTCGGTATTTCGTATAATGGTCAGATTTCTAAGACCCAAAAAGTCCATTTTAAGAAGTCCGAGTTCATCGAGTGAAGTCATTGTATATTGTGTTACAACCGATTCGTCATTAAGTGCCAACGGCACATATTCATTGACTGCTCGATCAGAAATAACAACACCTGCGGCGTGGGTTGAAACGTGGCGAGGCATACCCTCAACCTTTTGAGCCATATCGACAAGTTCTTTGACCTCCTCGTCAAACTCATACTGCTCACGGAACTCGGGTGCCGTTTCAAGTGCCTTTTCAATAGTTATGCCGAGTGTTTTCGGCACTAATTTTGCAACTTTGTCACAAAGCGCGTAAGGTTTATTGAGGGCACGCCCGACATCGCGAATGGCATTTCTTGCCGCCATTGTTCCAAAGGTCGCAATCTGACTTACCCTGTCACTTCCGTACTTTTCTATAACATAATCAATTACTTTTTGGCGGTTCACATAACAGAAATCAATGTCAAAATCGGGCATCGAAACCCTTTCAGGGTTCAAAAACCGTTCGAAGAACAGATTGTACTTTATCGGGTCAATACCGGTTATTCCTATACAGTATGCCGCCAGAGAGCCTGCTCCCGAACCTCTGCCCGGCCCCACAGGGATTCCCGAACGTTTGGCATAGTTTACAAAGTCCTGAACTATGAGATAATAGTCAACATAGCCCATTTTGTTGATGGTATCAAGTTCATAATTCAGTCGGTCAATATATTCGGTTTCGGGATTTTTCCCGAAAATTCGGTAAAGTCCCTCAAAGCATTTTTCCTTAAAGAACTCAAAATGGTCTCGGTCCCCTATATCGAAAACCGGAAGTTTGATTTTTCCGAACTCAAAGTCAAAATTGCAACGCTCGGCAATTTTTACGGTATTTTCTATCGCTTCGGGTGTATCGGGGAAAAGTTCCGCCATTTCTTCGGAAGATTTTAAATAAAACTCATCGTTGGGGAAGAAAAGAGGATTATCCTCATTTATAGTTTTTCCCGTTTGAATACAGATTAAAACCTTCTGCATTTTTGCATCTTCTCGATTGACATAATGGGCATCATTGGTCGCAACAAGCGGTATTCCCGTTTCCTTTGAAAGTTTTATTATAAACGGATTTATCGCAAGTTGCTCCGCCATTTTATGGTTTTGAATTTCTAAAAAATAGTTGTCTTTGCCGAAGGTGTCACGGTACCAAACCGCTGCCGATTTTGCCGCTTCGTAATCATTGTTTGAAAGGGCAGAAGGAATTTCTCCGGCGAGACAGGCAGAAAGACAAATCAACCCCTCGTGGTATTTTGCGAGAAGTTCTTTATCAACACGCGGTTTTGAATAAAAGCCCTCGGTAAAGGACTTTGAAACCATTTTTATAAGATTTTTATAGCCTGTTTCGTTTTCACACAAAAGCACTAGATGATGATAGCGTTGATTGGTGCTTTTATCCTTATCAAAACGGCTTTTGGGGGCAACGTAAACCTCACATCCGATAATCGGCTTGACCCCAGCCTTTTTAGCGGCTTTATAAAAATCGACTGCGCCGTACATCACACCGTGGTCGGTAATTGCCACCGCAGTTTGTCCGTTTTTCTTAACAGTATCAAAAAGGTCTCTGATTCGGCAGGCACCGTCTAAAAGACTATATTCGGTATGCAAATGAAGATGTACGAAGTCCATTTTTATTTCACCTCTTTTGAAAATTCTACTATTTTTTTAAGTCTATGATTAAGACCCGAACGGGTAATTTTATTGCCTGTGGCTCGGCAGAGTTCCGAGAGCGAAGCCTCGGGATTTGCAAGCCGCAGTTCTGCTGCCTCGATAAGTTCTTCGCTAAGCAATTCAAATTTTCTCTCTTTACGGAGTTTTTTTATGGCAGCAGTCTGTTCAAACGCGGCATCGGCACTCTTTAAAATGTTTCTCGTTTCGCAGTTGTTTTTTCGGTTAACGGCATTTTTCATACTCTTATAAATCTTTACATTTATAAGATTAAGGGTTTCGTTTGCACCGCCCATAACGGTCAAAATGTCCTCTATCATTTCACTGTTTTTAATATATACAACGTTTTTTTCTGCCCGCTTTGTAAGTTTGGAACTTATGCCTCTTGATAAAAGAAGTTGTGAAAACTCCTCCGCCGTCCGACCGTCCTTGAAGGAAAAATCTATTCTGTATTCGCTTTTGGGGTCGGAGATTGAACCTCCTGCCAAAAATGCCCCCCTTATGAATGCACCTATGCTACCCTCACTTTTCAAGATTTCCTCTTTCAGACAAATTTCTTTGTCCGAGCGGAATCCAAAGCGGTGCAAAATTCTTTGTCTTGATGCTTGTCCATCGACGCTGACCGAATAGGTCGGACGAGCACTGCCGCCTACCTTAGGCTCGGCAGTAACGTCAAACGCCTTGCGCAACAAATAACAAAAGCGTTCAGCCGCCTCCTTCGAGGCGGTTTGCAAAAGTATCTTATTAAATGAAAAAGACCTCGACAACAACAAAAACCCAAAGCATTCGGCTTCGGTGTGTCGGTCCGACGGTCTTTTTTCGGTAAGTTCTTTTTTTACATCGGAAGTAAATGACACGGCCTTACCTCGTTATCTCTTTCCTATAAATATTACTTCGGTAGAAAGGGAAACTCCTTTTTCGGCCTTTACGGTTTCGGTAATTTTTTCAATCAAATTCAAAACATCCGAACAGGTCGCTCCCCCTTTATTTATTACAAAACCTGCATGCTTTCGGCTAACCTCTGCACCGCCTACCGAAAGTCCTTTAAGATTGCACTCATCAATAAGCGCAGCGGCAAAGTATCCCTCGGGACGTTTAAAGGTAGAGCCTGCACTGGGATAATCAAGGGGTTGGCTTGCCTTTCTTTTGCCCATAAGAGTTTCCATTTTTTCTTCTATTTCACTTTTTTCGCCCTTTGAGAGTTCAAAACAGACACCGAGAATTATCTCTCCGTTATCGCAAAAAGCACTATGACGGTAGGAAAGACTCAATTCGCTGTTTTTTCTTTCTACCCTGTTCATTTCCTTATCAAGGCTCTCGGCAGACGATACCACCTGCGACATTTCTCCGCCGTATGCCCCTGCATTCATAAAGAGGGCACCGCCGACACTTCCCGGTATTCCATAGGCAAATTCTAGCCCTGAAAGGCCGTTTTTAAGAGCAAATAAACATACCGCCGTTAAGGAAGCCCCTGCCTCGGCAAAAATATGAGTATCATCTATAAGTTTTATCTCTTTCATTAAAAGGGTGCTTATTACAACGCCCTCTATGCCTTTGTCCGATACAAGCAGATTACTCCCGTTTCCTATAACGGTAACTGCGAGATTTTCTTCCCTTGCCGCTTCGATTACAATCGCCATTTCAAAACTGTTTTTAGGTTCGACAAAAAATTCCGCCGCACCCCCAATTTTAAAAGAGGTGTGGGCAGACATTTTTTCGTTTTCTCTAAAAGTAATTTTGTTTTCGACAAGTGTTTCTTTAAGCATAATTACTCCGATTTAGTATAATTTATCTAAAAATGCGGCTCCGATAATTCCTGCATCGTTGCCAAGTTGAGCCGTAACGACAAGATTTCTGGTTTCACCACCGTATATTTCCCTTTTAACAATCTCGTTTATCGGGTTTGTAAGGTTTTCCTTCTCGCCCGAAATTCCGCCGCCGATACAAACAAGTTCGGGTTGAAATATATTAACAAGGTTGGCTATGCCGACCGAAATATACCCAATATAGGTTTTTACAACCTTCGTTGCAGAGGGATCTCCTTTGCGCCATCCGTCAAAAGCAGTCAAGCCGTTTACAGCATCAATATTGCCACCGCAAAGTTTCCACATAACAGAATTAAGGTCATCTTTCATAGCCCTTTTTGTCTGTCTTATGAGTGCCGTTGCCGAAGCATATGATTCAAAACATCCCTTTCTGCCGCAACTGCATTGCTCTCCGTCAATATCGATTACCATATGTCCGAGTTCGCCGCCTTTGTAGTTGCTGCCCGTAAAGAGTTTGCCATCAATAAAAACACCTCCGCCGACACCGGTGCCAAGCGTTAACGCTATAAAATTATTTACATTTTTTCCCGCGCCCGCCAAAAACTCGCCGTAAGCCGCGGCATTAGCATCGTTTTCAATATAAAAATCGACACCCGTTTTCTCCTTCATAATACGGCAAATGGGAACATCTTTAAACTGCAAATTATTTGTATAGCTGATTATTCCCTCCGCAGGATTTACCGAACCCGGTATTCCGATTCCCATAGAAGAAATATCCGAAATTTTAAGTCCTGCCGCATCAAGCGCCATATTGAGAGTCTTTACCATATCGTCGGCAATTTCTTCTGCGGGACGAGGAGCATTGGTTTTTAACTTTCCTTTGCCAAGCACCTGATAGTCGTCATCAACTACACCTGCGACAATATTTGTTCCACCTAAGTCTATTCCTAAACGATACGTATTTATTCCTCCTGTTATACCTCTTAGAACGGTTCGATTTCCGTATCTTTGTTTTCGGGAACTCCTCCCGACATTCCGAGACGACCGAGCAGGTCAACTGCCGCATTATAGCCCAGTTTTTTCTGCCTGTTGTTCATTGCTGCAACCTCGATTATTACCGCAAGGTTTCTTCCGGGTTTAACGGGAATGGTAACAGACGGAATTTTAAGTCCCAAAATCTCGGTTGTTTGTTCTTCCAATCCCATGCGGTCGTAAATCTTTTCTGCATCCCAGGGCTCGATATTTATAACAAAGTCAATCTTTTCGGTAAGTTTTACGGCGCCCACACCAAAAATTCGCGAAACATTTACAATTCCTATGCCGCGAAGTTCAATGAAGTGCCTTATGTTGTTGGGGGCAGCACCAACGAGAGACTTGTTGGACACCCTTCTTATTTCTACCGCATCGTCGGCAATGAGACGATGCCCTCTTTTAACGAGTTCAATCGCCGTCTCACTCTTTCCTACACCACTTTCGCCGAGTAACAATATACCTTCACCATATACCTCTATCAAAACACCGTGGCGGGTAATCCTCGGTGCAAGGGCAAGATTTAAAAGGGCTATAAGTTGCGACATAAAGGAGGATGTTGTTTCATCGGTGCGAAGCAACGGAACACCGTATTTTTCGGCGGCCTCCTTAAAGCCATTTATCTCCATATTTCTCGAAATAATAACTGTGACGGGCTTCTTTTCAAAAAAGGCATCAACCAGTTTATTGTACTCTGCTTCTTTGAAATGGCTCAAAAAATTTTCTTCCGATCGGCCTACAATTTGAATTCTCGTGGTGTCAAAAATTTCATAGTAGCCTCCGAGTTGAATTCCCGGTCGGTTAATGTTATTGTTGGAAATTTTAATTTCTTCCGCAGAGGCAGGTAAATATATTTCCTCCAATGCTAATTCTTTAATTATTCTTGAAAGTTCAACTGAATATTCTGCCGGCACAATGCCCACCGTCCTCTCTATGATACTTATCTATTTTATTATATATTATAACCTGATAATTTCAAATACTTTTTTCGATTTTTTAGCAATTTTATTATATTTTTCTAAAAGCACCGATGACTTACCTCTTTCGGTCATTAAAATTACCGAGACGAACTGTATTTTACACACCTAATAAAAATATTTTTCATTGTTTAACAGATGGCTGATATAACAAAAATTCAATCTTTTTTTGACCCTTTCCTTTTCATTTTTCCTGTTGAAAAAAAACAGAAAATATTGTATAATTGTATGAAATATATATAAATTTTCTGCGAGGAGAAGATATTTTTATGAAATTAGGTATTGTGGGGTTTCCGAATGTAGGAAAATCTACCCTTTTTAATGCTATTACAAACGCAGGCGCACAGAGTGCAAATTACCCTTTTTGCACAATAGAGCCAAATGTCGGTATGGTTGCCGTGCCCGATGAGAGACTTGTTGCCCTCAGGGATATGTATAACCCTGTTAAATTTACACCTGCCGTTATCGAATTTGTTGACATCGCCGGCCTTGTAAAGGGCGCTTCAAAAGGGGAAGGACTCGGAAACAAGTTTCTGTCTCACATCCGCGAGGTTGATGCCATCGTTCATGTTGTTCGTTGTTTTGACTCGACCGACATTATTCACGTTGAAGGCTCGGTTGACCCTGCAAGAGATATTGAAACCATAAATCTGGAACTTATTTTCTCCGACATTGAAATTGTCCAAAGAAGGCTTGACAAATCTTCAAAAGCCTTGAAGGGAGATAAGTCTTTACAAGGAGAGGTTGACTTTTTAAAAAGGTTATTAGAATCACTTGAAAACGGTATTCCCGCCCGTGCCGTCACACCTAATGACGACACCGAAAAAGAGGTTCTTGCTACCACCGCCCTTCTCTCCTTAAAACCTGTAATTTATGCCTGCAATATGAGTGAGGACGATTTTATAAACGGAATTGAAGATAACAAAAACTATCAAAAGGTTCGGGAAATTGCCTCGGCAGAAGGTGCCGAAACCCTTCCTATTTGTGCCTCATTGGAATCGGAAATTTCCGGACTCGACGAGGAGGAAAAACTTATCTTCCTTAGCGATTTAGGTTTAAAAGAGTCGGGTCTTGACCGTCTTATCAAGACCTGTTATTCCCTGCTTGGACTAATCTCATACCTCACTGCGGGACAACCCGAAGTCAGGGCGTGGACCATCGTTAAGGGCACAAAAGCACCTCAGGCGGCAGGTAAGATTCACTCCGACTTTGAGCGTGGGTTTATCCGTGCCGAGGTTGTTGCCTTTAATGACCTTATGGCTTGCGGCAGTATGGTGGCTGCAAAAGAAAAAGGTCTTGTTCGAAGTGAAGGCAAGGAATATGTTATGCAGGATGGGGACATAGTATTATTTAGATTCAATGTTTAAGGAGTTCACCTTATGTTCGGATTTTTTATAGACTATTACTATGTAGTTCTCGTTGTCCCCATGGTCATATTGGCCCTTATTGCCCAAGTAAGGGTTAAAACAACATTCAGCAAATATTCAAAAGCATATACCGATATAAGCGGAGCCGAAGCCGCCGAAAAGACGCTTCACGCAAACGGAGTTTATAATGTCAAAATAGAAAGGGTTTCGGGCAATCTTACCGACCACTTCGATCCTCGCACCAATGTTATCAGGCTATCTGACTCGGTCTATGATTCCTGTACCGTTTCGGCAGTAGGTGTCGCCTGTCATGAGGCAGGTCACGCGGTACAGTATGCCGAAAACTACTCCCCCATTCTTTTCAGGAATAAACTTGTGCCTGTTGTTAATTTCGGCTCGTCAATTTCCTGGATTATGTTACTCCTCGGTATCTTTTTAAGTTATGAGGGTCTAATTTGGCTCGGAATCGCACTTTTCGGCCTTTCCACCCTGTTTCACTTGGTCACTCTGCCGGTCGAGTTAAACGCTTCAAGAAGGGCAATTTCTGCCATTAAAAACGGCTCTCTTTTAGTAAACGAACGCGATATAAACGGTGCAATAAAGGTTCTTTCTGCCGCCGCGTGGACATATATTGCGGCACTCCTTGTATCTCTTGCACAATTTCTGCGACTTGTTCTTCTATTTGGGAAAAGAAGGGATTGATTTTTATGAGTTATCTACACAGGACTTGGGCAGAAATCAATTTAGATGCTTTATGCAACAATTTTAAACTGATTTCTTCAACAACCGATAGCCGAATCTACTCGGTGGTTAAGGCAAATTCTTATGGTCATTCTGTCAATAGACTTGCTCCCCTTTTGGACAAACTCGGCACCTACGGTTTTGCCGTTTCCAACATTAATGAGGCTATCGAACTGCGTCAATTAGGCATTGATAAACCCATATTGATTCTTGGTTATACGCCCGAAAATTTAGCAAATATTCTTGCCGAAAAATCTATCACGCAAGCGGTTTATTCCCTTGAATTTGCAAAGAAACTTGACGACGAAGCAAGAAAAAACGGCGTTACGGTAACGGTGCATTTAAAACTCGACACTGGAATGGGTAGAATCGGTTTTGACTGCCGAGACGACTCTTTTTCGGGTCTGGGCGAGATTAAAACCGCCCTTTCATTACATAACTTGAACTTTGAGGGTGTGTTTACACATTTTGCGGTGGCAGACAGTGAAGTTGCGACCGATACCGCCTTTACAAAGGAGCAGTTTGACCGCTTTACTCGTGTAACCGAACTTTTGGAAAGAGATGGTCACCATTTTAGTATCAAGCATTGCTGTAATTCTGCCGCAACACTTATGAACAAGAATATGCATCTTGATGCTGTAAGGCCGGGTATTATCCTTTACGGGCTGACCCCCTCGACCGACATTGCAATCGATTCGGAATTTATGCCCGTAATGTCTTTTAAAACTGTGGTTTCAATGGTAAAGACGGTCGGTGTCGGCGATACGATAAGTTACGGAAGAACGTACACGGCAGAGTCACCTCGCATACTTGCCACACTTTCGGTGGGTTATGCAGACGGTTATCCTCGCCTATGCTCAAATCAAGCCTATGTCCTTATACACGGCAAAAAAGCGCCCGTTGTAGGCCGGGTTTGTATGGACCAAATGGTTGTCGATGTCACCGATATAGAGGGTGTTAATGAGGGCGACGAGGCTCTGCTTTTCGGCGATGGCCTTCCGGTAGAAAGGGTTGCATCGTGGGCAGGAACAATCAACTATGAAACGGTTTGCAGTATAACAAAGCGCGTGCCGAGGATTTTCTTTCAAAACGGAAAGGAATTAGATATATAAAAAATATACTCCCCGCCGTTAGACCAAGTATCCGCAAGAATGCTTGGCATAACGGCGGGGAGCGTTGCCTTTATTCGCAATTGTTTTCGATGAGTAGTAGTCTGTTATACTTTGCTACCCTTTCGCTTCTGCAAGGTGCTCCCGTTTTTATCTGTCCTGCCGCAACCGCTACTGAAAGGTCGGCAATGAAGGTATCCTCGGTTTCACCCGAACGGTGGGATATAACCGTTTTATATCCGTTTTCCTTTGCAGTTTTAATAACCTTTAAGGTTTCGCTTAAAGTTCCTATCTGGTTTGGTTTTATCAGAATGGCATTTGCCGCTTTTTGCCTTATTCCCTGCAAAAGCCTTTTTTCGTTTGTCACAAAAAGGTCGTCCCCCACGATTTGAAGTCTGTTTCCGAGTTTTTCGGTAAGCCTTGCCGTTCCCTCAAAATCGTTTTCGGCGAGACCATCTTCGAGCGAAATTATAGGATAATTTGATATTAAATCTGCCCACATATCAAGAATCTCCTCACGGTCATACTTTTTGCCTCTTTTGGGCATTTTATAAATTCCGCTGTCGCAAAGCCACTCACTTGCGGCGGCATCAAGACAAATTTTGACCTCGTTTGTTGAATATCCCGACCGTTCTATTGCCAAAAGCAAAAATTCCAATGCTTCTTTATCACTGCTTAAATCGGGGGCAAAACCTCCCTCGTCGCCGACTGCGGTAGCATACCCCTTAGATTTTAAAAGTTCCTTTAAGTGATGATAGACGCACACACAAATATCCATTGACTCAGCAAAGGTTTTTGATACGGTCGGCATTATCATAAATTCCTGAATATCAATATTATTTGCCGCATGTGCTCCGCCGTTTATAATGTTCATCATAGGGCGGGGCATTTCTTTTGGTTCTTGTGCCCCTAAATATCTGTAAAGAGGCATTTTTTCGTCTGCCGCTGCCGCCCGTGCCACCGCAAGAGATACAGAAAGGGTTGCATTTGCCCCCAAATTGCTTTTGTTTTCGCTACCGTCGAGTTCGATTAACTTTTTATCAATCTGCTCTCCCTCTCGGACCTCCATTCCCGAAAGTGCGGGTCTTATGATAAGATTTATATTATCTACCGCCCTTTTGACCCCTTTTCCGAACAGCCTTTCGGTGCCGTCCCGAAGTTCGGTTGCCTCGTAACTTCCCGTTGAGGCTCCCGACGGCACAGAAGCCGATCCTACTGACCCGTTTTCGGTAACCACCTTGGTAAAAACGGTGGGATTTCCGCGTGAATCAAAGATTTCGTATGCATAAATACTTTTAATTTTACTCATTTTAACAACTCCTTTTCACTATTATTGCCAATTATCTCCTTTTATCCCATATAAATATAAAAATACTTTATTTTTTTGATCTTATATGTTATAATTTATTATGTATTTTTATGCGACAATCAAGGAGTATCTTTTTCTATGACCAATATTGAGCCAAAAGAACAAGGAAACAATATAATAGCCGGAAGAAATCCCGTTATGGAGGCTCTCCGTTCAGGTAGAGAAATTGACCGTCTTCTCGTTGCACACGGTCAGGCGGGCGGTTCGGTGCAGGCGATAATAGCCAAGTGTTCCGAACGCGGAATTCTTATAAAAGAGGTTTCTCCGTCTAAACTTGACTATATGACGGGCGGAGCCAATCATCAAGGCGTTGCGGTTATCATTGCCGAGCAGGAATATTGCGAGGTTTCGGATATTTTTGCCCTTGCCGAAGAACGCAGAGAAAAGCCCTTCATTATAATCTGTGACGAAATCGAGGATCCGCATAATCTCGGCGCGATTATCCGTACCGCTGAGGCGGCAGGCGTTCACGGAATTATTATTCCCAAAAGAAGAAGTGCCTCCCTTAATGTTACCGTTGCAAAGTCGGCAAGCGGTGCTCTCGAATATATGAAGGTAGCGAGGGTTACCAATATTGCCAGCGAAATTGACAAACTAAAAGAGCAGGGTGTTTGGGTGTTCGGCGCCGATATGGACGGCGAAGATTACTCTAAAACAGACTTTGACTGCCCTTGTGCTCTCGTTATAGGAAATGAAGGCAACGGCATCGGACAACTTGTTGCTAAAAAGTGTGATACAATCATAAGCCTTCCGATGAAAGGAAAAATCAACTCTCTTAATGCGTCGGTTGCGGCCGGAATTTTGATGTATGCCGTGGTTAAAAGCCGTTCGTAAAATCTAAGTTTAAAGAAAGGAGTGAGGGATAATGAAAAACGAAATATATAAAACAAAAGCCAATGAGTCGGAGAATTTTGACGATTATTCTACCCTTACTCTGCCCTTTGTTAACCCAGAGACGGTTTCGGAATCTACCCAATTTTCAGAAGAAAAAAAGGAAGAGCCTTTGCTCTTCTCCCCTATAAAATTTACACAAGAATCCGAAGAGGTAAAGGTTTTGCCTAACGGCTTTTCCCCGCTTAACGCTTTAAAGAAAAAACTGCGACTACATACGGCAGAAACGGGAGAGGAAATAGTTCCCAATAAGAGGACTGAAAAAGAGATTGAGGATATAAAACCTGCCGAAACCCCTCCCCGCCCTGTTTTGGCGGAGGCCGACAGCACTAAATCCGAATCTGCCGAACCTCCAACGATTGAGCCTAAAAGCCAAAAGGACCGTCCGAGTCTTCTCAAACGCTGTATGCCCTACATTTACGATGAAGAGGGTGTCAGTCAAGTGGATAATCGGCCCGCCTATACCCTCGACAGTGTTGAGGATATTATTCGCTCTGCCGAACTTCGTGCCAATGAAAAAATTGCTGAAAAATATAGCCTTACCGATAATACGGGAAATAAGATTCGTCTTACGGCAGAAGCCGTCACCCCCCCTGTTGAGGTTAAGGATGAACAGCACAAACCGAGTGCAGAAAAGTTTTCTCTGCCCGTTGCCGCCGATATTCTTTTTGATGACTTTAACGGCAAAAGAACTGTGGTAGAGCAAGGAGTAAAGGTTGTTACGCCATATTCAAAACTCACCAGCCTTCAAGTCGGAATGGGCTCCTATGATGAAGAAAAAACGGCGGTTATGCCCCCTATAAATTCATCAAGATTCGACACTATGGAGGATATTGTAAGTCATACGAGACCTGTCAATATTAAGGATGCCCCGGGCATTACCGCAACACGACCGATACCGATTTCCATAAAGAGCGATGACGATATTCCCGATGTTGCTGATGACTTTTGCTCCCCCGAGGACATAAAAAGAATCGGAATGAAACTGAAAAAGGCACGCAGAACCGAATATTTTAAACTTTTATTATCTTTATGCTTTACCCTTGTCTCGGCTCTGCTCGTTATGGTTATTCCCGAGGATAGATTTGATTCATTGCCTTTTTTGCCTTCTCTTATTCAGTTTGGAATGTTGGCAGTTTCGGCTCTTGCTAATATAAACATATTTGCCTCATTTAAAAATCTTTTCAAAAAGAATACCGAAGCCGCCGCACCGATTGCTCTTTCGGTCTCGGCAATGCTTATATATATGGTTTACGGTCTTATTTTTGGAGTATATCCGTCCGAGCCTGCTCTTTTAACCCTTATTTCGCTTGCCGCTTTTAACTATTTTGGATATAAACGGGCAACCTCGGTTTTAAACAACTTCAAAATTGCCACTTATAAAAATGAAAAGAAGGCAATTTTGCTTATCGATGACCAGATTACCGCCTCATCAATGGCTCGTACCTCCATCGAGGGCGAGGTTTTGGCGGTCGGTATAAAACCCACCTCAAACATTACCGATTTTATTAAATTTTCCTCTGCCGACAGTGCCTTTGGCGGAAATTTAGGCTTTTTTACCATAGTGTTTGGCCTGATTTCTGTTGTGGCAGCAGCACTTATAGGAATATCTCACGAGTCGTTTGATTCGGCATTTTCGGCAATCGCAATAATGCTTTCATTCTTTGCTATGCCCACATTTGCAATAGCCGAATACCTGCCGCTCTTTGACCTTTCAAAGGCGCTGAACAAAAACGGTGCCATGGTCTGCGGTAAATATTCTGCTTCAAGAATTGAGCAGGCAAACGCCGTTGTTATTACATCGGCAGATTTGTTCCCCGAGGGCAGTATTGAACTTTATAATATGAAGCCCCTTTGTTCAAATAATATAGACAGCACACTGAGTTGTGCGGCTTCGGTTGTAGAGGCGGCAAACAGTCCCTTGGCATCGGTCTTCAAAACCTTTGTGGACCCTGCAAAAGACCGCCCTGTTGCCGACTCGGTTAAATATGAAGACAACTTAGGTATTTCGGGTTGGGTGAAAGACGACCACCTCCTTAT
>JAZNJE010000035.1:0-10339 GCA_045577905.1 Acutalibacteraceae bacterium | reverse complement strand
ATGTTTGCAATACCCATAATTTGGCAGAGTTTAGATTTAAGGTTAAGGCAATCTCCGTCAGGTGTTTCAAGATAAACATCACCCTTGCAGGAGTCAAGAGCCTTGATAAAATCTGCGAAATCAACATCGTGCATTTCTAATTTAAACATATAAATACCTCCTGGAATATTAAAGAATATGAAAACTATTGTCCACACAAAAAATTATACAAGATAAGGCAATTATTGTCAAGAAATAGTTGGGAAATGCTTGACAAAACCGCCGTTTTAAACTACTATTATAATATTATGGCTATTATATTGATTCTATTCGGAGGGATATTTTATGAATAACAGCGAAAAGAGTATGGATACGGTAGTTTCTCTTGCAAAATCGAGAGGATTTGTCTA
This sequence comes from Acutalibacteraceae bacterium, assembly GCA_045577905.1. Classification (GTDB taxonomy): domain Bacteria; phylum Bacillota; class Clostridia; order Oscillospirales; family Acutalibacteraceae; genus SFWF01. The sequence continues at coordinate 9,950 of JAZNJE010000035.1, read as the reverse complement.
TTCAGGCTCGGAAATATACGGCGGGCTTTCCAATTCTTGGGATTACGGTCCTCTCGGCGTAGAACTTAAAAACAATGTAAAAAAGGCTTGGTGGAAAAAGTTTGTTCAGGAGAACAAATATAACGTGGGACTTGATTCTGCAATTATAATGAACCCCGAAACTTGGGTAACCAGCGGTCATGTCGGCGGATTTTCCGACCCGCTTATGGACTGTAAGTCCTGCCACGCAAGACACCGTGCGGATAAACTTATCGAAGATGTGGGTGGACACGCAGAAGGTATGACCTTTGAGCAGATGAGCGAGTATATTAAAGAAAATAACATTGAGTGTCCCGAGTGCGGAGCAAAGGACTTTACCGACATCAGAAAGTTCAATCTTATGTTTAAGACCTTTATAGGTGTTACCGAGGATGCAAAGAATGAAGTATATCTTCGTCCCGAGACCGCACAGGGTATTTTTGTAAACTATGCAAACATTCAACGTTCGACAAGAAAGAAACTTCCCTTTGGTGTATGTCAGATAGGTAAGTCATTCAGAAATGAAATTACCCCCGGCAACTTTATCTTCCGTACCCGTGAGTTTGAGCAGATGGAGTGCGAGTTTTTCTGCGAACCCGATACCGACCTCGATTGGTTCTATTATTGGAAGGATTTTTGCAAAAACTGGCTTCTTAGTCTTGGCTTAAAGGAAGAGAATATCCGCCTTCGCGACCACGAGAAAGAGGAACTTTCATTCTATTCAAAAGCAACTACCGATATTGAGTTTTTATTTCCATTCGGTTGGGGCGAACTTTGGGGCATTGCCGACCGTACCAATTATGACCTTGGCCGTCATCAGGAGGCCAGCGGAAAGAGCCTTGAATATTTTGACCAGGAGAAGAACGAGCATTACATCCCGTATGTTGTTGAGCCTTCTCTCGGTGCCGACCGCGTTCTTTTGGCATTCCTTTGCGATGCTTATGATGAGGAGCGGGTAGGGGAAAATGACACCCGCGTTGTTTTAAGGCTTCATCCCGCTCTTGCACCCTTTAAGTGTGCGGTTCTTCCTCTCTCGAAGAAGTTGGCAGAACCGGCAGGTGAAGTTTATGATATGCTTGCCAAACATTTTATGGTTGACTATGATGACGCAGGCTCTATCGGCAAACGTTATCGCAGAGAGGACGAAATCGGAACACCGTTCTGTATCACGTACGATTTCGACTCTTTGGAGGACGGTTGCGTTACCGTTCGCGACCGTGACTCTATGGAGCAGGAACGCATAAAGATTGAAGATCTCGTTGGTTTTATATCTTCAAAACTTGAATTTTAAATTATTTAAGCCCGATAAAAATCGGGCTTTTTTTAATGCCTTTCGTCAGAATCAAAGGTTTCGCAAAACCTTGCAGCAAAGGAAGCGGGTTCACCATGTTCTGTCAAATGTCCAACCTCACCGAAACCGCAACAACGAAAAGAGGCTATACCTTCTTCTCTTTCTTCGGTAACAAAGGTTGTAATTGAGGTGGGAAGTGCGCAAAAGTTTTGCCAGAAAACATAGGGCGAAAAACCCGTTAAATGTCCCATTAAAGCAGCGGTTATGGCAAAGTGGCAGAACAAAACAATTGTATCTCGGTTAGATCTCACGGCTTTGTAAATATTGCCTTGATGCAAATATCCGTGCTTTTTAAGCAGTTCATCAAGTCCCGCGGCGGCATCATCATATGCCGTTAGCACATTACTTTCTTTAAAAGGCTCAAATTCACGCCATTTCATATTATCAAGTAGAATCTCGTTTGATGTATAGTAGGAGGGCAACAGGTCCCAAGAGGCGCTTCTTTTACCCGTTTCGGGAATAATGAATCTCCCTTTGAATTCGTGAAGCCAGGGCAAAACCTCGTAATCGAAACCGCAAACTTCCTTTGAATATTTGCAGGTAAGTTCGGCTCTGCCGAGAGGGGAGGAGTAAACATAGTCGGGGTTGATTTCTTTTACCTTTTGAGCCAACAAAACGGCTTCTCTTATTCCTTTTTCAGTCAGAGAGTCATTCTCATAATCGGGGTCTCCATGTCTTATAAAAATAAGTTTCATTTACTTCTCCAAAAGTCTGTCCATAATCGAAGGACCGTGTTCTATAAAGTTGCCGGTTTTGGAAGCATTTTTTTCGGTAAAGCAGTCAACACCCGAAAGAGCCTTTCTGCTGTCATATATCAAATAAGGCACCGGCTCGCTTGAATGGGTTTTAATGAGCAGGGGAGTAGGATGGTCGGGACAAATAAGTATTCTGTAATCATCGCCGCATGAATCAAGATAGGCTTTCACCTTGCCCAAAATCTTTTGGTCAATAATCTCAATGGCTTTAATCTTGTTTTCGGGCTCACCTCTGTGACCGCACTCATCTGGTGCTTCAAGATGTATGTAAACAAGGTCAACGCCATTTTTAAAGGCATTGATTCCGGCTTCGGCCTTTCCGTCGAAGTTAGTATCGACATACCCCGTGGCACCTTCTATATCGGGGGTTTGCATATTTGCACAGATTCCGATACCTTTAAGCAGGTCAACTGCCGAAATAATAGCACCGCTAACACCGTTTTTTTCTTTGAAATCTTCAAGTGAGGGTTTCCTTCCCTCGCCCCAAAGCCAAATAGAGTTAGCCGGGTTTTTACCTTCGGCAACCCTCTTCTTGTTTACGGGATGGTCTTTAAGAATGTTATAACTTTTTTTCATAAGTTCAACAAGAGGTGCGGCGGTTTCGGCCTTGCTTAAATACTCGCCTACAACCCTACCGCTAATATCGTGGGGAGGAGTCATATTGCCGAGTTCGGTAGTACCGTTTGAAACCACCAAACAGTGACGGTAACTAACACCCGAATAGAACTTATAAATTTCGTTTCCGAGTTCTTCTTCAATAGTTTTTATAATCTCTGCCGCTTCTTCGGTTGAAATATCTCCCGCACAGTAGTCAACCATAGTCTTATCCTCGTAGTTTTCTTCGCAGGATAAGGTTACGGTATTACAGCGCAAAGCGACATCTGTTTTTTTAAGTGCTACACCGATGCTTGCAGCCTCCAAGGGAGAACGACCTGTATAGCAAATTGCGGGGTCATACCCAAGCACCGACAGATTTGCAACATCGCTTCCGGGTTTTAAACCGTTGGCAACAGTACGGCACAAACCAACCTCAGAAACCTTTGCAAGGGCATCCATATTGGGCTTTTTTGCCCTTTCCATAGGGGTAGAACCGCCCAAATAATCGGAAGGAGTGTCGGCCATTCCGTCACATAATACTATCAAATATTTCATAAAGAAACCGCCTTTTTATATAAATATATTTAATTATATACTTTATAAAGCCTTTTGTAAAGAAAAAAGACTTTATAAAAATCGGTCTTTGTGGTAAAATTATCTTGGGTGATGTTATGTTGATATCGAAACCGGAAATTTTAGCCCCTGCGGGCTCGGCAGAAATGCTTGAAGCCGCAGTTCGTGCAGGTGCTGATGCGGTCTATCTCGGCCTCGATTGCTTTAATGCAAGGCGAAATGCCGAAAACTTTACTCTCGAAACCCTGAAAAACGCAGTGCAGTATTGTCATGTCAGGGGAGTTAAAGTGTATCTGACCCTAAACATAATACTTGCAGATAACGAACTTAAAGAGGCGGTCGATCTTACTGTTTCGGCGGCAGAAATTGGCATTGATGCCGTTATTGCCACCGATATCGGATATATAAATCTTGTAAAAAAGGCTTTGCCGAACCTTGCTATCCATGCATCAACCCAAATGGGAATTCACTCTCCCGCGGCGTTGAGGTCAATAAAGGAAATGGGTTTTAACCGTGTTGTTGTTTCCCGTGAAATGAGCAAGACCGAACTTTGTGCCTTGTGTGAAGAAGCAAAAATGCTCGGACTTGAAGTAGAGGTTTTTGTTCACGGGGCTTTGTGTATGTCCATGTCGGGGCAATGCCTTTTGTCGGCGATGCTGGGCGGCAGAAGCGGAAACAGAGGGCTTTGCGCAGGCCCTTGCCGATTGCCTTTTGAGGTTTCGGGCGGCACAGGGTATGATTTAAGCCTTAAAGACCAAAGCCTTTTGCCCTACCTTAACGAACTTTGGGATATGGGGGTTGCTTCCTTTAAAATTGAGGGAAGAATGAAAAGGCCCGAATATGTTGCGGCCGCAGTTGCCGCTTGCCGTAAAATGCTTGACGAAGGTGCGGTGCCCGACGATTTGAACAAGGCGCTTGAAGATGTTTTTTCGCGTTCGGGATTTACCGACGGATATTATAGCGGAAAAATCGGCAGAGATATGTTCGGAATAAGAACAAAGGATGACGTTAAGGCAACAGCCGAAACGCTTTCCTCAATTCACGAATTGTATCGAAATGAAAGACAGAGAGTGCCTTTGCTTGCCGACGTAAAAATAGTAAAAGGGGAAAAGATATCCCTTTCAATTTCCGACTGGACGCATTATGTGACGGTTACGGGCGAAATCCCCGAAATCGCCTTAACCCGTTCAATAGACGAGGAAACAGTAAAGGAAAAGGTTTCAAAAACGGGCGGGACACCCTATTATATTGAGAATATCAATATAGAACTTGAAGAGGGACTTTCTGTTCACGTGTCTGAACTTAATGGGCTCAGAAGGAGGGCGCTTGAAGAACTTTACATATTGCGCTCAAAGGCTGAGCATATCGAAAAAGCAGAAGTTTCATATCCGCAAAGAAAAAAGCGTATGGCACAAAAAATAGCAACGGTTGTTCGTATTGAAAAGCCTGCTCAACTAACCGAAAAGGTAAAAGAAGCCGACCTTGTAGTAGTTCCGCTTGAAGGGGAGCCGACCGATTTTAATCTGTCGGGAGGTACTTTTGCCGTTGATATGCCAAGGGGTATATTTGATGATTGTGCAGCACTTCAAAGGCTAATAAAATGGAAAAATGCAGGAGCAAAAGCAGCCTTCTGCGGCACGCTTTCTGCTTTGGAAATTGCCGAGCAAGCCCAAATAAAAAGTGTTTGCGATTTTGGAATGAATATATTTAATACCGCTTCGCTCGATTATTTTAACTCGTCGAAGGCGGCGGTTTTATCGCCCGAAATTTTACTTGCCGATGCAGTTAAAATGGGCGGTGACATTCCAATCGGCATTATAAGTTACGGAAAAATTCCCTTAATGCTTACAAGAAACTGTCCCATAAAAAACGGCGGCGGTTGTAAGGAGTGCGGTGGAGAAATAACCGACCGAAAGGATGTTAAGTTCCCGATTCGTTGCCGAAACGGTGTGAGCGAATTGCTGAACTCTCGTCCTGTTTGGCTTGCAGACCGCCGGGAAGATATGGCGGGGCTTGATTTTGAGGTGCTTTATTTTACCAACGAAGAAGCAAGTCGGGTAGATGAGGTGTTAACGGCATATCAAAACAGGGAGGAGTCCGATGCAGAATATACGCGCGGGCTTTATTACAGAGGGGTAGAATAAAAAACAGACCTTTAAAAGGTCTGTTTTTTCTACTCAAAGTTTGACGTGAAAGGAACGCCAAAGAAATAACAGAGTCTGCGAGCAATAAGTTTATGCCCTGCGGAAGTAGGATGCACCGAATCGGCAAGCAGATAATTGCGGTCAACATCTTCCAAATGTGAAAAATCCAAGTAATATCCGTTTGCAGAGGCGGCACAGTCAAAAAGTGCGGCTTTATAAGGGTTTGCCCAAGATTCGCTTTCAACCTTATCCCACATAAAGTCAACAACAATAAGTTTTGTGCCGTATTCTAAGCAAGCGGTAGAAATATCCAAAAGTTTCGCTTTAAAAAGGTTTATATTCTGAGAACTTTCTGCATCGTTATAGCCAAGTGCCAAAATAACATAGTTTGACTTGCAAAGATTTTGCAAAAGATTACTGTTTGTTTCGCAAAGTTTTTGACTTGCACCTGAATAGTTATTTATGACGATACCGCCTTGTTTTTCAACATAGGAAACACCTGTTATAACCACCAAATTTGCATCGCTTTTTACTATTCGAATTTCAAGTTCTCTGCCCGCATCTTCGGGAATGGGGATATAGGGGGTTCGTGCACAATTATCAACCTTTGTGCCTCGCGGAATGGTGGCAACCTTTTTTCCGTTTACCGTAACGGTAAATGCACCCGATGCAGGAGCCTCTGCATAATAAACGTAAAATCCGTTAATGTGACGGTCATAAGAATCTTTTTTGCGGTCTAGTGAAATTTTGAGTGTAGAAGCAGTGCCCGAGCCTGAACGCCACGCTTGGAAGCCGGGAGTGTTTGAACTGCCCGGCAAATTAGACCAACTTCCGCTTTCGGGTTCTACCGTATGAAGTTCGGTGCAGATAGGCGTAGTAGTTGTTGAACCGTTGGCAAGGGTTGTGTAACCCCAATTGTATGTATTGAAGTAGTGATTGACCGAATTCTTAAAAAGACTAACCCAGGAATTATTGTAAATAGCACCCGAGGACAATCCGTTGGAAATAGAGTCTCCGATTATATTTATGCTCTTTTCACCGTACAAACCCATTGCCTTATCAAAAACAAGGGACGGATTTGGGTCGTTTTGAAAAGGGTAGATGCCGTTTGTTGTATAAACCGCATCTTCAAAGGGAATTTCCTCGCTAAGCAAGGCTTCTCCGCGACTTATGGTATCGGAAGTTTGTTCATTTTTCACCGTATTTGTCGATGGTGCCGCTTGGTCATTGTCTGCATTCTTGCAGGAGGACAAAGATAAAAGACTGAAACAAAGAAACAGGGATAAAAGATTCAAAATCTTTCTTTTCATAAAACGCCTCATAATTCAAAAATATAAAAATATAATATACCAAAATTATCCATTTGTCAAATGGGCCTGTGTTACAGAGAAATATCTGTGATTATATATAGCGATTTACAAACAAATTTGTTAAGAATTTCGGACAGATAAAAGAGTGAAAAGTGAAGAGATAATAGTGAAAAAGTAAAATCCTCGTATCGCAAGATACGAGGATTTTTGGTGAAGGTGGCGGGAATCGAACCCGCGTCCAAAGATCTTTCCTTATAACTTTCTCCGAGCGCAGACGGTCATCAAAATTCCCTTGCACAAAAGGAGGCCGTCAACCTTTTGTGTTCGGTAGCCGATTGATCATGACGAGGCTATCGGCATGGCCCCGTTCACGTTCACCGCTAAGATGACGCCCTCTTCGGTTCGCGGTACCGCCGATTCGGACGGCTGCTATAAATTAAGCAGCAAGAGCAACTTTAGAGTTGTCGTTTACTTTAAAAAAGTGCGCTGATTATAGTGGTTCGCACCACTGCTCGCTTATCATAATTCAAAATCCCTGTCGAAACCTTTACACCCCCATATAAAATTTAACGGTTTTGCTCTTTAATTGCACGGGCTATATCCCGATTTGCCATTTTTTCTGCGGCAGCGGCACGTTTATCGTAAAGTTTTTTACCCTTGCAAAGTCCGAGTTGAACCTTTACAAGAGAACCCTTAAAATACAGGGAGAGGGGAACAAGGGCATATCCTTGGGTTTTTGAAAGCCCAAAGAGGCGCATAATCTCTTTTTTATGCAGAAGAAGGCGCCTTGTTCTCATAGGCTCCTTATTAAAACGGTTTCCGAAATCATAAGGGCTAATGTGCATCTGTTTTATTAGCATTTGACCGTCGTCAACACTGCACCACGAGTCCTTTAAGTTTACACCGCCCTGACGGATTGATTTAATTTCCGTACCTGTAAGTTCTATGCCAGCCTCGATGCTTTCGATGACATAATACTCGTGGTATGCGGCTCTGTTGGTTGTTATGGTTTTAGTATTTTCCACCGAAAACACCTGCCTTTCATTGGGAAGACCAATTCTAACCCCAAAAAATATAAAAGTCAAGAAAAAATTGTCGAATTTAAAAGGGCTTTGCAGTAGCAAAGCCCCTTACACTTAAAATGATTATTTCTTTTCGGGGTTAGCGGTAGGAATTTGCTGTTTTAATGCCGCACGAGTCTTTCTTACCTCGGAAAGATTTGCGGTAAGACCTTCGTCTGCGCGGCGCATAATATCATCAACAAATTCTTGCGCTGCTTTTCTCATTTCGCGGCTCTTTGCCTGTGCGGTTGAGATTATTTCACTTGCCTTTTCTTGTGCCAAACGGGTAATTTCCTCCTGGGCAACAAGAGCCTTTGCACGTTCCTCTGCGGAACGGATAATACCATCAGCTTCACGCTTTGCGTTTGTGATAATGTCGGCACGGTCGGAAACAATGCCCTTTGCCTGCTTTATTTCACCGGGGATATTAAGACGGATGTCGTCAACTAGTGCTCTAAGTTTCTCGATGTCAACAATGGTCTTTCTGCCTGGAATACGGACGCCTCCGTCAAGTATTTCGTCAAATTGTTCAAGTAATTCTTCGATAGACATGGTTTATATTTCCTTTCTATTTTAATCTTTTTAATATATCGCTATGTATGACCTCGGGTACAAAATGTGAAATGTCTCCGCCCATGGAAGCAATTTGCTTAACCATACTGGAACTTAAATACATATTCTCAGCACTTGTTGTTAAAAAAACGGTTTCAACATCAGGGTTGAGTTTTTTATTAGCAAGCGCCATCTGAAACTCATATTCAAAGTCAGTCACGGCTCGAAGACCCTTAACAATAGCCGAAGCATTATTTTTGGCGGCGTAATCTGCAAGAAGCCCCTCGGAGTGGTCAACCTCTACGTTTTCAAGGTTGGTTGTTACGCGGCGTATCATTTCTATACGTTCTTCGATTGTAAAACTTGTGGAATTTACTTTATTGGCATTAGACATTACAACAACGATAACCTTATCAAACATTTTTGAACTTCTGGTTATAATGTCAAGATGTCCCTTTGTAACGGGGTCGAAACTGCCGGGACAAATTGCGATGGAGTTTTTCATTTAAAACTAACCTTTCCTATAAACCGTTACGTTTATTTTGCCGTAGCGATAAACCTTGTAAACTGTAAAATTACCCATGTTCTCGGGTAAAGAAACGTCCGACGGATGTTCGCATATAATAATGCCGTAGTCTGACATTTTTGCTGTAACTGTATCAAGTGCACGAAGAAGAATACCAGCCTCATAGGGGGGGTCAAGAAAAGCAATATCAAACCTTTCTGCGGTTGCAGAAACATATCCTATGGAATCTCGTTTTAAAATTTTTGCGGAGTCTGAGAAACCTGCAAAATCAACATTTTCGGTGCAAATCTTAATAGCAGCAGGGGAGGAGTCAATAAAAACTGCACTCTCTGCACCACGGCTGAGAGCCTCAATGCCCATCTGACCGCTGCCGGCAAACATATCAAGAAACCGTCTGCCCTCAATATCAAACTGTATCGCGCTGAAAATGCCTTCTTTTACCTTATCGGTTGTCGGTCTGACGTCGTTTCCTTCAAGTGAACGAAGCCGCTTTCCTCTGGCGATACCTGTTATTACTCTCATAAATATCACCTAAAAATTTTCATACATATATATTATCACATTAAAAGGGGTATTTTGTCAATAAAAATTTTTTAATATTGAAAATATTGTCGTTATGTGTTTTGAACAAGAATAAGATCTGTTATATTGGTTTTAATTTTCGCTTTTGCTGACTTCAAATTTATGTCTAATTACGTCGAGAAGCTTTTACAGCGGTTATCATGACTTTTTTATTTGCGATATAAATTTACAAGACCTCCTGCGGTTGTCGCAAGAGGTCTGTTCTGCCTAAATTTTTATTTAATTCCCGTGTTTGCGGTGTCTTTTTGGATAACGTCGTGGGCACCGCCCTCAACGATACTTGTTGCGGAAACAAGTGTAAGTTTGGCCTTCTTTTGAAGTTCAGGTATGGTAAGTGCACCGCAGTTGCACATGGTAGATTTAACCTTTGAAAGAGAAATGCTGACATTGTCATGCAAACTTCCTGCATATGGAACATAGGAATCGACACCTTCCTCAAAGGAGAGTTTTTTATCTCCGCCGAGGTCATATCTCTGCCAGT
>JAZNJE010000034.1:0-3880 GCA_045577905.1 Acutalibacteraceae bacterium | reverse complement strand
GATGAGCTTGGAAGCAACGAAAGGACGGTAAAGACTTACCTTGATAAGACCAACCTTCTCGCCCTGTGCGGTGAGGTAGTCGATAACCTCTTCAGCAACGTCACATACAGAACCCATAGCAACGATAACACGTTCAGCATCGGGTGCGCCGTAGTAGTTAAACAGTTTGTAGTCGGTGCCGAGTTTAGCATTAACCTTGTCCATATATTCTTCAACAATTGCGGGAACTGCATCATAATACTTGTTGCAGGCCTCTCTGTGCTGGAAGAAAATATCTCCGTTTTCGTGAGAACCGCGCATTACGGGATGCTCGGGGTTTAAAGCACGCTTACGAAAAGCAGCAACTGCATCCATATCGCACATTTCTTTAAGGTCGTCAAAATCCCAGACCTGAATCTTCTGAATCTCGTGCGAAGTGCGGAAACCGTCAAAGAAGTTGATGAAAGGAACACGGCTCTTAATAGATGCAAGGTGTGCAACTGCGCCGAGGTCCATAACCTCCTGAGTGTTGGTCTCTGCAAGCATAGCGAAACCTGTCTGACGGCAAGCATAAACGTCAGAATGGTCGCCGAAAATGTTAAGAGCATGAGATGCTACACAACGTGCCGATACGTGGAATACGCAGGGTAAAAGTTCGCCTGCGATCTTATACATATTGGGAATCATAAGAAGAAGTCCCTGAGAAGCGGTGTAGGTAGTAGTGAGAGCACCTGCACCAAGAGAACCGTGTACGGTGCCTGCAGCACCTGCTTCGGACTGCATCTCTACTACCTTAACGGTATTACCAAAAATGTTTTTGAGTCCCTGTGCCGACCACTGGTCAACATAGTCTGCCATGGGGCTTGACGGTGTAATAGGATAAATACCTGCTACTTCGGTAAACGCATAGGAAACATGAGCCGCAGCGTTGTTACCGTCCATAGTTTTGAACTTTCTTGCCATGAAAATTTCCTCCTTGATGTTATCTACCGGAATGACGCAAATTTCACCATTCCATACATTGTCTATTATACAACTTTTATATTCTGTTGTAAATAGGTAATTTGTTAAATTTTTAGCAAATTATGTATAAAATCCTCAAAAAGCCTCAAAAAAACACCCATTGATTTTTCTTGTTAAATCAATAGGTGCTTTGTGCTATTTTAATAAATTTATTATTTCCGAACAGTCCGCCAGTACAAGATCGGGCTTGTCGGGCGAGGCTTTTAATATTTCTTCGGTTGTTTCACCGCTCATAACGAGAACTGCAATAACTCCTGCATTCAATCCGCTTTTAACATCGGTATAGATGCGATCGCCTATAACGGCAGTCTCCTCTTTTGTGACACCTGCCTGCTCCATTGCAAGTTTGGGCATAAGCGCTTCGGGTTTGCCGATAAAAACAGGGCGCTTTTTGGTGCAGTTATATATCATATCGCAAACACTTCCGCAGTCGGGCACGCTGCCGTATTCGGTCGGACAGACATAATCGGGGTTGGTTGCGATATAGGGAATATCCCTATCAAAGAGAATTCGACAGACATCGTCAAGTTTTTTGAAGGTCAATTCGGTATCGTTTCCCATAACAATACATTCTGTCTTATCCAACTCTTCGGTTACGGGGTATCCCGCTCCCCTCAACTCCTCCTTCAAGGACTCGGTGCCGCAGACGTAAAGGGTCTTTCCCTTATGATATTTATTAAGGTAATACACAGTCGCCTGCGAAGAGGTTAGAAAATCCTGATAGCATGCTTCGATGCCGAGACGGGCAAGTTTTCTGACATAATCGTTTACACTCTTTGACGAGTTGTTTGTCATGAACATATATCTTGCTCCGTTTTGTTTTATGGTATCGAGCAGTTTCTTAGTAAAGTCGAAAAGACGGTCCCCCAAATAGAGCGTACCGTCCATATCGAAAAGAAACAACTTAATGTTTTTCAGTAAATCTTTTTTCATTGTTTTTTACCTTCGCTGACAATCTCAACAGTTTATACCTTGCTTATTTTGATAAGCGCTCCTGTTTATTTTGTCATTTTTTCTTGCTTTACCTTGTGGTCAATAACATGACGAGACGAAAGTTCGCTTTTTATATCATCAACCGAAATACCCATCTCAACCATAAGCACCATAATATGGTATGCAAGGTCGGCAATTTCATATACCGTTTCTGCCTTATCGTCTGCCTTTGCAGCAATGATAACCTCGGTCGATTCCTCTCCTACCTTTTTAAGAATCTTATCTATACCCTTTTGAAACAGATAGGTTGTATATGAACCTTCCGGCAGTTGTTTCTTTCTGCCCTCTAACAGTTCATACAGTCCGTCCATCGAAAATGCGTGATTTTCCTCACTTACAAAAAGTTCGTTTGTAAAGCAGGAATCTGTACCCGTATGACAGGCAGGACCGTCCTTATTTACGAGCACCGTCAGTGCGTCCTTATCACAGTCAGCAGTAATGCTGACTATATGCTGAAAATTGCCCGATGTTTCGCCCTTTCTCCAAAGTTGCTGACGGCTTCGGGAAAAAAAGCAGGTTTTTTGCTCCTTAATACTGATTTCAAGGCTTTCCCTGTTCATATATGCAAGTGTCAAAACCTTTTTTGTTTTGGCATCTACCACAATTGCAGGGATAAGTCCCTGCCCGTCAAATTTCAGTTCATTTATATTAACCATAACTATCTCCTGACATTTATGCCTTCACGGCTTAATTCTTTTTTTAGATCTTCTATCTTAACCTCTCCAAAATGGAAAATCGATGCAGCAAGTCCTGCATCCACCTTTGGTAGGGTTTTAAACAGGGTTTTAAAGTGGTCAATCCCGCCTGCACCGCCAGATGCGATAACAGGTACCGAAACGGCATTGCAAACTGCCGAAAGCATCTCAATATCAAAACCGTTTTTAACACCGTCGGTATCGATTGAGTTTACAACAATTTCGCCTGCACCTGCCGCGACACCCCGCTTTATCCACTCGATAGCGTCAATTCCCGTATTTTCTCTGCCGCCCTTGGCAAAAAGGGTAAATTTTCCATCTACTCTTTTAATGTCTGCCGAGAGAACAACACATTGGTCGCCGTAACGCTTTGCCGCCTCTCCTATTAAATCGGGGTTTCGTATTGCACCCGAATTTACACTGACCTTGTCGGCACCGCATTTAAGCACCCTGTCAAAATCGTCAAGGGTGTTTATTCCCCCTCCAACAGTCAGAGGGATGAAAATTTTTGACGCTACCTCGGTTAAAATATCGGTAAAGAGCCGTCTTCCCTCGCTTGATGCGGTTATATCATAAAAAACCAATTCATCGGCACCGCTTTTGGAGTAAAATTCAGCAAGTTTTACGGGAGATGAAACATCGGCAAGACCCAAAAAGTTTACACCCTTTACAACTCTGCCGTCCTTAACATCAAGACAGGGAATTATTCTTTTTGTAATCATTTTGCCGCCTCCCCTATTGCTTCTTTAAGGTCGATGGCACCCGTATAAAATGCCTTGCCGAGTATTGCACCGTAAAGGCCCATATCACGAAGCCTTTTAATATCTTCCATATCTGTAACCCCGCCCGACGCAATAATATTTATGGTGTATTTTTCAGACAAATTTTTATAAAGTTCGGCGTTTGTGCCACGCATTGCCCCGTCACGGCTGATGTCGGTACAGATAACGGTTTTTATCCCGAGCGAACAAACACGAGAGAAAAATCCGTCTGCCGTTTCGTCGGTGGTTTCACGCCAGCCCTTGGTGGCGACAAAGCCGTCTTTAAGGTCACAACCAACGGCAATTTGCTCGCCATATTTTGCGCCCATAAGAGCAAGAAACTCGGGGTTTGTTGCTGCGGCAGTGCCGAGAATAACACGATGGACGCCTGCGTCAAGGTAACGCTTTATTACCTCTTCACTTCTGACC
>JAZNJE010000033.1:0-20569 GCA_045577905.1 Acutalibacteraceae bacterium | reverse complement strand
ATATAATAGAGAATTCGTCGTTAGTGATTCCCGAAAAAACTTCTTCAGTTCCGTCCGTAGAGCCATCGTCTACAATCACCCACTCGAAATTTTTCACTTTCTGAGCGCAGAGTGAATCATAAAGCCTCAACATAAGAACTTTTCGATTATAGGCAGGGGTAAAAATTGTGCAAAATACTTCCTTCATAAACCTTTCCTACTTAAATTAACTTATTTATAAGCTCTATCCAAAACTTCAAAACGGTTTCTTTTGAAAACCTCTGAATACCATCCATTGTATGAGATGAAAACTCTTTTCTGAGATTATCGTTTTTTATAAACTCAACTATTGTTTTTGCCATCTCATCAGTGTTATAGTTTTCTATCAAATATCCGTTTACACCGTCTCGAACAATTTCCGAAGGGCCTGTAGGACAATCAAAACTAATTATCGGCAGAGCTGAAGTCTGAGCTTCTAAAAGAACTAACGGAAGGCCTTCATAATAGGATGTCATTACAAAAAATGCGTAATCTTTATATTTTTCTTGAAGATTATTCACATTTCCCATCAACGAAACAAAGCCGGATAAATCGTACTCCGCTATCCATTCTTCAATTTTTTCCCGGTACGAGCCTTCTCCATAAATGTCCCAAGACCAATCCGGACAACTTTTCTTTACTACTGAAGCGATCTTCAACAGCAAATCATATCCTTTAACATACTCTAGCCTACCTGCAGTAATAATCCTTTTCGATGAGATATCATAATCCCTTCTCTCAAGATTTTCACGAAATGTAAACCAGTTTGGAATTGCAAAGACCTTATTCTGTGAAATCTTATACTTTCTTAAGAAATTCTTACGGTCACGCTCTGTTAGGGTAACTACAGCATCGCTATACGTTGCTCCAATAAACTGCCTAAGCTGATGCTTATTACCGTATGTTTTATTTTCAAGATTAGAATGTTCACAATAAACCGTTTTTGTATTAAGGCCAACAGCAGCCATAACACCTACAGTAACAACGCCTGCTGTTATAATAAAAAGTATATCGATACCCTTGTCTTTCAAAATATTTCTGAGTTTATTTCTGAGTTTAAATATATTTGCAGTTATTGATATTGTTTTTTCTGAAAGAATATAACACTTGTATGCAACTGAGGACTTATCAAAATTTTTTTGATCAAAAAGACTTATCATATGAACATCATATGCTGTATTAAATTCCTCAGCCATATTCAAAGCCACTTTTTCTGCTCCACCCGTCAGTGAGATATCATATACTAAAAAGCCTATCTTCCTCATAAATCACCTGTTATATTAATTCTTTATAAATTCTTTCACAATTCCTGTTATCCCAAAGTGGGAAGAAATCAGCGTGTGCCCTTTTAAAGTTATCTGAAATCTCATAATCACAGTTAATATTCTTTTCCAATTCACTAATTGTTTGAGATAAAGTATTGCATACAGTTCCAAGTCCGGACGCTCTGTAACTGTAATAACCTTCTGCATATTGGGCTTTTCTAAAACGTTCTTCATCAAACTGATAATAGATTACAGGTTTTTTCATATATGCAAAATCTAGAGCAACGCTTGAATAATCGGTAATCATTGCAGCCGATTTCATAAGAAGCTCTCTGATATCAGAGGTCTTATTGTCGACAATTATTATGTTTTCGCTCTCAGTAGAGAAGCAGGACAGATATTTCTGCATATTTCTGTGTGGATAAAAATACATCGTAATACCGTGTTTTTTAAGCAGACTGTCAAGCTCCTTTGAATTTATGAATTCCTGATATTTTTTGTAATATTCAGTATATGTGAAGTCCGAAGTGTCTTCAAACTCTTTCGAATACTCGTTTTTAGAGGCTATCCACTCTCTCCAGCTTGGCATTAAAACAATCTGCTTTTTGTCAGGTATTACACCATGATAATCATCAAATCTTGAAAATCCTGTATATACCACATTTTCCTCAGGATAGCCAAAATGTTCCTTTACATAGTTAAATTCTGGCTTTGCACCACATATAAACTTCTTTATTTTAGTGTTTTCATAGAAAAGCCATTCGGCACGATTGATGGTTATTCCATGCTGTAAAAAGACCGCCTTGCTTTTTATCATTCCAAAAACCTCAAGTACATAGCAAACGGCAGCATTGGGCTTGCCTGCTTTTTGGCTTGAAATATTGTAGCGACAGGCAAAATAGACAATCCAATGATGAATACTGCCAAAAACAACCGTTTTTCCTATTTTTTTCACAGTATCAATATCGGCTGATTTTGGGCTTATTGCGTAATAGGTTATTACACCGCGATCCTCGGCATTCATATATCGGAAGAAACAAATTCCGTTATCTCTTGCTTCCATTTTATCCTCACAAATAAGCCATATTTCCTTATTTGAAAGTTTAACATATAGTTTGTAAAAAAATGCGGGTATAAGAGAAAAAAGGAAGATGAAGACTTGTCCGATATCTTCTGCTTTTAAATAATTCAGCTCGTGAATAATTTTTTTTAAATTCATTTGTTCACCTTTTTGACCCAGAACGGCATTTCTATTAGTCCCCTTAACGTACCTACTCCATAACACGTATGAAGCAAGAAGAAAAGTATCGGGAGCAACAGATTGGTAACTTGAAATTCATTTTTAAGCATCTCATACACCGTAGCACATATAGTTGCCACAACATAAGCCACCCACATAACTGCCGCAACCTGCCAAATGCCAAATATTGCGAGGAGCGTTGTTACAATAATTCCCATCACAAAGCCGAACGGCACAAAATGGAAAAGAGAAAAGCAGTTAGGGTTTATTCCCATAGTTTTTCCTATCCAATACCCGTTTAGATATTTCTGCCGAAGCAGAGCCGTAACCGAACTTCTGTTATAGCGGACTGATTTTATTGAAGGGTCAAGACAGAACTTATACCCCGCCTCGACAATTCGGTAACTCATATCGTTATCCTCGGTACGGGCAAGATTAACATTATACGGTCCAACCTTGTCATACACCTCTCGTTTATAAAAGGCAAATGCCATAGTATTAACATATTCCCTTTTTGTAACCCTGCGGAACTTTGCGACCCCGCCGCAAAAAACAGAGTTTTCCGCCACCAAGAGGGTGCAATTAAGGGGTGTGGGATTTTCGCAAATACTGATTACTTGACCACCGCTTATGTCCTCTCCACTTTCGATAACCTCTATTCCTTTTGTAACAAAATCGGAGGGAACAGAAGAATGAGCGTCTAATCGCACTATAACATCGCCCACATAGTTTTCAAGCATTACATTGCAACCATACGGCAATGTTTTGTTCTCATTACGGAGTAGTTTTACAGCATAATAATAGTCGTTATGCTCCCTTGCAAAGTCTTTCATAATCTTATACGTGTTGTCCTTTGACATACTGTCGATAAGCAAAATTTCGGTCTTTTCTTTCGGGTAATCTTGATTTAAGATGTCCGAAAGCAATCCGGGCAACGTTTTTTCTGCATTATAGGCAACGACCGCAATCGAAACTATCATAAGAACACCTCGCAAACGGCAATTAAATATTATTATTATTATATTATCATATAATTATTGGTATTATACCATACTGTAAGTGATATGTCAATAAATGGCGAATCAGGGGGCGGGCAGCGTGAAGGCAATAAAAAAGAGCCTTTAGGCTCTTTTTTATTTGTTTCCCATAAGTTTTACGAGCACCGCTTTTTGCGCATGCAATCTGTTCTCTGCTTCGGCAAATATCTCGTCGGCATGCGCCTCAAAAACCTTTGCGGTAATTTCTTCTTCACGGTGTGCAGGCAGACAGTGTTGTACCATACAGTCAGGCTTTGCAACTGCCATAACCTCATCATTAACCTGATATCCCGCAAAAATCTTTTCTCTTTCGGCCTTTTCGGCTTCCTGCCCCATAGATGCCCAAACATCGGTATAGATAACGTCAGCATCACGGGCTGCCGTCAAAATATCGTCGGTGCAGGTAAATTTGCCGTTTTCACTCGCCCATTTCATAATCTCGGCATCGGGTTGGTTTGTCTTGGGACAAGCAACCGAAACCTCCATACCCATCTTTATTCCACCGACGATGAGACTGTTCGCCATATTGTTTCCGTCACCGATAAAGCACATTTTCTTATCCTTGAAATTGCCCTTAAATTCACGGAAGGTCATAAGGTCGGCAAGTACCTGACAAGGATGGCAATAGTCGGTAAGACCGTTTATAATCGGGATCGAACCATACTCGGCAAGGGCCTCAACCTCTGATTGTTCAAAGGTTCTTATCATAATTCCGTCAAGATAACCCGAAAGGACACGGGCGGTGTCCTCAACCGGCTCTCCCCTGCCGATTTGCAGGTCGCGTGAGGAGAGGAAAAGAGCCGAACCGCCGAGATCGTACATTCCGACCTCGAAGGAAACACGTGTGCGGGTTGAAGATTTTTGAAATATCATACCGAGGGTTTTTCCCTTTAAATAGTGATGCTCAATTCCGTGCTTTTTTTCGTATTTTAATTGGTCTGCAAGGTTTAAAATTTCTGTTATTTCCTGTTTGGAAAAATCCATAAGTTTTAATAAATGCTTATGCATTATTTTATTGCCTCCTTTATTACCGAAACCGCCTTTTTAAGCAGTTCATCGGGAATATTCAGTGCAGGTAACAACCTGATTTTTGATTTTGCGGTCAAAACTAAAACTCCGTTTTCGCGGCACTTTGTCACGATTTCCTTTGCATCTTTTTCGGTTTCGATTCCGAGCATAAGACCCATTCCGCTAACCGATTTAACACCTTTTGCGGATGAAAGTTCGCGTACTATATATTGGCTTTTCGCACGTACCCCTTCTAAAAGTTCGTCGTCTATTCTGCCTATAATATTAACGGCACCAGCCGAAGCGACGGGATTGCCCCCGAAGGTTGAGCCGTGACTGCCGGGTGTAAGGGTATTCTGAACCTTTTCGCCCAACATACAAGCACCGATGGGCAGTCCTCCTCCGAGCCCCTTTGCGGTGGTCACAATGTCGGGCATTATGCCGAACTGCTGATAGGCATAAAGGCTTCCCGACCGTCCGTTACCCGTCTGCACCTCGTCGATTATGAGGAGTATATCGTTTTTATTGCAGAAGTCGGCAACCTCTTTTACAAAGCCCTCATCGAGTTTCATAACACCGCCTTCGCCCTGCACAAGTTCCATCATAACGGCACAGCAGTTGTTGGCTTCGGCGACCGCTTTCAGTTGGTCAAAATCGTTGGCTTCGGCATAATAAAAACCTTCTGTAAACGGACCGAACTCTGTGTGGAAGGTGTCTTGTCCTGTTGCGGCAAGTGTGGTAACCGTTCTGCCGTGAAAGGAGTTTTTAAGGGTTACAATTCCCTTTTTTGCCTCGCCGTATTTGTTGAAACTGTATCTTCTCGCCGTTTTTATGGCACATTCGTTTGCCTCTGCACCCGAATTGCCGAAAAAAACCTTTTTCATGCCCGTTTTACTGCATAAAAGTTCCGCAAGTTTTGCACAAGGCTCGGTATAATAAAGGTTTGATGAATGTTGAATGGTATTTAACTGCTGGGTTACCGCCTCCACCCACTCGACGTCGGAATAGCCGAAGGTGTTAACTGCAATACCTGTTCCCATATCTATATATTCTTTGCCGTCACTGTCATAAACGAGGGAACCCTTGCCCTTTATCAGTTCAACAGGAAACCGTCCGTAGGTCGCGGCAACGAAATTTTGGTCAAGTGAAGTTATGCTCATTTTATCCTCCGTAAAGCATAGTGCCGATTCCTTCATCGGTCAATGTCTCAATAAGAAGTGCATGGGGCACCCTGCCGTCGATTATAAAGACCTTGTTTACGCCCTTTCGAATTGCCTCAACCGAACATTCGATTTTAGGTATCATACCACCGGAAATTACACCTTCGCGCATAAGTTGAGGTGCCTCGCTGACACAGACAGAGGAAATAAGGGTGGACTCATCATCCTTATCGCGGAGCAATCCCACAATGTCGGTCATTAAAATCAGAGACTCTGAACCGAGAGCCGCCGAAATTTGAGCCGCCGCAGTATCCGCATTTATGTTATAGACATTTCCCTCGTTATCGCAACCAACTGTTGAAATAACAGGAATATATCCCTTTTCCAAAATATCGCACACGGGTTCGATATTTATTTTTGTAATTTCTCCGACAAAACCAAGTGCAGGGTCTTTAACCTCGGCTTCAATAAGATGGCCGTCCATACCCGAAAGTCCTATCGCCTTGCCGCCGCTGTTTTGAAGATGGTTAACAAGAGTCTTGTTAATTTTTCCCGCAAGGACCATTTGAGCAATATCAACCGTTTCCTTATCGGTTACACGAAGACCGTTGACAAACTGTGTTTCCTTGCCAACCTTTTTAAGCATTTCGGAAATTTCAGGACCGCCTCCGTGAACCAAAACGACCTTGATACCAATAGTGTTTAGTAAAACCAGGTCGCCCATAACGGCATTTTTAAGTTCCTCGTCAATCATCGCATTTCCGCCGTATTTAACCACTATAATCTTGCCGTAATACTGTTTTATGTAGGGCAGAGCCTGAACCAAAATGTCGGCCCTTTGAGCATTTGTTATCATTTTTTCTCTCCTGTTTTAAATTCGGGCTAATTAAGAGATTAAGTTCTGTAATCTCCGTTAATTTTTACATAATCATAAGTGAGGTCGCAACCCCAAGCACAAGCGTCGAACACGCCGTTGCCCAGTGAAACTAAAATCTCGATTTCTTCCTCTAATAGGATTTGCTTGGCTTTTTCTTCCGAGAAATCAAGGCCTGCACCTTTTTGGCATACCTGAATTTCTCCCGTTTTTGACTTAAACCAAACCGAAATTTTTGATATATCGACATTTACACCGCTATATCCTATTGCACAGAGGATTCTGCCCCAGTTTGCATCGGCACCAAACATAGCCGCCTTGGTAAGACTGGAACAAATAACACTCTTTGCCACCGTCTTTGCAACCGCTTGTGTGTCGGCACCAGACACCTTACATTCAAGGAGTTTTGTTGCCCCCTCGCCGTCTCCTGCAATCATTTTGCAAAGATGAACGTTTATAGTGTTCAGCGCCTTGCAAAACTCGTAAAAATCTTCATTTTCGGTGTCGATTAACGGGTTTTCCGCCATTCCGTTTGCCATAACGGTAACCATATCGTTAGTGCTTGTATCACCGTCAATACTGACCATATTGAAGGTGTTTTTTATGTCGTGTGAAAGTGCTTTTTTGAGCATTTCAGGAGTAATTGCAACGTCACTTGTAATAAACACAAGCATTGTTGCCATATTGGGATGAATCATACCAGAGCCCTTTGCAATACCGCCCATTCTACACTCTTTGCCGCCAATATTAAAGGAAACTGCAACCTCTTTTACCTTGGTATCGGTAGTCATAATGGCTTCTGCGGCATAAGCACTGTGAGAGCCAAGACCAAGAACGAGTTCGCTCATTCCGTTTTTGATAGGCTCAACCGACAGAGGCATACCTATAACACCGGTTGAAGCAACAATTATATCGGAGGGGTCAACGCCAAGTTGTGAAGCGGTAATCTTGCACATTTCCTCGGCTATTTCAATTCCGTTTGCATTACAGGTGTTTGCGTTTCCGCTATTGCATACAGCCGCCCAAGCATAACCGTCGGAGATGTTTTTCTTTGTTACAATGTTGGGTGCACCTTTTACAAGGTTTGTTGTATAAACTCCTGCCGCAGTGGCTCTTTTTTCGCTGACGATAAGCGCCAAATCACGTTTTGTGCGATTTTTTCTAATTCCGCAATGTACTCCGTTTGCTTTAAAACCCTTTGCGGCACAAACACCGCCTTTTATAAATTCCATAATAAACTCCTAAATGTCTAATCCTTTTTCTATTTCGGTACCGAGCATAATATTCATACACTCTATTGCCGCACCTGATGCTCCTTTGCCAAGATTATCATAACGGGCTACGAGTAAAATTCTATCCTCATTGCCTAAAACCGATATTTCCATAACATCTTTTCCAAAAACTCCGTTCGCCGAGACAAAGCCGTTTTCGTCAAAATCTTCTCGGTATTTTACTATCGGTCCTTCATATTTTTGCTCATAAAGTTTTTTAATGTCCTTACTGCCGCCCTTTTCAAGTTGATTTTTGAAAAGCGGGACCGTTACACACATTCCGCTATAAAAATCCGATACTATGGGGCAGAAAATAGGAGAATTTTCTATGCCGGTCACCGCCGTCATTTCGGGAATATGTTTATGACTCTGTCCGAGTCCGTACTGACGGGGAGCATCTAAACGAAGGTCTCTTTCCTTGTCTTCATATTCGGCTATCATCTTTTTTCCGCCGCCCGAATAACCGGTTATCGAATGACAGGTCAAAAGAGCCGACGGAGATAATATTCCCTCATCTATAAGAGGCTTTACAAGGGCTATAAATCCACTTGCATGACAACCCGGAACGGCTACCCTATTTGCATTTTTAACCTTTTCAAAGCCGTCCTTAAACACCTCGGGAAAACCGTAAATCCACTGCCGATTTGTTCTGTGAGCAGTGGATGTATCAAGTATTTTTACCCGCTCATTTGCCATTGACACCGCCTCTTTTGAAGCGGCATCGGGCAAACAGAGAAAGGTAATGTCCGAAGAGTTTATAGCCTCGGCTCTGGCAATGGGGTCTTTTCTTTTGTCCTCGCTTAAACGAATGAGTTCAATATCGTCTCTATTCATCAAGCGGTCAAAAATCCGAAGCCCCGTTGTGCCCTGACTGCCGTCTATAAAAACCTTGTTCATTATTTATTATTCCTTTTTGCATCTAATAAGGCCTTAACCTTTATGGGCAAACCGTAAAGATTGATAAATCCCGCAGAATCTTTTTGGTCATAGGCGCCGCCGTCGTCACCGAAGGAAGCAACCTCTTCATCATAAAGGGTGTAAGGTGAAGTTACGCCTGCGTTTATAATATTTCCCTTATAAAGTTTAACCTTTACGTCTCCCGTAACGGTTTCTTGTGTTTTGTCAACAAATGCGGAAAGTGCCTCGCGAAGGGGCGTAAACCACTTGCCGAAATAAACAAGTTCGCCGAACTGCTGGGAAACAAGTTTCTTATAATGAGAGGTGTCACGGTCAAGGGTAATCATTTCAAGAAGTTCATGTGCCTTGTAGAGAATTGCACCGCCGGGGGTCTCATAAACGCCGCGGCTCTTCATTCCGACAAGACGATTTTCTACTATATCAAGAAGTCCGATACCATTCGCGCCGCCGATTTCGTTAAGTTTTTCAACAATGGCAAGTCCCTTCATTTCCACTCCGTCAAGAGCAGTGGGAACACCTTTTTCAAAGTGAATTGTAACATAGGTGGGTGTGTCGGGAGCAAGTTCGGGGCAAACGCTCATTTCGAGGAAGCCCTCTTTTGCATATTGAGGCTCGTTTGCAGGGTCTTCAAGGTCAAGTCCCTCGTGAGACAGATGCCAAACATTCTTATCCTTTGAATAGTTGGTCTCACGGTTAATTTTTAAAGGAATGTTGTGTGCCTCGGCATATTCAATTTCCTCTTCACGAGATTTAATATCCCACTCACGCCAAGGTGCAATAATTGCCATTTCGGGTGCGAATGCTTTTAAGGTCAATTCGAAACGTACCTGGTCATTGCCCTTTCCGGTACAACCGTGACAGATTGCATCTGCGCCTTCCTTCTTGGCGATTTCGGCAAGGCCTTTTGCTATGCAAGGACGTGCGTGCGATGTGCCGAGAAGATAGGTTTCGTAATCGGCACCCGCTTTTAAGCAAGGCCAAATATAATCCTCGACATATTCATCTTTTAAATCGAGTATGTAAAGTTTTGAAGCACCGGTTGCGATTGCCTTTTCTTCGAGTCCGTCAAGTTCTGTTCCCTGACCTACGTCGCCCGATACTGCAATAACCTCGCAGTTGTTGTAGTTTTCTTTAAGCCACGGAATAATGATTGAGGTATCAAGTCCCCCTGAGTAAGCAAGAACAACCTTTTTTATTTCCTTTTTATTCATCTTAAATTACCTCCGATGTAATTTACATAAATTTTATTCGTTGTGCATAATTATGCAATATTATTCATTGTTTGTCAATGGGTATTTATTGTCTTTTGTAAAGTTTGTAACAAATTGCATAAATGCTTTAATCAAATTTGCATCTATTGGCTATATTAACGGGAGAATATGCATTATTTGCTGCATATTCTTGCATATTGTTGCATAACTCTAAGGCCGAAAAGGCTTGTGCCGCCACGATAACCTTGTCTTTGGTTTGTGAATAACCCGATATAGAAGCATTGAAGTCTCTTCTATATGATCCGTTACTCTGCCTTTTTAATCTTCTTATGCTTTAATACCGGTGGCCTTCCATCAACTGTCTCGGCCGTAATTGTTACCTTAACAACCGAATCGTCGGAAGGGGTATTGTACATAGGTTCTTTAAGGACGGCTTCAATTATGGAGCGAAGTCCGCGAGCACCCGTTTTGCGTTCTATTGTAAGTTCCGCAATACGTTCAAGAGCATCGGGCGTAAAATCAAGTTCAACACCGTCAAGACCAAACAATGCTTTGTACTGGCGAATAATAGAATTTTTAGGTGTAGTCATTATTTTGATAAGCGTTTCCTTATCCATGGGAGCAAGTGCGGTAATTACGGGTATTCTGCCGACTAACTCGGGAATAATTCCAAAACGAACCAAATCTTTGTGTGTAACCTTGGAATAGATTTCCTCACTTAATAGTTCTGATTTTGATTTTACCTCTTTACCAAAGCCCAGCGAAGAGCCGCCGATACGCTTCTCAATTATCTTTCCGAGTCCGTCGAAGGCACCGCCGCAGATAAATAAAATATTCTTTGTATCGATCTGAATAAACTCCTGTTGGGGATGTTTTCTTCCACCTGAGGGAGGAACGTTTGCAACAGTACCCTCCAAAATTTTAAGGAGTGCCTGTTGAACTCCTTCTCCGCTAACATCACGGGTAATGGATGTGTTTTCACTCTTTCGTGCAATTTTATCTATCTCATCTATATAAATAATTCCTCGTTCTGCCTTCTCGATGTCAAAATCTGCCGCTTGAATTAAACGAAGAAGAATATTCTCAACGTCTTCTCCCACATAACCCGCTTCGGTTAAGGTTGTAGCATCGGTCATAGCAAAAGGCACGCCGAGTTTCTTCGCAAGGGTCTCCGCAAGCAAGGTTTTTCCGACACCGGTAGGTCCCAAAAGCAATACATTGCTCTTATTAAGTTCTACGTCGCTGTCTTTATTCTTGAAAATTCGCTTATAGTGATTATAAACGGCAACCGCAAGACTGATTTTTGCATCGTCCTGACCGATTACATACTCATCAAGCCCTGCTTTAATCTCAGCGGGCTTCGGTAACACAAATTCTTCTTCCTTAACTTTTTTCGGCTTTTTATACTCAGAAACACTTTCAGGCTCTAACAAAGAATAACAAAATTCGATACACTCATCGCAAATATAGACTCCGGGGCCTTCTATAAGACGATTAACCTGTGTTTCTCCCTTACCGCAAAAGGAACAACGAATTTCTTTATGATTTATGCCGTTTGCCATAGTTTTCTCCTTAAAATTTGCTTCGTGAATTATAGGCGGATGAATTCATCCGCCTATAATAACATATCCTTATCTTGTCTCAATAACCTTATCGATAATTCCGTATTTCATCGCTTCCTCTGCCGACATAAAGTTGTCCCGCTCGGTATCACGCTCAATAGTCTTTATAGACTGACCCGTCTTTTCGGCAAGAATCTTATTAAGGGTGTTTCTTGTCTTTTCAATGTGGCGGGCATGAATTAAAATATCGGTTGCCTGACCCTGCGTTCCGCCCAAAGGCTGATGAATCATAATTTCACTGTTCGGGAGGGCAAATCTCTTACCCTTTGCTCCTGCCGCAAGAAGGAATGCTCCCATACTTGCCGCCATACCGATGCAGATAGTCGATACATCGCACTTGACATACTGCATAGTGTCATAGATTGCCAATCCTGCCGAAACAGAGCCGCCGGGGCTGTTGATATAAAAACTTATATCCTTTTCGGGGTCTTGGCCTTCAAGATATAAGAGTTGTGCAATAATAACGCTTGCCGATGCGTTGTCAACCTGGTCGGGAAGCATAATTATGCGGTCGTTAAGAAGTCTGGAGAATATGTCGTAAGAACGCTCTCCGCGGCTTGTTTGTTCAACTACGTAAGGTATTAAAGTACTTTTTTCCATATAGGTCACCTCTCAAAAATATTATGAACTATTTGCCGCAATTATAAACAGATTATTCTGCTTTTGTCTCTGTCTCTGCCTCGACGGCCTCCTCGGCCTTCTTAGCGGGCTTCTTTGCAGAAGATTTCTTTGCAGCAGGCTTCTTTGCCTTAACATCCTTAATTTGTGCCGATGCTTTTACAAGGTCAATAGCCTTATTCATAGCAAGGTCGTGCTTAACATCTGCTTCGGGGAGTGCATTCTTAACTGCATCTGCCTCCATACCGTAAAGACCTGCAAGTCTTTCATATTCAGCGGCAATTTCTTCCTCGGTTGCCTCAATAGCCTCTGCCTTTACGATTGCTTCAAGAGCAAGACGCATTTTAACCTGCTTTTCGCTCTGCTCACGGAAGGATGCCTTTAAATCTTCAACAGTAGAAGATGTGTATTTCAAATAGGTCTGTAAATCCATTCCCTGACTTTTGAGTCTGTAATCGAACTCACGAACCTGCTCGTTTGAACGGTTTTCATACATAGCATCAGGTATCTCTGCCTTCATTGCCTCGACAACCGCTTCGATCAGTTTATTCTCAACCTCATCGTCAGCCGCCTTGGTCTTACGCTCCAATGCCTTTGCCTTAATGTCTTCCTTTAATTCGTCAAGGGTGTCAAATTCAGAAACATCCTTTGCAAACTCATCGTCGATTACGGGCAGTTCCTTTGCCTTGATTTCGTGAAGTTTACATTTGAAAGTTGCTTCCTTACCGGCAAGGTCTGCTGCGTGATACTCTTCGGGGAATGTAACGACAACATCAAACTCATCTCCTGCCTTATGACCGACAATCTGCTCTTCAAAGCCGGGAATAAACTGACCCGAACCAAGCGTTAAGGTGTATCCCTCACCCTTGCCTCCTTCAAAAGCAACCCCGTCTGCAAATCCTTCGTAATCAATAACCGCCATATCTTTAAGTTCGGCCGCTCTGTCCTCTACGGTTACGGTGCGGGAATTTCTTTCAGCCATTCTGTTGATTTCATCATTAACCTCGTCATCCGAAACATCGGGAACGGTTCTTTCAACGCTGAGCCCCTTATACTCTCCGAGTTCAACCTCGGGTTCTACAACTGCTACTACCTTATAGGTAACTCCTTCTGCTTTGCTGATAGTAACAACATCTGTCTTTTCAACATCTACAAGTTTTAAACCGGCTTCATCTACGGCAGAAAGAAGGCTCTCTTCATAGAGAAGATTTAAAGCATCGTCAAAGAAAACTGCCTCTCCGTAAAGTTTCTCAATCATATGGAGAGGAGCCTTACCTTTGCGGAAACCCTTGATTTGAATATTTTTCTTCTCGCGGTTGTAAACCGTGATGATAGCGTTACGGAAAGCCTCTGCCTCTATAACGATTTCAAGTTCGTGTTTGTTGGTTTCAATTTTGTTTGCAGTCTTTAAACTCATTTTATATTACCTCCGATTTTGACTTCCAGAACAACTTTTGTCTCTTTCTGTCGGTCTTTAAACATATCCAATTGATTATATCACAAAAAAGCAAAAATTTCCACTCTTTTTTTTATTTATTTTTCATACAATAAGATAAGGTGTAAAATCTATGCAGTCACAGGAAATCAATTTCATTTTTATTCCGTCACAAATGTCGGGTGCATTGTTTCTCCCAAGTCCGTGAATGTGGCCATAATAAATTTTTTTAATTTTGAATTCTTTTAAAACGTCTATCAATTCTTCGCATCTTTCCTCTCCGTAGCAGGGCGGATAATGAAAAAAGCAAAGCGGTTTTTTATCGCTTTTTACTGCATGTTCCAATGAACTACGTAGCCGACCCGCTTCTCGGGCAATAACTTTTTTATCTGCTTCTTTGCCTTCTAAAAGCCAACCTCTTGTTCCGCAAACAGCATAATCTCCGACCGTTACCGAATTGTTGTAAACGAACTCTATACTTTTAATATTGTTGGCAGATAAAAATTCACGATTTTTCTTCATTGTAACCCACCACAAATCGTGATTTCCTTTTAATAATAGTTTTCTACCCGGCAGGTCTTCCAAAAACTTAAAATCCATAAGGGCATCTTCAATTTTGAGTGCCCAAGATAAATCTCCCGGCAAGACCACTGTATCGGTTTCCTTTACGAGTCTCGACCAGTTTGCCCGAATTCTCTCGGTGTGGTTTTCCCATCCGAAAATATCCATAGGCTTGTCGCTTAAAAAAGACAAATGCAAATCAGATAATCCGTAAATACTCAAAATTTGTCACCCCTTTTATAATTATAATTTTAGTTTTGACGTGCACAATAATAACGTCCGTCAAAAGGATAAATTTTATTGAAGGAGAATCATTATGGACTGTAAAACCGACACTTGTAAAACAATTTCGGGAATTAATTGTAACGTAACAAATTGCGCCTATCACCATGAGGGCAACAAATGTCATGCCGGCTCCATCAAGGTTGGAAACGGTGTTTGTGCCACCTGTGGCGATACCGCTTGCGAAACCTTTAAGCCCAAAATGTAGGTTTAAAAGCCCACCGCTAAGGTGGGCTTTTAAACCTTTTTAAATACCTAATCTTTTCAAAACAACGGCTTTCATATCCGCTTTTTCGGATATATCGGCAAAACGAGTTTTTGCATTTTTAAGTTCGTTTAAAGATGTCGGAATCTTTGTGTTGGTTAATGCCGACAGCCTGTCCGCTGTTTCAAACTCGTCCTCCGGCACCTCTTCTTTAAGTGCTGAAAGAACGCTCTTGGCAAATTTATAGGGCGAAGCGGTAGATGCGATAACGGTAGGACGGTTATCGCCGGTTTTTGCCTTATAATCCTCATAAACCTTTACCGCAACAGCGGTGTGGGTATCGATCAGATAACCGTACTTTTCAAAGGTTTTGTTGATTGTTTCAAAGGTTTCTTCCTCACTTGTATAACCGCCGCAGAAAAGTTCCTTTATCTTAGAGAAAGTTTCTTTGTCAACGGTATATCTACCCTCTGCTTTAAGGCCGTTCATCCATTCATTAACCTTTTGGTCGTTGTGGCCGGTAAGTTCTCCGAGCAATCTTTCAAGGTTGGACGAAATGAGGATATCCATAGAGGGAGATACGGTAGTATAGAAATCTCTGTTACGGTCATAGGTTCCGTTTTCCAAGAAATCGGTCAAAACATTGTTCGAGTTTGATGCACATATAAGTTTATTTATAGGTGTGCCCATCTTTTTAGCATAGTAAGCGGCAAGAATGTTTCCGAAATTGCCGGTGGGCACAACAACATTAAAGCCGTCTTTTAAATATTCTTCTCCCTTTTCCAAAAGGTCGCAATATGAAGAAACATAGTAAATAATTTGCGGCGCAAGCCGACCCCAGTTTATGGAGTTTGCGCTCGAAAACTGCATATTCTTGTCACTAAGAAGTTTTTTTGTTTCCTCATCTGTAAAGATGTTTTTAACACCTGTTTGAGCATCGTCAAAGTTGCCCTTTATTGCCGAAACATAAACATTTTGTCCCTTTTGTGTACTCATTTGAAGTTTCTGCATCGGGCTTACGCCATCGGTCGGATAAAAGACAATAATCTCTGTGTCGGGCACATCGCAAAAGCCCTCCAACGCAGCCTTGCCTGTATCTCCCGATGTTGCAACGAGAATAACGGTTTTCTTTCCTTCCCCCACTTTTTTTGCGCTGGTGGTTAAAAGATAGGGCAAAATTTGGAGTGCCAAATCTTTGAAAGCACAGGTGGGGCCGTGCCAAAGTTCCAAAATATGGGTTTTGTCGTCAAGTTGCTTCAAAGGGGCAGGTTTATCATCATCAAAACTGCCGAGATATGCACCCTTGGCACAATAAGAAATCTCCTGGTCCGTAAAGTCGGTCAAAAAGAGCGATAATATATATTCCGCACGCTCAACATAACTCATCTTAGCAAGTCGTTTAAAATCGTTCTCTGATAAAACAGGTATCTCGACGGGCACAAAAAGTCCGCCCTCTTTTGATATTCCGTGTGCTATTGCCGATGCGGCAGAAACCTCACATTTAGTGTCTCTTGTGCTGATGTAACGCATATATTCCTCCGTATTGTACTTCGTTTATATGTAACGGTGCGGTTTTGCACCATTTTAATCTTATATAATAATATTACATATCTTGTTGGTTGTCAAAAAGTTTTTGATAAAAATCGGCGGCATTTTGATAAAAAATCTTATCAAGCAACATTTGGTCCTTAAATCTACCGTCTAAAAAGGAGTACAAAGGCAAAACATCGTCGGTACAAAAAAGGTTTTTATGCATTTTCGCGCCGTCGAAATCAGAGCCTATTGCAACCGCATTTTGCAGTCCCTTTTTAAGCATATATTCAATGTGGCGGTAAATCTGCTCAAAAACATCTCCGATCCCTAAAAACGGAGGATAAAAGTTTATTCCAACAATGCCTTTTTTATCTTTTATCAGTTTTAAGGCATCATCCGACAGATTTCTCGGATGGTCGGTTACTCCCCTTGCATTTGAATGGGAGGCGAGTAAAAACTCCGCTCTTTCCCCTGCCTCCATAAGGCTTTTATCATTTAGATGAGAAAGGTCAAGTGCCATTTTTTGTTCATTTAAAAGGGTTATCGCCGTTTTTCCTTTTTCGGTAAGGCGCCCTATTCCAAATGCCCCTCCCGCCAAAGAATTGTCTCCGTTCCAGGTCAGCATAAGGGAAGAAATTCCGTCTGCTTTGAGGTTGATTATTCTTTCTATATCTCCCTCAACCGCACCTCCGCCCTCGACCGATAAAATATAACTTTTATCGGCACTCAAACGGTTTATCGGATGGGATATGGCATCTAAAAACCTCGCGTGCATTTTTTTATAATATGCAAAGGGGTTTTTAAGCCCCTCTCTTACAAAAAACGAGGCCGTCTGCACCTGACAGCCTATTTGTTTCGGAAAGGTAACCGCACTCTTTTTGCCGTTTAAAACACAAAGCGGTATATCGGAATGAAGGTCAAAAAGGTTTGTACTCACGAAGCACCTCTTCACTAAACGCATTACGTATATAGTTTAAAGAGGCCGAAAACTGTCCGTTTTCATCTACCTTGTATATAACTTCGGCTACGTCGATACGGTAAGAAGATTCCCGTCTGAGTTTAGATAAAAACTCCTTGGCACAAAGCACAATTTTCCTCTTTTTGGAGTTGCTTACCGCACCCGCAGGAGATATTGGCGAGCCTTCCTCACGGGTTTTGACCTCTGTGAATACAATATACTCGTTATCCTCTGCAATTATGTCTATTTCGCCGTATTTTCCAATGTAGTTTTGACGGGTAATTATGTAGCCCTGTTTTTTAAGATACTCGGCAACCATTTGTTCTCCGAGTCTGCCTATTTCCTTACTTTTACTCATTTTATTTTTGTTAAAAATGATTGTCTGTGGTACTTCGACGGACCGTATTTTTTTATTGCCGCTATATGTTGAGCCGTTCCGTATCCCTTATGTGCAGAAAAACCGTATTCGGGCAGTTCTTTATCATATTCAAGAATAAGGCGGTCTCGGGTTACCTTGGCCAAAATTGAAGCCGCGGCTATTGACAAACTTTTGGCATCGCCTTTCACAACTGTTTCACAGTCTATTTTAATGTCTTTCGGTATCCTATTTCCGTCGATAAGGGCAAAATCTGCGGGTACCGAAAGCCCCTCTATCGCCCTATTCATAGCAAGATAGGTAGCATTTAAAATATTAAACTCTTCTATTTCTTCTACGCTCGCAAAGGCGACCGAGTATGCAACGGCTCGGTCACGAATTATGTCGTAAAGGGCTTCCCTTTTCTTTTCGCTGAGTTTTTTTGAATCATTTACTCCCTCGATGATATCGCCGTCACGGAAAATAACAGCGGCAGCACATACCGGTCCCGCAAGAGGCCCTCTGCCCGCCTCATCTACTCCGCAAACCGCCGTATATCCTTTGCTTCGCCAAAAGTTTTCACGCTCTAAATCAGGCATAGTCTTCTACCCTTTCGAGAGTTATTTGTCCTATTTTGCAGTTTCTGTACTCCTCTAAAAGCATAGCCGATGCTCGCTCTGTGTCGGTCTCTCCGCCACGTATTACCATTCCTCTTTTTTTGCCGATTGCACAAAGCAAATCATAGGCATCGGTATCGAAATCGGTTATCTTGTAACGTTCCCTTAAAAGGTCGGGATAGTTGGCACAAAGAACCTCTAAAAGGCGTACCGCTAAAAGTTCCATATCCAAAACGGCGTCCTTGACCGCACCGGTAAATGCCAATCTTTCTCCGACCGTTTGGTCCTCAAATTTAGGCCACAAAACACCCGGTGTGTCCAAAAGTTCAAGTTGTCGGTCAATGGTTACCCACTGATTTCCCCTTGTTACTCCCGGTCGATTTTCCACCTTAACCTTGCCCCCTCCGGCAATGCGGTTAATAAAGGTAGATTTTCCCACATTGGGTATGCCTACAATCATAACGCGCAGGGGTTTTCCGACCATTCCTTTTTCCTTAAAAGACTCTAATCTATCGGCTAAAATCTCTTTAACTTTATCCTTAAATGCGGTTACGCCCTTGCCCGTTTTACAGTCGAGAGGAATTGCAGGAATTCCATTTTTCTTATAAAAAGCAATCCATTTTTCTGTTTCTCGGGGGTCTGCCATATCACATTTGTTTAAAAGGATTAAAAGAGGTTTTCCTTTTATTATGGTCGCCAGGTCGGGATTCCTGCTGCTTACGGGTATTCGTGCATCTACAATTTCCGCCACCGCATCAATTATGGGAAGACATTCTTCAATCCTTCTTTTGGTTTTTGTCATATGACCCGGAAACCACTGAATATTCTGTGTTTCCGCCATTATTTTGTGCCCCCTACTGGATTTTTTATCTTTTCAATTCTATCAAATGGGTAAATTCGAAAAACCGCCCGTCCGAGAATATATTTTTCGTTAATAAGACCGTTATCTCCTATTTCCGAAAAGCGAGAATCCTTTGAATCGTTGCGGTTATCTCCCAGTACGAATACATATCCCTCGGGAACATAAACAGGGAAACGTACATCGGCATACAGATTGGTGGGGGTGCTTGCGTAAGGTTCATTAAGTTCGGTCATCTGGGCACGATTGCTTATTTTTCCTACATATACCTTGCCCGTTTGAAAATCAATGTCAACATACTCTCCACCCGTTGCTATAACCCTTTTAATTATAGGTTCAGCAAAGCGACTTGTGTTTTGCGCATCGTTTCCCGCATTCCTTGATACAACTATTACATCGCCGTATGCAGGTCTGTAACCAATGTTGGTTATAATGATTTTTTCCCCGCCGTAAAAGGAGTTTTTCATAGAGTCGCCGTGAATAGTTACAATACGGAAAAAACAGGTAAAGCAGATTACAACGGCAATCAAGGCAAAGACAATGATGTCTGCCCAATCAAAAATATCCTCTACTAATGACTTCTTTATACTCTCTTGTTTATCCTGCTCCTGAAAATCTTTTTTACTGCCGAAAAATTTCACAACCCTCACTCCTTTTAATATGGCAAACTAACAAAAAGGGAGACAGTCGCTCGGCTGTCTCCCTTCGTTTTAATCGGTTTATTATACGGTTTCCTTAACCTTGGCAGCCTTACCGACACGGTCACGAAGATAATAAAGTTTCGCTCTGCGAACGCGTCCGTCTCTGACTGTTTCAACCTTGGCAACATTAGGAGAATGAACCGGGAATACTCTCTCAACGCCTACACCGTAGGAAACACGTCTTACGGTAAAGGTTTCTGCGATACCGCTGTTATTCTTTGCAATAACGGTACCCTCGAAGACCTGAATTCTTTCTCTTTCACCTTCACGAATCTTAACATGTACGCGAACGGTTGAACCGATTTTGATGGCAGGAACTTCTTCCTTCATCATACCTGCTGTTAAATTCTTAACTGCATCTGTCATTTTGTTTTCCTCCCTAATTGTTTCAGACGTTCATACACCAAATTTGCATAGAGGACCGCCCGCTTTAATGTCGAATTTTCGGCATCAAACCCACCCGTAAGGATCGGGTGTAATCAAATGCTCAAATATATTACCACAAAACCTCAAAAAAATCAAGCATTATTTTTTTATTTTAAAAATCTTATGAAATTTGGCTTTTTTATGTTGTAACTTATACTCAAATATAGTATAATAATTTATTATATTGGGAGTGATATTTTTGCAGAATATTTGCTACTCGACAGCCTAAACGAGGCGCACAAGAGGCATTTTTTAATGTAACTAAAAACAATTAAGAGAATATTTATGAAAAAAGCATTTAAAATCTCAGGTATCGCCATTGTGGCAATCATCGTCCTGTTGATGGTGCTTCCCATGGCATTCAAAGGGAAGATAGAGACCATCGTGAAACAAGA
>JAZNJE010000032.1:0-18519 GCA_045577905.1 Acutalibacteraceae bacterium | reverse complement strand
GGCTACGATCCGACTTATCGAATAGGCTATTTTTGATGCAGTGAGTTCATAAGGGTCAACCCCTGCCGCCTTTAACAAAGCAGAAACTCCCCTTCTTTTGCCCTCGGCAATTATATTTGTTCCCTCACGAACCGCCGAACGGTTCTCATCTGTCAACGGCATAACATCTGCCACAGTTCCGATTGCGACAAGGTCTCCATATTCATAAAACATTTCCTCGGGGCTTTTTTGGTCAAGTGCAGCCACAAGTTTAAAGGCAACCATTACTCCGCAAATTTCCTTAAAACGAGTAAAGTCTCCTTCACGGTGGGGATTGATTACTGCATCGGCTTTGGGAATTTGCTCACCCGGAAGATGGTGGTCGGTCACTACCACCTTCATACCGAGCCTCTTTGCATAGTCAATCTCATCGGTTGCGGCAATTCCGTTATCAACCGTTATAATAAGTTCAACATTCTGTGCCTTTAAGTTATCTATTGCCGAAATATTGATTCCGTAGCCGTCTTTTTCGCGGTCAGGAATTGCATATATGACACGGGCACCTCTATTTTTTAAATAACTGTAAACAAGGGCAGTTGCCGTAACACCGTCAACATCATAATCTCCGAAAACGGCAATAAGTTCCTCGTTATAAATTGAATCTGTTATAATCTCAACCGCTTTATCCATTTGAAGCAGTTCATAAGGGTCAGCCAAAACAAGGTCGGGAGAAATAAATTCAAGAAGTTCGGTGGGGTCTGTATATCCTCTTCCTGCCGCAATAAGCGCCGCAAAACCGTCAATGTCACATTCCTCCGCCAACTCATTGGCAAGTGCCTTCGGGGCAGAATTTAATGTCCATTTTTTGAGTTGCATTTTTCTCCCTCCTTTCAACAAGAAACACTATCCTATAATATTATAATATTATATCAAAATGTTATTTCTTTTGCAATAAAATAATAAAAAATTAAAGCCGAGAGAACATCTCTCGGCTTTAAAATTACTTTTTAAGTGAAATTGCCTTTTTAGCGGCTTCTGCAATGTCCTTAGCCTTTAAGCCGAAACGCTCCAAAAGTTCAAGGGCGGGGCCCGATGTACCAAAGACATCCTTAACACCGATTTTAAGTACCGGTACAGGATTGT
The DNA here is from genome assembly GCA_045577905.1 of Acutalibacteraceae bacterium. Lineage (GTDB taxonomy): Bacteria > Bacillota > Clostridia > Oscillospirales > Acutalibacteraceae > SFWF01. The sequence continues at coordinate 17,397 of JAZNJE010000032.1, read as the reverse complement.
TTGCTGTAACACAGTCTGCAACAGCAGAACCAAGTCCACCAATTATTGAATGTTCCTCTGCGGTTACGATAGCACCTGTTTCCTTTGCCGCCTTCAAGATAATTTCTTCATCAAGGGGCTTAATCGTTGCTATATTTATAACACGTGCCGAAATTCCATCTGCGGCAAGAAGTTCTGCCGCCTCCAAGGCTTCGCCAACCATAAGACCGGTTGCTACGATTGTAACATCCTTACCTGCCTTCAACTCGCTTCCCTTGCCGATTTCAAACTTATAGTCGTCATCAAACACCATAGGGAGAGCAAGACGGCCGAATCTCATATAAACAGGACCATTGTGATTGATTGCCGCACGAATTGCAAGTCTTGCTTCAACCGCATCGGCAGGGTTGATAATTGTCATGCCGGGGATTGTTCTCATAAGGGCAATATCCTCACAGCACTGATGGGTAGCGCCGTCCTCGCCTACCGAAATGCCGGCATGGGTAGCACCTATAATAACATTTAAGTGGGGATAACCTATGGAGTTTCTAACCTGCTCGAAGGCTCTGCCTGCGGCAAACATTGCAAAACTGCTTGCAAATACCTTTTTGCCGGTGGCAGCAATACCTGCCGCAATGCTCATCATATTGCCTTCGGCAATTCCGCAATCATAAAAACGTTCGGGGAACGCCTTTTTAAAGGCACCTGTTTTGGTAGCCTCTGCCAAGTCGGCATCGAGAACCACAAAATCGTCTCTTTCATTTCCGAGTTCAACAAGAGCCGCACCGTATGCGTCTCTTGTAGCCATTTTCTTTACGTCTGCCATTATAATTCCCCTCCTTAATTAAGTGCCGCAAGTTGTGCGTCAAGTTCTTTGCAGGCTTCTTCGTATTGCTCGTCGTTCGGAGCCTTACCGTGCCATCCACACTGATTTTCCATAAAGGAAACGCCTCTGCCCTTAACGGTATTCATAATTACCGCAGTAGGCTTTTCGGTTTCCTTTTCAGCAGCGGCAACTGCCGCTTCAATCTCGTTAAAATCGTGTCCGTTAATTACTATTACATTCCAACCAAAGGCTTCAAACTTCTTGTCGATCGGTGCAGGCGAATTAACCTCACTGATCGGTCCGTCGATTTGAAGTCCGTTAAAGTCAACAAATGCGGTAAGGTTGGAAAGTTTTTTATTTCCAGCAAACATTGCCGCTTCCCAAACCTGACCTTCTTCACATTCTCCGTCGCCGAGAATAGCATAAACGCGGAAAGAATCGCCGAAGTGCTTTGCTGAAAGAGCCATTCCGCAAGCGGCAGAAATTCCCTGACCGAGAGATCCCGATGACATATCAACTCCCGGAATATTCTTCATATCGGGGTGTCCTTCAAGACGCGAATCGGTCTTACGAAGGGTCAACAGTTCCTCAACGGGGAAATATCCTCTATGTGCCAAGGTTGCATAAAGAACAGGTGCGGCATGACCCTTTGAGAGTACAAAACGGTCGCGGTCTGCCTTTTTAGGGTTCTCGGGGTCTATGTTCATCTTCTCAAAGTAAAGATATGTCATAACATCAGATATAGACATTGAACCGCCCGGATGTCCCGCTTTTGCTGCATGAATAGAGTCGATAATGCTTCTCCTTATTTTGAGGGACATTATCTCTAACTGTTTAATCTTAGATTTTTCCATTGTTATCCTCCAAAACTGATTTTTAGTAAATAATTTATAAAAACTGCTGCCGCACCGTTTTGCAGTCGCAGGTTATATAAACGAAAATTTTCAATTTCCTCGTGTGCCCCGTCTTGGGACACAAGGGTTTTGTCTATATTGCCAACAAGCAAACACCCGCAAAAATTCCCATTATGCTAATCCTTGTTTTAGCAAAAAGTCTTTGAAATATTTGGGAAGTTCGCTTTCAAACTCCATATACTTGCCTGTTACGGGGTGAATAAATCCCAATTTTTTCGCATGCAAGCACTGTCCCGTCAATCCCGTTTTGTCCTTTTTAGGACCGTACACATCGTCTCCTGCAACGGGATGGCCTAAATATGCCATATGAACCCTTATTTGGTGTGTTCTTCCCGTTTGGAGTCGGAGCCTTACATGGGTAAAACCGTTTGCCTGTGCTATTACGGAATAATGGGTTACGGCATTTTTGGAGTTCTTGTCGGTTACCGCCATCTGTTTCCTTTTTATCGGATGGCGTCCTATCGGAGCATCTACTGTTCCACTTTGGTTTTTAAGCCCTCCGTAAACAACCGCCTCATACTCTCGGGTAAAACTGTGTTCCTTTATCTGGGCGGCTAAATGCGTATGGGCAAAATCGTTCTTTGCGACCATTAAAAGTCCGCTTGTGTTTTTATCGATTCTATGTAATATGCCGGGACGCATAACCCCGTTAATGCCCGAAAGAGAACCGCCGCAATGGTGTAGCAATGCGTTTACCAAAGTACCCTCATAGTTGCCGGCGGCGGGATGCACTACCATACCCTTCGGCTTATTTACGACAAGCAAATCATCGTCCTCATAAATAATATCAAGAGGGATTTCCTCCGATTCGAGGTTTAGCGGCACCGCATCGGGTATTGTTATTTTGATTTGGTCACCTTTTTTCAGGATTGTCTTTTTAGCGGCAGGCTTGCCGTTTAACAAAACATTACCATCTTCTATAAGGGTGGCTGCTCTGCTTCTTGACAACTCTGTGTTTTGAGCAATGAAACTGTCCAGTCTTTCGCTGTCACCTTCAAAAATTAAAATCTTTTCATTCATCGGTCTGCGAATCCTTTGGCGATAATTTTTGCTCCTTTTTCTCCCTCTCCTCCCTAATAATTTCAAGGATAAAATGAAGGATTAAAAGCCCTGCTCCGATACAAACGGCACAGTCGGCTATATTAAATATTGGGAAGTCGATAAATTGGGTCGCCAAAAAGTCAATTACCCTGCCTGAATTAAAAATTCTGTCATACATATTTCCGACCCCGCCCGAAAGAACAAGACAAATCGCCCAGAAAATCAAAGGGTTTTTCTTTCCGTTTCGGATAAGGAAGGCGATACAACCAAACATAACGATTGAAGTAAGTAAAACAAGAACCCAGGTTTTGTCGCTCATTATTCCCCAAGCACCGCCGGTATTATGAATATATCTGAACTCCATAAAGCCGGGTATGAAGGGAGCCGACTCAAACAGTTCCATATTTGTTGCTACAACGAATTTGGTTACACGGTCGGCAAGGAGAAACAGTACCGACACAACTATTGCTAAAATATAGGTCATTTTCTGTTCCTCCTCGCATAAAATTTATTTAATCTGCAAAGTCAATAGTCTTTACAACCTTGGCACAGCGTTCACATATAGTGGGATGGTCTGCATCGGCACCTATTTTACCAAACGACCAGCAACGGGCACACTTGTCGCCGTTTGCATGCTCTGCGGTAACGCTCATTCCCTCTACAACTCCCGTAAATGTGCCGCCTTTTCCTTCTTTAAGTTCAAACTCCGAAACAATAAAGATGGTTTTCAGCATATCCTCAACCGATTTTGCAAACTCATAAAGTTCGCCCTCGGCATAAAGCGTTACCTTTGCATCAAGTGATGCGCCGATAACCTTATCGGCACGTGCAAGTTCAAGAGCCTTCTTGACGTCTTCACGCATCTCGTGAATTCTGTCCCACCGAGCCATAAAGTCCATATCGTATTCACCCTTTGCATCGGGTATCTCGTTGAATACAACATTTCTCTTGTCACAGTCGGCCGTGTGAGGCATAAACTGCCATATTTCATCTGCGGTATAAGCCAGAATGGGCGAAACAAGTCTCGTTAAGGTATCAAGCACCTTATAAATAACCGTTTGTGCTGCCCGTCTTGTGGCACTGTCTCTTGCCTCAACATAAAGTCTGTCCTTTAATACGTCAAGATAGAAGTTGGACATATCGATAACGCAGAAATTATGAATTGCGTGATAAATCAAATGATATTCAAAGTTATCGTAAGCCTCGCGGCAGGTCTTTACAACCTCGTCAAGTCTCATAAGTGCCCAATGGTCTATTTCAGAAAGGGCAGATTTTTCTACCATATCGGTATCGGGGTTAAAGTCAGAAATGTTACCCAAAATAAACCTTGCGGTATTTCTAATCTTTCTGTAAACTTCACTCATCTGCTTTAAGATGTCGTTAGATACACGAATATCGGCATGATAATCGCTTGACGCAACCCAAAGCCTTAAAATGTCGGCTCCGTACTGTTTAACAACGTCGTCGGGAATGATTACATTTCCGATAGACTTGCTCATTTTCTTGCCTTCGCCGTCAACAACCCAACCGTGAGTAACAACCGTCTTATACGGTGCAACACCGTCGGTCGCAACCGAGGTTAAGAGTGATGATTGGAACCAACCTCTGTACTGGTCGGCACCTTCCAAATAAAGGTCGGCAGGTTTTCTTAAATAATCTCTTTCTCCGCAAACTGCGGCATGAGAAACACCAGAATCGAACCAAACATCCATAATGTCGGTTTCCTTTTTGAAGGAGGTGCAACCGCAGTCGCACTTTGCACCCTCGGGCATAAGTTCAGCAGCAGTTAGTTCGTGCCAAGCATCGGCGCCCTTTACCCTGAATATATCTGCGACCTTTTTAATGGATTCGGGAGAAACATATTCCTTACCGCAAGACTCGCAGTAGAACATCGGAATAGGAACACCCCAAGTACGCTGGCGAGAAATACACCAGTCGCTGCGGTCTCTTACCATTCCGGTAATTCTGCCCTCGCCCCATTCGGGAACCCAACGGACCTTGGAAATTTCTTCACAAGCCTTATCGGCAAATGCGGAAATCGAGCAGAACCATTGCTCGGTTGCACGGAACAAGATGGGATTCTTACATCTCCAACAGTGGGGATATTGGTGAATAATCTTTTTAAGTGCAAAAAGATATCCGTTTTCATCAAGCCAGACGGCAATTTTCTTGTTTGCTTCTTCGGTGGGAAGTCCCTTGAACATACCCGCCTCGTCGGTTAAAACACCCTTTGAATCTACCGGAACAACCATGCCGATTTCTTTATATCTTCTGCATACCTCAAAGTCATCAACACCGTGACCCGGTGCAGTATGAACGCAACCCGTACCACTTTCAAGCGTTACGTGGTCGCCTAAGATGATTAAGGACTCACGGTCGATAAAGGGATGGGCGGCAACCATATATTCAAGTTCCCTACCCTTAAACTGTGCAAGGGTTTCATAGTCGGTCTTTTCTGCCGCCGCCATAGCACCTTCTGCAAGTTCGCTTGCCATAATATAACACTCGTCGCCCGACTTTATTACCGAATATTCATAGTCAGGTCCAAGGCAAATCGCAAGGTTTGCAGGAAGTGTCCAGGTTGTGGTAGTCCAAATTACGAAATAGGTCTTTGTGGGATCTATTCCCTTTGCCGACAAAATACCCTTGTCGTCCTTTACGGGGAATTTAACAAAGATGGAATAGCAGGGGTCCTCTGCATATTCAATTTCAGCCTCTGCAAGCGCGGTCTGCCAGTCGGCCCACCCATAAACAGGCTTTAAGCCCTTATAGATGTAACCCTTATTCGCCATCTCTCCGAAAACTTCAACCTGCTTGGCAACATACTCAGGCTTTAAGGTGAGATAAGGATTGTCCCACTCGCCGAGAACACCGAGACGTTCAAACTGCTTTCTCTGTTCCTCTGCAAAGTTTATGGCATAGTCACGGCACATACGGCGGAGTTGTAAAGCGGAAATTCTTTCACCCGATTGCATACCTGCCGCCTTACGTGCTTTAAGTTCGGTCGGAAGTCCGTGTGTATCATAACCGGGGACAAAGGGGGCTTTGAAACCGGTCATATTTTTATAACGGACAACAAAATCTTTAAGCGACTTATTAAGTGCGGTACCTAAATGGATAATACCGTTTGCATAAGGAGGGCCGTCGTGGAGAATATAAAGCGGTTTGCCCTCATTCTTCTTCATAAGTTCTCCGTAAACATCCTCGTCCTGCCAAACCTTTAAGGCCTCCGGCTCACGGGTAGGGAGCCCTGCTCTCATAGGGAATTCCGTTTGAGGCAGGTTAAGTGTTGTATTGTAATCGCGTTCTTCCATTAAAAAAACTCCTAAAAAATATGTAATTATATTTTATTCTTCGTCAATAGACTTTACAACAAAGCCTGCCGCCATATCGCTTACAATCTCGCGAAGAGAAGCCGCAGCGGTCAGTTCCTCTGTGTCGGGAACAACTATTGTGTCTTCGGTAGCCGAAACAATATCCTCTGCTTCCGGTTTGACAACTTCAAGTTCCACAACCCGTTTAGGCTCAACAAACTGTGTTAAGTCGGGCTCGTTATTTATAATATCCTCAATCTTGGCAGCCGCTTCCTCAGGGACAACCTTAACCTCCTCAGGAAGTGCCGAAAGGGCTTCAAGATGAGCCTTGTATGCATCCTTAATTTCCTTCTTAAATGCCGCTACCTCTCCTTTTAACTTATCGAAAAGAAGTTGCTCGCGAGCAACCGAATCTTTGGCGGCAAGTATCATACCTTCGCTCTTGCGAGCCGCATCGTTAAGCATATCTTCGGCTTCCTTTGCCGCGGCATTCTTCTGTTCAGTAATTACGGCATCGATTTCCTCCAACGCCTTCTTTGTGCGTTGTTTAATATTCTCGGACTCGGCATTAGCGGTCGAAAGAATCTCCTCTGCCTTTGCGTTTGCATCAGCAACCGTTGCATCCGCCAACTTTTGGGCCGAAATTAAAACGGTATTGATGCTCTCTGCGTTTGCAAAGTTCTCCTGAACCTTTTTTTCAAGTTCATCTATTTTTTCCTGTTTAATACGAATAAGTTCAGCAAACTTAATGTAATCTGCATACACCTTATCGCAAAAATCATCAACCTCATCCGCCTTATAGCCGCTCATAGCCTTGCTGAATCTGACGTCCTGAATATCCTTCGGTAACATTTTGAAGCCCCCTTGATTTGTTTATATAAATTTCTTTACTTTTATGATAGTTCTGTCTTTTCTCGTTTTATCCTCTGCCGAGTCTATAATAAACCGACCCTTCCCGCGAACGGTAATTATATCTCCGCTTCTGACCGTTTTTACACCCTTTTCGGAAACTACCGAATTAACCGATACAAGTTTTTGTTCTATGAGTTCCGCCGCTTTTGCACGCGAGGTACCGATCAGTGCCGCCACAACCGCATCAAGCCGTAAAGAAGCCACCGTTTCGGTAATTTCTTTGGCTGAGGAGCCTCCCGGTAAAGGCATGGTATAACCTTCGGTAACCGTAACTCCTACGCTTCCAACCTTTTCTATTCCGGTCAACACGCATTTTAGTATCTCTGCCGAAAGAAAGGCTACCGCCCTTCCCTCCTCTGTTAAAATGTCGCCAACCGATTCTCTCTTAATGCCGAGTGACATAAGTGAACCTAAAAAATCACGATGCGAAAGTTTGTCCTGACGGCGGTAAGCAAAGGTTACTGCCTTTATCGGATAAAATTGCTGCTTTTCGGTGCACCACTGCGGGAAAACCCCGAAAAACACCCTTTCGGCACCCTCATAACCGCCGAAAATTTCGTATTTATAACCCGATTTAGCCGCCGCTGATACAGCGACGGCCGCTTCGACAGGTGTTAAAAAACCAACAAATTTCGGAATTCCCGATATTTCGCAAAGCCTTGCCGCATCCCGTACTCGCGGAACAATTATTTCAGTTTGCATCAATTAAAGGAAATAATTTTCACTTCCGTAATCGTCGAGCAGAAGGTCTCCCGAAAAATCAGTATGGTCGGGAATAATAACGAATGTATTGTTAGAAACAGGCTTAAACTTAAAATTGATTGCATAGGCGGCACCGCTCAAAAAATCTACTATTCTGCGTGCGGCGGGCACCTCTGCATTTTCAAGATTCAAAACTATTGTCTTGCCCTGCTTTAAATGGTCTGCAATTGTGGCAACATCGCTAAAAATTTCGGGACGAACGAGCACCATTCTCATTGCAGATGAAGGCGATTCCTTTTCAGAATTCTTTGAAGCAAATTTTCTTACAAAGGGCTTACGCTCGGTTTCCTCGGTTTCAGTCTCCTCGAAGGACTCGTTTTCGAAATCCTCTTCCTCGTTGACATTGAAAATTCCGCTGAAATATTCCTTGATTCCCATTTTTGTTCTCCTTACTGATTATTTATAATTTCTTTGCCCGAAAAGGGCTGTGCCGAGTCTTACAATATTACTGCCCGAAAGAATTGCTTCGTAATAATCGCCGGACATTCCCATAGACAGATATTTCATAATAACATTATCTATTTTTTTTGCCCCAATGTCAATAAACAGTTTGTTCATTTTAGTAAAAAAATGAATAATTTCGCTCTTTTTTTCGCAAATCGGAGGAATTGCCATAAGTCCGCGCACCCTAACTCCCGAAATCTTGGCTATTCTTTCGGCGACCTCGGCCACCTCTTCGGTGGCAAATCCGGATTTGCTTTCCTCGTTTCCGATGTTTACTTCAAGCAGAATATCGGTCACTATTCCCCTTTCGGCCGAAAGTTTGCCGATAACTGTTGCCAATTTTTCGGAATGAACTGATTCTATCATTTCAACCCTGCCAACAATGTCCTTGACCTTATTGGTTTGAAGATGTCCGATAAAATGACGGTGGGCATCAGTTAAAAGGTCGTTTTCCTTTGACAAAAACTCCTGCACACGGTTTTCGCCGATATACTTTATGCCACTTTGTATAGCGTGGTTTATTACCTCTGCCGAAACGGTTTTCGTAGCCGCCAGAAGAATTATATCTTCTCTTTTTTTACCTGCCTTTTGTGCCGCTTCGGTAATTTTTTCTTCTATATATTTATAGTTTTCATCGAATATATCAATAGATGATTTTGCCGTCATAAAGACCTCGCCCCTTCACAATGACATTATCGTAAAGCCTAAGTTTTTGGTTGTTTGCGGTATTAAGTTCGCAAATTGCATATTCCTCATTTGAAAACAAAATATTTACTGTCACAAACTTTGCTTCTATTCCCGAAACAACATAAACGCCTGAAACACCGTTTTCTATTCTGATTGCCTTTTTGCTGATTCTTATTCCGGAATACTCATCGCTTATTATGGTCATTTTCCCCGAACGCATGGTCGCAAGTTCGCTCGACATTTCGTGGCAGGAAAAAATAACCGACGCCGTATCCGATGTTTTTGAAATATTTACCCTTTTTACCTCGGTGTTTACTGTTTGTGCAGCCGCTTCAATTTCAATCTTAAAAGATTGGCCCTCGGTATAATTCATAGCATCCTCCAAGGGGATAACGACAGCAATATACCACTCGTAATCGTCAACAATTTTTCCGACAACGTCTCTCAAACCGCTCTCTACCTTTAAGCCGCTTAAATATTCGGGTGTGTAAAGGGTCAAATCTTTGGAGTTTAACTGTCCCTCGTAACCGTCGGTTCCCGAGACAAAATAACCTGCCGAAGATGAAAAGCATTCAGATTTAGGGGTGCCTACAACAGACGCAAGAGAATTTTTTTCGTTATTCAGTTCTGCTTTTATGACAGAAAAATCGGTTGTAATTCCTGTCGCAACCTGCCGCCTTGTAAGGGCGTTCAAAAGTTCATTCTTTGCATTTTCCGCCCCGTTAAAACTATTGTTTGAAACCGAAAACAGAAAGGTGTTCAAAGCAGTATTCAGTTTTTCATTCAGGGTACCCATATCAACCGCCGTCGTATTGTTGTATCCCTCTATTTCAGCTATGTCTGCGAGTTGCTCATCAATCTCTTTTATCCTCTCGGCCGCCGCCGATTCGGCATCACTTGAATAGACCCTTGCGATAACACCGCCCTTGGCTACACGCTCTCCGTCTCCTATTACAAAGTGAATGGTACCGTCACGGGGCATGGTTACCTCGTGCTCGCTTCTGATTATTGTGCCGTTTACCAAAACGCCGTTCACATGCTCATAGAAAACTGCCGACTCGGTAGTCAGGGCAGAGTAATATGAAGCAAAGCCCTGATAAACTATGAATATGACGGCAAAAACAATAACGACAATTTCTATAATTCTGCGAGTCTTAATCAAAGTATCCATTCCTTTCTAAAATATTTATCGCCAGAGGCAAAAGGTCCTCATTTTTATCTATCAAAAGCCATTCGATACGAGGGTCTCGTCCGAACCAGGCAAGTTGGCGTTTAGCATATCTTCTCGTTTCCCTTTTAAGGGTTTCTACCGACTCCTCAACCGAACATTCTCCCCTAAAATAGGGAAAAAACTCCTTGTGTCCTATTGCCTGAACCGCCGTTGACGATGACGGTCTCTCAAAAGCCCCTCTCGCTTCGCAAAGCAGTCCATTTTGCATCATCATATCGACCCTTAGGTTGATGCGATCATAAAGATAATCCCTGTTTTCCGCTTTAAGGCCAATGATATACGGTGTGTAGGGGCTGGGTTGGGTCTTTGAAAGTTTCATTTGCGCGGTCATAGTTTTGCCCGTAAGCCTATAAATCTCAAAGGCACGCAACACCCGTTTTTTGTTGTTCGGATGAATACGCTCTGCCGATTCAGGGTCAAAATCAGAGAGTTTTTTTATCATTTCCTCTCCGCCCACAAGGTCATATTCCCTTGAAAGCGTTTCCCTTAAAGAGGGATCACCCTCCTCATCGGTAAAGGCAATATTATCTATAAAAGAGTTTATATAAAGCCCCGTTCCGCCGACAAAAATCGGTGTCTTACCCCTTTGCAGAATTTCCTCCGTCTTCTCGGTCGCATCCTTTATATATTCCGCCACCGAATACTGTGAATCTCTCTCCAAAAACTCAAACAAATGATGGGGAACTCCCTGCTTTTCCTCTTCGTCGGGGGCGGCAGAGGCAATATGCATACCCTTATATATCTGCATTGAATCTGCCGATATTATCTCGCCGTCAAGTCTTTTGGCAAGGGCTACCGAAAGTGCGGTTTTACCTGATGCGGTAGGACCCACAACTGCAACTATTTTTTTCATACCGCGTCCTCTTAATTGATTCTGCCGAACTGCTTTTCAAGTTCGCTTCTCTTTAAGCAGAAGGCAACAGGACGACCGTGGGGGCAGTACATGATATCCTTATCACCTAAAATTCTTTCGGCAAGAGCCAAAAGTTCTTCGGGCGACTGGTCATTTCCGCCCTTTATTGCGGCACGGCAGGCAACCCTATGGAAAAGGTCATTAAGTTTTTCGTTTTCAACAGTACCGCTTTTTATAAGGCTATCGGCAACCTCCAACGTGAGGTTCATTATATCCTCTGCCGCAAGTTCGACCGGCACGGCACGTACAAGCACCGAACGCGTGCCGAACTCCTCAATAACAAAACCTGCTTCATTAAGTAGTGAAAGATTTTCAGTTACGGCTCTGTACTCATCGTGAGAAAGTGTTACGCTGATAGGAGCAATCAGCATTTGAGGCTCTGCCGTACGTTCCTTTTTAAGTTTTTCAAAAAGTATCCTTTCGTGGGCGGCGTGTTTATCTATAAAGTAGATGTTTTTCTGCCACTCGACTATTATATAGGTCTTAAATGCCTCTCCGATATACTTAATTTCCAATGTTTCTTTATCGGAATATGTAAAATTTCGGGTCTCATCCTCGGCCTTTGTAATAAAGCACTTCTGTTCGGAAACTATCTCCTCAAAACGAGGCTCTTCCTTAAAAGACTCAACCTTCAAGGGTGTCTTTTCCTCTATTTTATTTATTTTGACAGGCTCTGTAAAAGCGGGGGTTTTATTGGCGCTCAAAGACTGCTGGCTATACATAACATCCCGATATGCCTTTTCGGCCGGTGTTGCGGAAGCCTCACCCATTTTCCTGAATTCCTCTGCCGTTATTCTTGCGAAAGGAGATACGGTTTTGGGCTTATTGACGGTCTGGGTCTTTAAGGCAAGTTCGGGTCGTGAATCTCCCTGCATAATAGCATTCTTTGCTGCATAATATACCGCTTCAAAAAATGCCTTGTCATCGAGAAATCTTACCTCGGTTTTTGCGGGATGAACATTTACATCTACCTTTTCAAGTGCAAGTTCAATATTCAAAACACAGGCGGGAAATTTTCCTACCATAACAGAATTTTTAAAAGCGGTATCAAGTGCCTTAGACGCGGCGGCAGAACGAATAACTCTGCCGTTCAGGAAGAAATACTGTGCCGAACGTGTAGATCGGCTGTAAACGGGTTTAGAAATCATACCCCACACCCTTATTCCTCCCGTTTCGGTATCTACGGGAATAAGAGTTTGAGAAAATTCTCTGCCCAAAACGGTATAAATTGCAGATTTTAGTTTGCCGTCTCCGGTTGTAGTAATTACCGTTTTAGAGTCTTTGATAAATTTAATGGCAATGCTCGGATTTCCGAGTGCAATATCGTCCATAACGGTAGCGATTGCCATGGCCTCCGAAACATCCTTTTTAAGGAATTTCATTCGGGCGGGAATATTATAAAAGATATCTCGGACTATTATTGTCGTTCCGTCAGGACATCCTGCCTGGTCATATTCTTTTTGCTCTCCGCCCTCTATTACATAACGGGTACCAATTTCTTCCTCGCGGCTCTTGGTAAGCATTTCAACCTTACTAACCGCACTTATTGAGGCAAGTGCTTCCCCTCTGAATCCCAACGTTCCTATTTTTAAAAGGTCATTCTCGTCTTTTATTTTGCTGGTTGCATGACGTAAAAAGGCGGTAGGAACCTCCTTTGATTTAATTCCGCAACCGTTATCGGTTACCCTCATATAGGTGATTCCGCCACGCTGAATTTCTACTGTGATTTTGGTAGCACCCGCATCAATAGCGTTCTCACAAAGTTCCTTTATAACCGATGCGGGGCGCTCAACAACCTCTCCTGCCGCAATTAACTCGGCAACAGATTTTGGTAAAACTCTTATATCGGCCATAAAAACCTCCTTAAAGCATGCCGCTTATACTTCTTTTGCCCTCTTTGAAAGGTCAGACAGAATGCCCATACATTCTATTGGGGTCAGGGTGTTTACATCTATTATCCGAAGTTCGTCCAATAATTCGCTTGAAACACTAAATTCAACGGGCAGTTGCAAATCACTCTCTTTAACGGTTTTTGTTACAGTTATTCCCTCTTCAAGTGTCTTTTTGAGAATTTGCTTTGCACGGTCGGTTATGGTTGAGGGAATACCCGCAAGAAGGGCAACCTCTATACCGTAACTGTCATCGGCACCGCCTCTTACAATCCTTCTGAGGAATATTATATCGTCGCCACGCTTTTTAACCGCAATATTATAATTTTTTATGCCCGTAAGTTCATTTTCCATCTCGGTAAGTTCGTGGTAATGGGTGGCAAAAAGCGCCTTTGCACCAAGTTTTTTCTTATCGACAACATATTCAAGCACCGCCCTTGCTATTGACATTCCGTCGAAGGTAGAGGTTCCTCTGCCTATTTCGTCCAAAATAAGCAAACTGTTTTTAGTAGCGTGCTTTATAATATTTGCAACCTCATTCATTTCAACCATAAAAGTTGACTGACCCGAAGCCAAGTCATCGGATGCACCCACCCTTGTAAAAATGGCATCCACAATACCGATATTTGCCGATTCGGCAGGCACAAACGAACCTATCTGTGCCATCAGGGTAATTAAAGCAACCTGACGCATATAGGTTGACTTGCCCGCCATATTCGGTCCGGTTATAACGGCACAACGGTCATTTTTTCGGTCCAAATATGTATCGTTGGCAACAAAGGGGGTATTTATTACCCTTTCAACAACGGGATGTCTGCCGTTTCTTATGTCGATTATACCATCGTCATTCATTTTGGGTCGGACATAATCGTTTTTAACCGCTGTATGAGCAAGAGAGCAAAGAGCGTCTATCTTTGCTATGCACTCAGCCGAGGTCTGAAAACGGACCAACTCGTTTGCTACTGCCTTTCTAAGGGTCTCGAACATTTGATATTCAAGACTTTCTCTGCGGTCCTTTGCCCCGATTATGCGAGCCTCCAACACCTTTAATTCCTCGGTGATAAAGCGTTCTCCGTTTGTCAGGGTCTGCTTTCTTATATAATCTTCCGGCACCATATCCTTAAAGGAATTTGACACCTCAATATAATATCCGAAAACCTTATTGTAGCGAACTTTAAGGGTTTTGATTCCCGTACGCTCCTTTTCGCGGTTTTCAATCTCCAAAATAATGCCTGCACCGTTTTCGATTATGTTTATAAGTTCGGCAAGTTCTTCCGAAGAAGATGCCTTGAACATTCCGCCTTCACGTACTATCGCGGGAGGCTCGTCCACAATATTTTCATCAATCAGTCCGGCAATATCCTCTAATGTATCAAGATTGTTGCAGAGGCTTGTCAAAAGTTTTGTTTTTGCTGATGACAGTGCCGATTTTACAAGGGGTAACCGATTGCAGGTCTCGGCTATTGCCCTTAGGTCACGAGCCGTCGCAGTGCCATATACAACCCTTGCAAGCAGTCTTTCAAGGTCTTTAATTCCGCCGAGATATTCGGTTAATTCTCCCCTTAAAACGGTATCGTCATAAAGTTCCTCTACCGCATTTAGGCGTTCGTTTATGGCATTAAAACTTATAAGAGGCTGTTCGACCCAACTTCTGAGCATTCTCTTTCCCATAGCCGTCTTTGTATGATCAAGCACCCATAAAAGGGAACCTTTTTTACTCTTTGTTCGCATAGTTTCGGTAAGTTCAAGATTGCGAACGGCAGTATAATCAAGATACATATACTCGCTTGCCGAATAATACTCTGCCTCGATAATGGAAATGCTTCGGTTTGCACAGGTTTCATAAAGATAACGAAGCGCAGAACCGAGTGCAATTACCGCACCGCTTTGTGCAGGAATTCCCAAATTTTCGGGGCTTATAACATTAAACTGCCTTTTGATAATTTGGTCGGCTTCGGCAGAATCAAAAAAACTCTTTTCACGAACGGTCAGCATAAGACCTTCGGTCCCGGTTATGTAGTTATATACGGCGGGATGAAGTTCTATATCACGGTTTGTAACAATTTCGGTAGGGGCAAAACGAGAAAGTTCATTTATAAGCCTTTGTTCGGCATCCTCCCCTATAATTTCGGTAACCAGGCTCTTTCCCGTAGAAATATCGGCAAAACAAACAGCAAAACCTTCTTTTGATATTACAATGGACGAAAGAAAATTATATTTTGCCTCGTCAAGCATACTGTCCTCGATTACCGTGCCGGGTGTTATAACTCGTATAACCTCTCTTTTAACAAGTCCCTTTGCCGTCGCAGGGTCTTCGGTCTGCTCGCAAATGGCAACCTTATAGCCCATCTGAACAAGACGTGCAATATAAGACTCGCAACTGTGATAAGGCACGCCGCACATAGGGGCGCGCTCCTCTTGACCGCAATCTCTTCCGGTCAGGACTAAATCAAGTTCTTCTGCCGCAATCTTTGCGTCATCAAAAAACATTTCGTAAAAATCGCCGAGTCTAAAAAAGAGCAGGCTGTCCTCGTTTTGACTCTTTATCTCCATATATTGTTTCATCATAGGAGAAAGGTCTGCCATTTATTTCATTCCCTTCGCGTGTTTATATACTTTTACTTTCTAAATCAGTGGCATCCTCCACAGGAAGAACAGTTGCCCGTGCAGGCAGAAGGTTCGCAAGTGTCGGGATCCTCCCCGTTTTCGCACATAAGAAGAATATTGCTTACCTTGGAGCAAAGTTCATTATAGGTATTGTATGCAACATTATAAGCCGCCATCGACTCCCCTGACATAATTTGGTTGTAAAGGGCGGTTATCTTCTCGTTAATTTCCTTTATCTTATCCTTGGAGGGGTCGTCCTTTTCCATTTCTGTATCATACTGCATCTTCAAAAGATTAAATTCAGCAATCTGCTTTTGCAGGGTCTCATCAGCATCGTTTTGTTCCTTTGCGGCAATATAATTTTTGTACTCCTCGCTCTGCTGGATAGCGGCACCGAGTTGTCTTGCAAGTTGAATTACGTCCATTTTATATCTCCCAACATTTATTTTAAACTTTTGTACCCTCTAAAACATTTGTAAAACGGTCAATTTTTACATTTACAAACTGTCCTATAAGAGAATCGTCTCCTGAAAACTCAATCTGCTCGGCAGAACTGCTTTTTCCGACAAGTTTTCCGTTTGCCAATTTTTCATCACAAAGCACACGGTATGTTTTTCCTACAAGGGCCTCGTTTTGAGCCTTTGAAATCTCCTCCTGCACCTTTAACAGTTCCGAAAACCATATTCCCTTTTCCTTGCGGCTCACGGGGTCGGGCATAGATGCCGCCGGCGTACCCTCCCGCGGAGAATAGATAAAGGTAAACAAAGACGAGAATCCTACCTCTTTTACAAGGTTTAGGGTTTCCTTAAAGTCATCATATGTTTCACCGGGAAAACCGACTATTACATCACTTGTAAAGGTAACCCCTTGTATTCTCTTTTTGGCCTCATTTATAAGGTTAATATATGTTGCACTGTCATACCGACGGTTCATTTCCTTTAAAATTCGGTCGCTTCCCGATTGGAATGGCAGATGAAGATGCCTTTCAACCTTATCGCATTCGGCAATGGTGTCCAAAAGTTCAATGGTGCAATCCTTCGGATGGCTTGTCATAAAACGTATCCTGAAATCGCCCTCAATTGCATTTATCTTACGCAAAAGTCCTGCAAAGTTTACGTTATTTTCCATTCCCTTTCCGTAGGAATTAACATTTTGTCCGAGCAGAGTTATCTCTTTATATCCTGCCTTAACCATCTGTTGTGCTTCGGCGATAATATCCTCCTCACGGCGGGAAATCTCCCTGCCTCTGACATATGGCACTATGCAGTATGTGCAAAAATTGTTGCAGCCGTGCATAATGGGCAGCCATCCGTGGAACGGGCGGTCGCGATAAACGGGAATACCCTCTATAATATCGTTTTCAGCATCCGAAAGTTCAAATATTCTTCCCGAACCGGTAATTCGCTTATAAATAAACTCAGGCAAACGGTGAACAACATGGGTGCCAAAGACAATGTCAACATAAGGATAACTTTTTTTGATACGGTCAGCAACCGTACTCTGTTGGGCCATACAACCGCATACCGCAATCAGGGTATTCGGGCGGTCTTTTTTCAATTGCTTTGTCGTTCCTATGTTGCCAAAAACCCTGTCTTCGGCATGAGCGCGAACCGCACAGGTATTGAAAAGAATAAAATCGGCCCGCTCGGATTCTTCAATTATTTCATAACCCATATTTACAAGCATACCCTTTATATGCTCACTGTCCGATACATTTTGCTGACAACCGTATGTGTTTATACAGGCGGTGGGGGTTCTACCGTATATTTTAGGCAAAATTTCGGCTATTCTGCTGGAATATCCGAAAACTTCCGACAGTCTCGGATGGTCATTTCTTTTATTTTGCATATATCCCTCTTGCAA
This sequence comes from Acutalibacteraceae bacterium, assembly GCA_045577905.1. Lineage (GTDB taxonomy): Bacteria > Bacillota > Clostridia > Oscillospirales > Acutalibacteraceae > SFWF01. The sequence continues at coordinate 15 of JAZNJE010000032.1, read as the reverse complement.
TAAATATTATAATTC
>JAZNJE010000031.1:0-8924 GCA_045577905.1 Acutalibacteraceae bacterium | reverse complement strand
CGATTGCTTTGCTTTCGAAACCATATCGGTAGCATTTTGTGCATTTATCTCTTTTTTAGCGGTTTCAAGTTCGGATAAAAGTTTATTAGATTTGAATCTAACGTCGTCAATAATGTATGAAGCCTCATTTTTTGCCTTTTCAAGAATTTTTGCTTTATTCTGTTCAGCAAGCGATAATTCACTTTCGGCTGCTTTCCTTAAACGCAATGCCTCATTATTATTCTTTATTGCTTGCTCCCTTTCATTTTCGGCATCCTGACGAGCCTTTTGCAGAGCCTCAACAACTGATTCAAAACGCAGATTATCATCCGAAATATAAGATTTTGCATTATCTATGATGCCTTGGTCAATGCCAAGTTTACCTGCGATTGCAAATGCGTTTGACTTGCCCGGAACTCCAATTAGAAGTTTATATGTCGGTGCAAGTGTTTCAACATTAAATTCGCAAGATGCATTTTCAACCTTGTCGGTTTCAAGGGCGTAACTTTTCAGTTCTGCATAATGGGTCGTTGCTACCGTTTTTGCGCCAAGTAAGGACAGGCGTATCAGGATAGATTTTGCGAGGGCAGCCCCCTCTACGGGGTCGGTTCCTGCGCCAAGTTCGTCAAGTAATACAAGAGAATTGTTTGGAGCCTCGTCGAGAATCTTAACTATGTTAACAATGTGAGCAGAAAAGGTTGAAAGTGATTGTTCAATGCTCTGCTCGTCTCCTATGTCAACCAAAATTCTGTCAAAGAACGAAATCTCACTTTTATCGTCGGCGGGTATCATAAGGCCACACATTGCCATTGTAGTCAAAAGCCCTATTGTCTTTAAGGTTACGGTTTTTCCGCCAGTATTTGGTCCTGTTATAACAAGGGTGTTATATTCTCCGCCGAGAGAAACAGAGATAGGAACTACCTTTTTTGCATCAATTAAAGGATGTCTTGCGTTTTTTAGCACAATTTTCCCTTTGTTGTTCATTACGGGAACGCTCGCCTTCATTTTATAGGCAAGAGATGCCTTTGCAAAAATTAGGTTTAACTCTACCGCAACGTTAAATGAATTAAGAATAGATGTAGCAAAAGATGAAACCTCAGCAGAAAGTTCTGCTAAAATCCTGTCAATCTCCTCCTGCTCTCGGGATGCCAGTACCCTAAGTTCATTATTTGCCTCAACAACACTCATAGGTTCAATAAATAAGGTCGCACCGGATGATGAGGTATCGTGAACAATACCTGAAATTTCCGATTTGAATTCACTTTTAACGGGAACGACAAATCTGCCGTCTCTTTGGGTTACTATTGCATCCTGTAAGTATCTGGACTTGGTATTGCTTCTTACAATTGCATCAAGTTTATCCTTAATGCTGGCCGAAACACCTTTAATTTTTCGTCTGATTTCAGCAAGTTTTACCGAAGCCGAATCATTTAATTCTTCATTGCTTTTAATGGCAAAATGTATTTTGTCTTCAAGATATTTGTTGGGCACAAGGCAGGAGAAAAGTTCGTCCAAAGATGTGACTAAATCTGTCGAAATATCATCTCTCCACTGCTTTAATATACGGATTGTATAAAGAGCGTCAGCAACATTTAAAAGTTCTGATATGCCAAGAATAGCCCCCATTTCCGAACGCGAAAGCAATGGCTTCGGGTCACTTGGTGTACCAAACGATGGCGAAGAAAATTTTGCCGTTAAAAGAAAGGCGTCTTCGGTCTTTTTAAGTGAATCTAAAACACTGTCATAATCGCAGTACGGCTCCAAACATAACGCTTCTTTCTTTGCCGCCAAAAGTGTTGCCTCATTTGAAAGAAGTTTCAAAACATCGGGAAAATCGATTGAATTTAGATATTTTTCTCTATCATACATAATTTATATATCCTTAAATAATGAATTAAAGAAACTTAAAGTTTTAGGTTTTTGTTCTGTCTTATTCATAAGATATCTCTCGGTAATCGAAGATAAAGCAACTGCCGCATCGTCGGGTACGGTAAATGCAAACAGTCTTGAAAAATCCGAGTAAACAATATGCCTTAAACAAGTGAGCAATGTTAAATTTATAAGAGCACACTCACTATTATATTCGTGACAGTCTTTACAGTAAAGACAACCTTCGTTTGTATCAAAATACATCAAACTATCTTCGTATTTTGCACAGTTATTACAAGCAATAAGGTTAGGTTGATAACCGGTTAACGCCATGAGCCGAAGTTCAAATATGGCCTTTAAAATAAAAATATTCCTCTTTTTTTCCGAAAGAAAATAAAGCGAATTTAAAGTCAGCCTCAATACAGCCTCACAATTTTCGCTATTAGGCGCATGATAAATACAAAGTTCGCAAAAATACTGCGCTAACGAAAGTGCTTCAATATCATTTCCTGCCTTAAAAAATACCTCTATCGGAGACGCTTCGGAAATTCTGTATGTATCGCCTTTCTTCTGTAACGTTACAGAAGAATAAGAAAGAAGGCTTGTGGCGGCACCCTTTTTACTCTTGATACTTCTTGCTCCTGAAGCATAAGCCTTAATAACACCCTTGTCACGAGAAAGCATAGTGATAAGCTTGTCGCTTTCACCTATCATTTGTTCCCGAATAATCAGGGCGTCCACCGTAAATCTCTCCGATTCGGTCATTGAGTTTACCTTCCTTCATAAGTGCATCGGTGTATCTGAGATAGTTATAAACCGAGCCGTTCTTTAAAAATTCCTGCCAATATAAATCGCTTATCATAACTGCCTCCGCAAAATAAATTCTAATAGTATTTTGCGAGCAAGTTATAAATTTATAATAGGTAATAATTAGTCAAGTCCGAAACCGTGGATAATTCCCGCACGATTTCTCCAATCTTCCTTAACCTTAACCCACAACTTAACCGACGCTCTTATACCATAAAATCTTTCAATATCTTTTCTTGCACAAGAGCCTATTTTTTTGAGCATTTCGCCGCCTTTTCCTATAACAATTCCTTTATGAGATTCTTTTTCGCAATAAATTGTTGCTTCAACCTCTAATATAGGTTCCCCTTCAGCATTGTCACGTTCAAACATTCTCTCAATATCAACGGCAATACCGTGAGGAACTTCACTCATAAGGGAACGAAGCAGTTTCTCTCTTATCATTTCCGCAACCATTGATCGTTCACTCTGATCTGTCACTTCTTCGGAATCAAAATAGTGAACAGAATCTTTTAGCCATTTTGAAGCCTCATTTATAACAATATCAAGCCCATCTCCCGTCTTTGCAGAAACCGGAACTACCGACTCAAAGTTAAATTTTTTATTGTATGCGGAAATAATCTCCAAGAGTTCGCTCTTGTCTTCCAATAAATCAATTTTATTTATCAAAAGGATCGCATTCAAATTTCGCCTCTTGATTTCCTTTATAAGTTCAAGTTCGGCGGAAGGCAAATTATCTTTATCAAGGTTGAATTTAGGTTTTGCCTCAACAACAAAAAGAACACCGTCAACATCCGAAAGTCCCGTTCCTACCGCCTTAATCATATTTTCTCCAAGTATATTTCTTGGCTTGTGAAAACCCGGTGTATCTACAAAGACAAACTGTGATTCGCCAAGAGTTTTTACTCCCATAATTCTGGTTCTTGTGGTTTGTGGCTTGTCCGAAACAATTGATATTTTTTGACCTAGAATTTTATTTATAATTGATGATTTACCGACGTTCGGTCTTCCCACAATAGAAATAAATGCTGATTTTGTACCCATTAGATTCCCTCGCTTCTAAAATTCAGTCCAATTACCTCTAACGCGGCCTCTTCTTTTGCTCTCATAATCTTTTTATTTTCGCCTTCGTCAATATGGTCGAAACCGAGCAAATGAAGAACAGAATGTACGGTTAGATATGCGATTTCCCGTTCAATGCTATGGCCGAATTCTTCGGCTTGTTTTAGGGCTCTGTCAACCGAAATTACAACATCTCCAAGCATAAAGGCATCGTTCTCGGGATTGATGTCATATACTCCGTCTTCACCGAGAGGAAAAGAAAGCACGTCGGTTTCTTTATCAATATTTCTAAACTCGTTGTTTAGCGCTTTAATTTTTTCGCCATCGACAAGAGTAACATTTACCTCGGCATCGTCACTAAATTTTTCACAATCTAAAACAGATAGGACGGCTGAATTGATAAGTGAATCAAGGTCGGACGAAAGGGTTATTTCTTGTTCATTACTGATGTTTATAATATGCATTATTTTTTCCTCGCTGAATCTCTTTTTTCGTAAGCGTTGATTATACTTTGGACAAGACGGTGTCTGACTACGTCTTTTGATGAAAGTTTAATTATAGAAATATCTTCGACCCCTTTTAATACGCTTACAGCGTCGGTAAGACCTGATTTTTTACCGTCGGGCAAATCAATTTGCGTTATATCTCCGGTTACGACAATCTTTGAATTAAATCCTAAACGAGTCAAAAACATTTTCATCTGTTCAGGCGTTGTGTTTTGTGCTTCATCAAGAATTATAAAACTATCGTCAAGGGTTCGCCCGCGCATATAGGCAAGCGGTGCAACCTCTATGTCTCCTCGTTCCTGACATCTTTTAAAGTTTTCTGCACCAAGCATATCAAAAAGAGCATCATAAAGCGGACGCAGATAGGGATCTACCTTTTGTTGTAGGTCGCCCGGTAAAAAACCGAGCCGTTCGCCTGCTTCAACAGCAGGTCTTGTTAGTATAATACGGTCAACCTCTTTTGAGCGAAAAGCCTTTACCGCCATTGCGACCGCAAGATAGGTTTTTCCCGTTCCTGCCGGTCCTACCGCTATTGTTACGGTATTTAATTTTATTGCATCAAGATATTTTTTCTGGCCTACGGTCTTTGCCTTTATCGGTCGTCCCTTTGCAGAAATACAAACGCAGTCGGAACCTAAAAAAGACGAAAGTTTTTCCTCTTCTCCCTCGGATACAAGGCTAAATACATAATCGACACTTTGATCGGTCAAGGCCTCTCCCTTATTTATCATTGTGAGCAGACCGTTTACCGCGCGAATAGCAGAAGAAACCTGCTCAGGTTCGCCCTTAATTCTAATATAACTGCCGTGAGACGTGATTGATACACCATAATATTTTTCAATCTTTAAAATATTCTCATCAAAATTTCCAAACAAGTCTGCAATTTGTTCCATTCTTTCAATGTTTATTACTTCTTCCGTATTTATCACCAACCGACTTTTAATAATTCATATTATATCATACTTTATATATTTTTTCAATTTTTATGTTGAAACGTTTATTTTTTGATATTCTGTTATATCTTCAATACATTTACATTCGAAAATTACTGTAAAATCATCGGTATTTTCAATAATATTGTATGATAATAGAGTAAATTCATTTATTTTATATTTTTTAATATCTTGTAACAACAATGCCTTTGCATCGTTTAGGGCTGCATCTTTATCTCGGATATAGTCTTCCTTTAAAATTTCGTAGAATGTACGTTCTGTATATTTGATAGGTAACGGTTTACCCAAAAATTTTAGATTTTTTTCGTTAATTTCGGTTTCAGCATCAAAATCTATTGAGTTGAGATACAAGGGCAAACAAAAGCCGAAGAGACTTATAACTCCTCTTTTTTCTGTTCTGCCGTTTTTTGTATAAACAGTCTTTGATTTAGGAATATTTACAGTGATTTTTCTATTTGTTTCTGCCAAAACTTTTCCAACCGAACTTACAAATTGCTGAGAGTTTAAAACGGGTGCTCCCGAAACGAGTATGTCTCCTTTTTTAACAACAGTACCGACCGATACCATTTGATTTCCACTTGTAATATCGACCGATTTAATTATACCGTCCGCCTTAGAAATTAGGTTAGAATATGTTTTCTTGTTGGTTTTGTCAAATTCTTGAACTTCCGTTATATTTATTGTCAGTTTTGTGCCTTCAAGGTTAAATGAACACCATGAGATATTTTTAATTAAGAGTGGCAATCTGTCCCTTAAACGATATGAATCAAGTTGCTGTCTCGGCATACCGCCATATACTCCCAAACTTGTATATGCCTTAATTATCTCACTGTCAGAAACAGTTTGGTTTCCGACTATTTCAATGTTCCAAATAAACTGAGATAACGTAAAATGAATAATTATAAAGAATGCAACGCCTAAAATTAGACTTTTCCGTTTTAAAAGTTGCATTATCTTTTTTGGAAATCCCGAAAATTTTGTGTGCCGTATTTTGATTTTGTGTTTAAATTGCCTTCTGAGTTTCGGCAAAATCTTAAAATCTTTTAGTAAAAGAGTAATTGAAATACCGCCTGATATTTTTCTAACGTTCCACACCTTAACAGAATTTTTAATTAAGAAATTCAAAAAAAGGGGTGCACTTTCCCCAAAAACAGTAATATCTACATAACCCGAAAACCACTTAAAAATATCTAAAATGCTCATATTACTCCCTATTTATGAATTCTAACGATAAAATTTCTCCGCAAATAACAATTAATGCTTCGCTAACACTAGAAATGTTAAGTCCGGTACCCACTATTTGTAGGCAATTTTTTTTAAGTTTTAATATAATGCAAGTATCTGAATATTCAAGCACCGAAAAGTTGCCGTCAAGTGACAATTTTTTGTTTGAATACAGTTCAATATGAGCCCCGTTCCCTACCGCGAGATATGGAATTTCAGAGTTGTAAATTTCTTTTAGAATATCCTTTTTAGTATCATCGCTCATCAATATCACACCTCTTTAAAATATATGTTAATGCGGATATTAAAGAACACCGATTCATATATTTTACAGGTGATTATATGATTAAAAGAATTTTGGTAGGATGCGCATCTGTAATGTTAATGACCTTGTTCGTATTAAATCCTAAAGAGATTACAGAAAGCACCTGCAAGGGCTTAATAATCTGTTCGGAGGTGATAATCCCCTCTCTTTTTCCGTTCAGTGTTCTTGCAATCTTTCTCTTTTCCAGTGATTTTTGTCAGTATTTTGAAAAAATAATGAATCCAGTGTCTGTTAGGATGTTCGGAATTAACGGTAGAGCCTTTTGTGCCTTTTTAATTTCGCTTTTCGGCGGTTTTCCTGTCGGAGCAAGACTTGTATCTGAATTATATGACAACAACTCAATAAGCAAAAATACGGCACAGAGAATGCTGTATTATTCGGTTAATGCAGGACCTGCATTTATGATAATAGGTATTGGCTCTACAATTCTCAAAAGCCGAGAACTAGGATATGTGTTATTCGCTTCTAACACAATTACGTCTCTAATTATCTGCCTTGTTATGTCAGTTTTTGAAAGAAAAGAAAAATCACTACAAAAAGAAATTAAAATAAACGACAAGCCAATAACAGACATATTTGTAGAATCGGTCGCCAAAGGGGCGGAGTCAATAATTCATATATGCGGATTTGTAATTCTATTTTCTTCGGTTATAGGTATAATTGAGTTGAACGGTAAAATTAAACTCATAACAACAATTGTATCCTTGTTAGAAGTGAGTAACGGAGTAATGTTAACAAGCAAAAGTATTCCATTTATCGCCTTTCTCACCGTATTTTCAGGATTTTGTGTGCATTTTCAGGTTTTATCGGCAGTTAAAAACATAAAAATAAACTACATAAAATTTGTAATAGTTAAAATTATGGCGGGCTTTTTATCTGCCATTATTACAAAAATTCTTATAAAGGTGTTTGCAGTATCAATTCCCACCATCTCTTTCAATAATAGTTTGTTAAGCAGTATTAAACTTATATCTTTTCCCTTTTCGATTGCCCTCATTTTTATGGCAATAACCCTTATAATTACAGTAAAACAAAAAAGTATGGAAAAAATCTGAAATATGTGATATTATGTAGATACAAAGTTAGTAAGTCAATTAGTTCAGAGGTAATCTATGAAAAAACTTAAATTCAACAAAAAACAAGAGAAGTACTGTTCGTATTGTATAAATGGCCAGTATCTTGAATATTCCGACGAAGTGTTTTGTATAAAAAAAGGTTTTGTTAATAAATTCGAAAAATGCGCTAAATATAAATATGACCCTCTTAAAAGAGTTCCCGTATCAAATGACATAGTCTCAAACTTTACTCCCGAAGACTTTAAACTATAAATAAGTCATAACGGTTTCCTATTTATAATTATTTTATCTTTTAATTAAATTTTTGTTGACAAATACAAACTTAACAGATATAATATTGCTCGTGTACGGTGGATATAGCTCAGTTGGTTAGAGCGCCAGATTGTGGCTCTGGAGGTCGTCGGTTCGACTCCGATTATCCACCCCACTTTTTTTGTTAAATTTAATATAGGGGTGTCGTCAAGCGGTAAGACAACGGATTTTGATTCCGTCATTCGTAGGTTCGAATCCTGCCACCCCTGCCAAAATAAAGAGACCACTTGGTGTGGTCTCTTTATTTTTTTACAAGGTGCGGCAGGATGAGAACCTGGTTCGGCGACGCAGTCAAAAAGCCGCGATAGGCTTTTTGGTCTGCCAAAGTCTCGAGTAAGGTAAATTTTTTGGGCAACCGTTCGCAACGGCCAAAAAATTACCGACGCAGAGTACCCTGCCACCCCTGCCAAAAATCGACAAGTTTCGCGTGAGACTTGTCGATTTTACTTTTCCACTATTACCTCTTCACTTTTCACTATTCTCTACTGTCGATTTTGGCAAGTGATAAGTAATAGTGAATAGTGAAGAAGTTTCAGTGTCGGCATTGCCGACAAAAAAGAAAAAACTCTTTACATCAGTAAAGAGTTTTTCATGTTTATACCTCGTGGCTTCTTCTAAACAGTAATGAAATACACCAAATGCCTGCAAGAGCGATAACTGTGTAAACAATTCTGCTGATTATTGCGGCGGTGCCGCCGAAAAGCCATGCTACCAAGTCGAATTGAAAGATACCAACAAGGCCCCAGTTTAAAGCTCCGATGATAATTAAAGCAAGACAGATTTTATCAAACATTTTCTCAACTCCTTTTTC
>JAZNJE010000030.1:0-1638 GCA_045577905.1 Acutalibacteraceae bacterium | reverse complement strand
CTTAAAGAGGCTTTAAAGGGAGAAGACCTTGAAGCCATTAAGGCAAAGCAAGAAGAACTTCAAAAGCAGGTTTATGCCGTTTCCGAAAAACTTTATAAGGCGGCGGCAGAAGCCCAGCAGGCAGCCCAAGGTACCGATGCGGGTGCCGACCCCAACGTTTACGACGCCGATTATACCGACGTTGACGAGAACAAATAAGGCGAGGCCTTATTAAATGCAAAGCGCAAAGCGCAAAATGCAAAAGTAAGGTGTCCTTCGGACAAATATATAATTAAAGGGAAAGGCTTTAAAAGGCCTTTCCCTTAAGGAGATTATTGTGGCAGACAAACGCGATTATTACGAGGTGCTCGGCGTACAAAAAGGTGCTACCGAGGATGAACTCAAAAAATCATACCGAAAACTTGCTATGAAGTATCATCCCGATACCAACCCCGACGACAAGGAAGCGGAGCAGAAGTTTAAAGAGGTAAACGAGGCATATTCGGTCTTGTCGGATAAGGACAAACGTGCTCGTTACGACCAGTTCGGTCATGCGGGGGTTGACCCAAACTTCGGCGCAGGCGGAGGAGGAAACCCCTTCGGCGGCGGATTCGGTGGTTTTGATTTTGACCTCGGCGATATTTTCGGCTCTATGTTCGGCGGCGGATTCGGTGGAGGACGTGGAGCAAATCCCAACGCTCCTCGCAGAGGCACCGATGTTGAAACCGAGATAAACATATCCTTTGAGGAGGCAGCAAAAGGCTGCACAAAGAAAATAAAAATAACCCGAATTGAAAACTGCCCCGACTGTGACGGTTCGGGAGCAGAAAATGGCACAAGCCCCGTTACCTGTTCGGCGTGCAGAGGCACGGGAAGGGTAACGGTTCAGCAAAGAACACCTTTCGGTATTATGCAGACCCAAAGTGCTTGCGACCGATGCCAAGGAAAGGGCAAAACCATAGAACACCCCTGCAAAAAATGTCAGGGAAAGGGCAAGATAAGACGCACCTTTGAGCGTGATGTCGATATTCCGGAGGGAATTGATGACGGTCAAGGTTTCAAGATAGTCGGCGAGGGCAACAGCGGAGTAAACGGAGGACCTTCGGGCGATGCTATCGTAATGGTAAACGTCCGACCCCACCCGATTTTTGAGAGACAGGGAAGCGATGTCTATTGTGAATTGCCCGTTACCTTTGTTCAAGCGGCGCTCGGTGACGAAATTCAGGTGCCAACCCTTGACGGAAAGGTTAAATTTGATCTTCGGGAGGGAACACAGCCCGGCGACGAAATCCGCCTTCGCGGACGGGGCATTAAAAGACAGGGCTATTCGGGTAAAGGCGACCAATATGTAAAAATAGTGGTTGAAATCCCCCGTGACCTGAGCCGAGAGCAGAAGCAGATTTTAAGGTCATTCGATGAGAAGAGTGACGATAAAAACTACAAAACAAAAAAATCTTTCTTTGATAAGATTAAGGATATGTTCGACTAACCCGATAAAAACAAAAAGATATAGCCCAATGCACAAGACCAGTAAAAACGGACAATAGAAAAAAGAGACCTCCTATGGCAGAATTAAAACAACTACCATAGGAGGAATTTTTATGCCTAAAAGTTATCGTCACATAAAAGAATATGAGTTAGAATTAAACGAACTAAGGA
>JAZNJE010000029.1:0-1554 GCA_045577905.1 Acutalibacteraceae bacterium | reverse complement strand
AATAATTTGTCTTCCTAAGACCGCTTGGCCTCCGACTTTTCTTTGTCGGCTTTTTCATTGACACATTGAGATGCAGGGAAAACCAATGGGCGACCTCTCTCCGTGCGTTTGTGTAGCCTTGAGCCAATCCCTCACGGTAGGTCTTTGATGGTCTGCGATCCGCAATATCCGTTTTGCCATTCGTCCCGCCGCTCTCCACATTACGCATTTGCCAACCAGCATTTGCATACCGCTGAATGAAATATCGTTCCTTTTCATCCAGTTCGCTTTCGGGGAATTGCAGGAAGTGGATTTTATATCCTGTCGGGTTTTCCTCGCTCCACAGACCGTGCTTTTTGATTGACAGGTCGATGTGCTGATAGCCGATAAGGTGTTGCCCCAGTCGCTCTTTGAGATGTTTGGCTTTTCCGATGTACCCAAACTTAAAGCCGTTTTCCTCTCGCAGAATAAAGTAAATTCCGCTTGCGTTTGTAATGTCGGGACACACCTCTTTTATCCGCTTCTCACATTCCGCTTTTCTGGCGTATATTTGGCGGTAGTTCATTCAGTAACTCCATATTGTTCGTTAATTTCTTTTCGCCACTTGTCAAATTCTTCCGCAAAATAAACCTTTTCGGCCTTTCTTGCATAGTTGTAAATCTTTCCAAGGCAATCGACGGCTTGTTGAACCTTGACAACGGGATAAATGAGAGTTCTGTACTTTTCCAATTTCTTCAAAAATAAATCGTTGTCAACCTTGTCAAAGAAATAGAAAAACTTGATTGCAGCAATCCACCTTCTCGATGTTCCGTTTTGGTTGCCGATAATTCCAAGGCAGTTATTGGCAAAGTCCAAGCGATCCATAAGGGTTTTGGGGTCATAAATCTCAAATGTTCCGTTTCTAATCAAAGTAGATGCGGAAGAGTCGGTTGTTCTTGTGCCTACAATGGCAGGAAGTGCGGCATCTCCAATGTTTTCATACTTGTCAAACAGAGATACGAAAAGGACATAATCGGGGTTGCCAATGTCTGCATAACATCTTGCATAATCTCGCAAATTCCAATTTTTTTGCTTTACATTCAATGCAATGCAATCCGCAATGGTTGCGCCCTTTGCAAAAACATATTCGATAGGCATACCCAATTCTTTGAGTGCCTCAAACCTTCCTTGACCGTCAATGATTTCCATTTTTTCGTTTACAACAATGGGATTTCTGATATATCCCCTATCTTGAATACTCGAAATAATCAAAGCCTTTCGTGCATCCAAAACGGCTCGGTTTCCATTCAACTTTTGGAACATATCATAGTTTTCGGTGGAATAAATGCTTCCAACTTTCTTATACATATTTTGCCTCCTATTTCATAACTTAACCGCCCTACCCCACAATGGAGCAGGGCGGTGTGTGTATTTACTTACCGATCAAAAAGGTAATTGCAGGTCGGTGTCATCCAGCATAGCAAAGTCGCTTGCAGGTGTTGCCGGTGCTTCATAAGTAGCCGGTGCAGTTTCTCCCTTGCCACCGCAAAACACTGCGTGTGCGTTCTGAATTTCCCAAGAAATGCGGTTGTTGCC
>JAZNJE010000028.1:0-10740 GCA_045577905.1 Acutalibacteraceae bacterium | reverse complement strand
AAAGAGATACCGAAAAAAATCCATCTTGCATATTTCATTTATAGTACCTCCATTTTGGAGTTACCATTGCTTCAAAATCAAGGTCGGTGGAAACTATCACTTTAAACTTTTGCTTTACACGTTCTTTGGGGTTTGGTTTCGGCACGGGTAGGTCGAGAGTTTTTAGAAGATTATGCCAACTTGTAACATTGTAATAAGGTGCCAATCCTCGCCAACTGATTACACCACTTTGTCTACGGTGATCAAAATCATCGCTGCTTGACGGATGAAGTCTCAGATACTCTTCAACAAATGCCTTGGTGTGTTTTTCCTTGCGCTCTTCATATGTAATTTTGGGTACGGGATAATTTTCCTGTAGCCACTGGGACAAGTTAACCTTGTACCTGTGTTTAAAAACGGGATGCGGCGGCATACCTTTTTTCTTAAAATCGGTAGTCGTGGGGTAACGCCCCTCATCCTCATAGAACTGCTCGATTCGGTCACGAATTGTCTTGTCGGTCCAGTTGGTCAGCGGCATATCCTCTAAAATGTCGCTGAGTTTCTCGCAAATCTCGGTATTTTTTTGGTCTCGTGAGAGTTGCAAAATTGCCTCTTGTAATGCGGTTTTTCTGGTCATAGTCTTCAAAATCCTTTCTTGGATTTCGACACTCTATAACCATTGGAACGGCATAGGTTGAAAAACGCACATTCTGGCTCATATCAAAATTGTCAATCGCCTTAATGAGACCGATGCAGCCGATTTGAAAAAGGTCATCGGGGTTTTCGCCTCTGGAAGAAAATCTTTGAACCACGCTCAAAACAAGCCTTAAATTGCCCTCTACCAAGCAATCTCGGGCGGCTTTATCTCCTTCTCTTACCTTTTTTAAAAGTTCGGTTTTTTCCTTTTCACGAAGAACAGGCAATTTGGCGGTATCTACCCCACAAATAACAACGCGGTTGTTATACATAAAAAATCCCCTCGGTTAATACTTTTCATTAAAAGTATTAACCGAGGGATATTCTATTACACTATTAAAAAATTTTTCCTTTCGACACAATTCACTTGTATTTTTAAAAGTTTTATGCTTTAAGTGTTAAACCCGAGAAAACATATCCATCTATTATTTCGGTTTTAATCTCTGCCTTTTGCTCGATGCTTTGGATTTCAATTTTAAGCATTTCTTCAACCGATATATCGGTTGCCTTGAAATATGCTTCCTTCACCGTCCAAATCCTGAAAAGTTCGTAATCGGACATACCTTCTGACCCTATTCTTGACCGAAACGCAGGGCTTGTTTTCCTGATTTTTTCAATATCGGTTCCGCAGGGGCGGTTTGAAACTGCTACTGCAACCGCAGACTTCGAATGGGAAAAACTTATAAAAATATCAGGATGCCCTTTTAAATAGGGTTTTCCGCTTTGGGTTTGGGAAAGACACTCAAAATAATCAATGTGCCCCATTTCCCTTAAAATTCTGAGAAGAAGAGCCCTCACACATAAGGACTGTTCCCTTTTATCATCTTTTTTTCTGTCTATAAGTTGTTGTTGGAGGCTCGGCAAAAGGGTTTCGGTCTCTTTAAGTTCTTGGCTCTTAAAATCTTTCAAAAATGCTACTTTACTTATCATTTTCTTCTACTACGGTTACATTTTCAATAAAAAGGCCGACTGCAAGTTTGAAAACAGCCTATTTTTATTCTCAATGCCCCCGACCTTTTTTCATCTTATGTCTGGGAAATTTATTTTATTGTTGCCTTTTCACCCACCAGTTCGACTGCCATTTTGTGGACAACCATAGCCTCCAAATAGGCTCGATCAACCTGTTCGCCCTCGATTAAGTCGTACTCTTTAATCTTTTGGTCAATAAGGCTGTTTGTAATCTTTATTCCCGCCATATCTATAACACGGTAACTAATTGCAAAGTATGTATTCATACTCTGTGCATCGCTGCTTTTTCTTGCACTTTCCCTTAACTCGTCCATTTTAATGCCTGTATATGACAGATATAACTGTATATTTATACCACTCTGCTCGTTGAGTTCGACATTCATTTTATATATAAGGTAATCCACAATCATATCAGTTTCTTTTTCGGGAAATTTCTCTACCGTCGCCTTTTTGCAAAGAGCATCCCAGGCAGCCGTCTCTTTAGCATATTCTTTTGCCAAATTGTCCACGGAGTCAACCGACTTATATCCGCAGATTGCGGCGGTCTCCTCGTTAAGTTCGCTAAACGACCTTGTAATGAAATTTACCGTTACTGTAAATACAACCGGCTGACCCGCAAGGCTTTGTTCATCGTAATCTTCGGGAAAAGTCAGATTGATGTCAACCGTAGAACCTACCGTAACGCCGATTAGACTCGACTCAAAACCGTCTATAAAAGAACCCGAGCCTATTAGCAGGTCGTATCCTTGTGAGGTGCCGCCTGCAAACGCTTTTCCGTCCTTCTTTCCTACATAATCGATGTTTGCGATGTCGCCCGTTTCAATCGCACCTTCGAAAATATCTCCTACAAGAAGTTCCTTTATTTTTTTGTCATAATAAGCCTTATAGATATCGGCAGAAGAGTCAACCTCGACCGCATAACTGTCAAGACTAACTATTTTTTCCATCTTATAATTGTAATTTATTCTTCCCATATCCTTGTTTTCGCAGCCGCAAAAAAGCATTGCTACTGCTAAAACAATTGCCAAAAGTGGTATTAGTTTTTTCATTGTTCTCCTTCGCTTTCCAATGCATTAAGTGAGGATGCTTTTAAATAAGCATTTATAAATCCGTCCAAATCTCCGTCCATAACAGCGTTGATATTTCCGTTTTCAAAGCCTGTTCTGTGATCCTTAGCAAGGGTATATGGCATAAATACATAGGAACGGATTTGCGAACCCCACGCAATTTCCTTTTGAACACCCTTTATATCCTCAATTTTTTCAAGGTGTTCTCTTTCCTTTATTTCTATAAGTTTGGATTTGAGCATTCTCATTGCCATTTCTCGGTTTTGATGCTGACTGCGTTCATTCTGACAAGCAACGACAATGCCGGTAGGAATATGTGTAATTCTGACCGCCGAATCGGTCTTATTTATGTGCTGACCGCCCGCACCCGAAGCACGGTAGGTGTCGGTTTTTAAATCTTCACTTCGTATTTCAACCTCAACGCTATCGTCAATTTCGGGCATAACATCGAGGGATGCAAAGGATGTGTGCCGTCTTCCCGACGCATCAAAAGGAGAAATTCTTACAAGGCGGTGAACGCCAGCCTCGCTCTTCAAAAAGCCGTAGGCATTCATACCCTCTATTCGAAGGACGGCACTTTTAAGTCCCGCCTCATCACCGTCCAAAAAGTCCACCATACTGACCTTAAATGAATGGCTTTCGCCCCATTTTGTGTACATACGGACAAGCATTTCGTTCCAATCCTGTGCCTCGGTACCGCCTGCGCCTGCATGGAATGTTAAAATTGCATTACTCTTATCATACTCTCCCGTGAGCAGGGTCAAAAGACGCATTTCCTCAAAGGTTTTTATAAATTCCTGTACCATTTGAGAAGCCTCGTCAACAATCGAAAGGTCACCGTCCTCATTACCAAGGGTAATCAGCACCTCTGCATCATCATAAAGGGAACAAAGGCGGTCATACGCCTCAAACTTGCCTTTAAGTTGGGCGGTTTTTTGCAGAACTGCTTGTGAATTATCAACATCGTCCCAAAAACCTTCCGAAGCCGCTTGTGCTTCAAGTTTTGCAACCTGCTCTTTTATAAGTTCATATCCGATGGCGCCTTTAAGTTCGGCAAGGTCGGACTTGAAGGACTCTAATTTTAATTTCAGTTCTTCAAATTCAAGCATAAAAATCTCCTCTGTTTATTTACTCTAACCCCTTGTATCTGCACACAAATGCACACCAGTTGTCATTTGTAAGCCTTTTTTCAACTGTAAAGCCAAACTTTTTAAAGGCTTCGGTAACATCATTTTCCCTCGTATCAATTATGCCCGAGGTAATAAGTACTGCATCTTTTTCCATATAGCAGTTTACATTTTGGAGCAATCTGATAATAACGTCTGCAACGATATTGGCAACGACTATGCTATATTTTCCGCTTATTTTGTCTGCCAAATCTCCAACCTGATAGTTTATTTTTTCCGAAACCCTATTTATTTCGGCATTTTCCTTGGCAACCTTGACGGCCTGAGCGTCAATATCAACACCGTCTGCCCTCTTTGCGCCCAAAAGAACCGAACCGATCGACAAAATACCGCTTCCCGAACCTATGTCCAGCACGGTGGACTCATTTGTCACATAATCCTCCAAAATGCCGAGACAAAGGGCGGTTGTTGCATGGGTACCTGTGCCGAAAGCGGCACCGGGGTCGATGCTCAGCACTACTCTATCGGTGTTTTTGTCATATTCTTCCCAACTCGGACGGATGAGAAGCCTTTTGCCCACGGGGGTGCATTTAAAATACTTTTTCCAACCGTCTGCCCAATCGGAATCTTTTACGTCTTGATGGCAAAGTTCATACCAAAGGCCGTCTGCCCCCAGAAGTTCGGTAAGATAGCCGATCGCCTCGGCAGCATTGTCCTCCTCCGAGATATAAATATGTACTATCCCGAAATTTTTGTCCCTATCAAGAAGTTCCTGCTCAATTAAATCAACGTGGGCGATTTCCCAAGCCCTCTCCTCCAAGTCGGAATAATCTTCAATATATATTCCGTACGGAACCGCCATATTTGCGACTGCCGCAGCCTTTTCAATATCTTGTGTCTTAACCCTTATCTTTATTTCGGTCCAATTCATAAATGCACAATTTCTCCTTAAAATACTAACCAATATATTATAATTAAATAGGTTAGGCGAAACAATTTTGTTTCGCCACAAAATCTTTGATTTTGTGAAATGAGTGTCGTGCAAAATTAAATATTATAATTTAATTTTGCTAAAGCCACTTAACAGCGGCTGGTTGAAACGCTTTTAGAGCGTTTCAACTAATTACAATCATTATAACATATTGTTACGAAAATATAAACAATAATTTTCGGGTTGATTTATTGGGAAAAATATAGTAATATTTTTATATATTCTTAGTTATTTTTTCATACCTTTTTAGGAGTGATTTTTTTGATTTGGCACAATTCAGATGCTGCAAGTGTTATTGCAGAACTTAATTCCGATAAAGAGCAAGGTTTATCCTCCGACGAGGTAAAACTAAGGCTTGAAGAATACGGCAAAAATGAAATACATGATTTTGAAAAGCCCAATTTTTGGAAGGTCTTATTGAAACAATCGGTAGGTTATCTCAATATTTTTCTTATTGCAATCGCACTTATCTATTTTGCGGTTGCCCTTTTTGGCGAAAGCGCTAATTGGACCGAGCCTATCCTTATAATTCTTATTGTGCTTATAAATTCGTTTGCCGGTGCCTTTATCACCTACAAAAACACACAGAAGGTGTATTCTTTAAGAAATTCTCACAAGACCTACTCTACGGTTTTAAGGGACGGCACCGTTCAGTCGGTTTTATCGTCAGAGCTTGTTCCCGGAGATATTATGATTCTGTCGGCAGGTGACTATATCCGCGCAGACGGACGTCTGATTGAGTCTTATGTCTTTATCTGCGACGAGTTTTCGGTGACCGGCGACCAAGTTCCGGTTGAAAAATCTGCCGACAGTCTTTATGAGGATATTTCTCCCCTTGCAAAACGCAACAATATGGTTTTCTCGGGAAGTTATGTTCAAAGTGGACGAGCTATTGCCATCGTTACCGAAACCGCCGAGGAAACTGCGGTAGGCCATGCCGAAACAATAGTTAAACAGACAAAAAACAAATCTACTCCGTTGGAGTCTCTGCTTGCCCGAATAAGCAGGTCTGCTTCAATAATTTCGATTGTTGCCGCAATATTGATATTTATCCTTGGTGTTATAGTAAACCTATCAAAAGACGGCTTTGAAACTACCCTTTTAACCCATATTTTACTTGCTTTATCTATGGTTGTTTCGGTAATCCCCAAAGGGCTTACAACGGTTTTATCTATCGCAGTTGCCTTTTCGGCAGTCCGTATGCAAAAGCGCAATATAACCTATACTCATCTCCCCTCTGCTGAATCTATCGGCAGGACTTCGGTCATCTGCACCGACAAGACGGGCATACTAACAGATGAAAATATGGAGCTTTTGAAACTTTCGGACGGTAAGAATATTTTAAGCCTTAAAGATAACCCGCTTAATGAGTCTGCGGTAACCCTTTTACACCTTTCTCTTATTTGCAGCAATCTTAACGAGTCGGAACACGCCGAGCGGCACTCCAACGCATTGGAACTCGCTATTGAGCGCGCCTCGGTAAAGCACACCGGACTTTCCAAGGCAGATATTGACGGAATTTATCCCCATATTGCCGAACTGCCCTTCTCGAGCGACCGTATGCTTATGACTGCGGTCACCTCCATAAACACAAAAACCTATGCCGTTATTAAGGGTGCGCCTGATATTGTTCTCTCGCGATGTAACGACCTTCCCGAGACGGCCTTTGATACCTTAAACTCCCTTGCCGATGAAGGCTTGAAGGTTCTTGCGGTCGCCCTTAAACCGCTTGATACAATTCCCGCAAACCCCAATTCAGAGGAACTTGAACACGGTCTTACCTTTGTGGGAATTTTAGGCTTTGAAAACCCTCCTTACCCTGACTCGGTCAAAGAAATTGCCGAATGTAACCGTAAGGGAATCAGGGTTGTTATGCTTACGGGCGACTATCTTAACACCGCTGCCGCCGTTGCAAAACAACTCGGCATTATTAAGGATAATTCCGAGGTTCTTGACAAGTCTGATTTGGACCTTCTTTCGGATGACGAACTCTCGGAAAAAATCGACCGTTACGGAGTTTTCTCCCGAATTTCCGCCGAGGACAAACTGCGTATTGTAAAGGCACTCAACGGCTGCGGAAAGCGTGTGCTTTTAACCTGCGACAGCGTAAACGATGTTGCGGCTCTTGCAGAAGCCGACTACGGCTGTGCACTGGGTATGACGGCATCTGATTCAGTCAGAGCGTCGGCAGACCTCGTAGTAAACGATAACAAGTTTTCTACCCTTACACTCGCTTTAAAGGAAAGCAACCGAATTTTCGACAGTGTTCACCGTTCTGTAAAATATTTAATATCCTGCAACTCGGCAGAAATAATCGCTATTCTTTTCGGTATTATTATTTTCGGTATGTCCCCTGTTGCTGCGGCCGCCCTGCTCTGTATAAACCTTATTACCGACCTTTTACCCGTTCTCGCTTTCTCGGCGGAAACCCAAAGCAAAACTCTTAGTCTCCGCCGTCACGAGGTGCGTCAGGATATGTCTCTTTTGTCGATTGCCTCAATCGTTTTACCGGCAGTAATCATTGCGGCTTTGACACTTATCGGATATATGGTAGGTTCATACTCCTCTCCCGAATCTGCCGCAACAATTGCCTTTGCCGTTCTTGCCGTTTGCGAAATTGTGCATGCCTTTACCCTTTCTCACACCTATACCGTTTTCCAAAAGGGTACTATACACAACCTCGTTATGCCTATTGCCTGTCTTATATCTCTCGCAGTTGTTGTTCTAATAGTCGCAACACCTATCGGCGGGCTGTTATCTTTCACGGTACTCAGTTCGGACGGTTGGCTTATGCTTTTGGTGTCTGCCGTAATTACCCTTATTGCAGGGGAGTCGACAAAATTTGCAAGCAAATACTACCACCGCAAAAGACAAAATTAAAAAAGAGCCGTAGGGCTCTTTTTTTGTGCATAAATAATTTTCTATTTTATGAGTTCCAGGGCAGAGGATAATTTTGCAACCCCTATAACCTCTATTTTATCCTTAATGTCGGCTAACTGCTTTAAATTTGCACGAGGCACTATGCAACGCTTAAAGCCGAGCCGAGCCGCCTCTCTTACCCTTTCGGTAATTTTGGGCACAGAACGAATTTCTCCCGACAGACCCACCTCACCGAAAATTACGGTATCCTCGTCTATCGCATGGTTTCTGACCCCCGATACAAGTGCCATTGCCACCGCCAAGTCAACCGCAGGTTCATCAAGCCGTAACCCGCCGATTATATTTACATATGCATCTAAGGTTGAAAAGAAAATCTCTTCCCTTTTTTCAAGCACCGCCAACAGAAGATTAAGTCGGTTATAATCAAAGCCGGTTGCCATTCTTCTCGGATTTCCGAAACCGCTTGCGGTAACAAGTGCCTGTACTTCGGCTAAAATGGGACGGGTTCCCTCCATAACGCAGGTAATTGCAGATCCCGAAACATTTGAAAGCCTGCCCGAAAGAAGCATTGCAGAAGGGTTTTCAACCTCAACAAGTCCTTTGTCAAGCATTTCAAAAACACCGATTTCATTAGTAGAGCCATAGCGGTTTTTCACTGCGCGGAGTATTCTGTATGACTGGTTACGTTCACCTTCAAAATATAAAACCGTATCAACAATGTGTTCTAAAACCTTGGGACCGGCAATATCTCCGCCCTTGTTTACATGGCCGACAATCATCATCGGAATATCGAGCGACTTTGCGGTGCCGAGCAGTAAATTAGACGATTCTCTTACCTGAACAATACTGCCCGCAGAGGAGCCTATCTCACTTATTCTCATGGTCTGTATAGAATCTATCATAACAAGGTCGGGCTTTTCGGTTTTGATATATTCGCAAACCGCTTCGGTGTCAGTCGCCGCCAAAATATAAAGGCTGTCTCTGTTTACACCCAGCCGTTTGGCACGAAGTTTCAACTGCACCGCCGATTCCTCGCCCGACACATATAAAATTCGAAGAGATTTATCGATGCTTTTACATATCTGCAAAAGTATTGTCGATTTTCCTATTCCGGGGTCACCGCTTATCAAGGCAACCGAGCCTTTTACAATACCTCCGCCAAGCACACGGTCTAGTTCTTTTATACCGGTCAGATAGCGATGTTCGTCTTGGCAGGAGATTTCTTCCACCGAAAGGACTTTTAATGCCACCGACCCCACACTTGACTTGACCTGCTTTTCCGAAGAGATAACCTCCTCATTCATGGTGTTCCATTCGCCGCATTTAGCGCATTTTCCCGCCCATTTAGGGCTTTCGTAACCGCATTCGCTGCAAATATAAACCGTCTTTAACTTCTGTGCCATTTTACATCTCCTGTGAATTGTTGGAAAACTCGGTTATGCCGCAAAAAATTGCAAAGGCTATTTGCGAGCGATAATCGGGCTCCTTTAATAGTTTTAACTCCTCGGCATTGCTCAAAAATCCGCATTCTACTATACAGGCGGGAATTTTTGTCTTGTAAAGGAGATATGTACTGCTTGTTGCCTGCTTTACGGTACGGGTGTTATCAGGCTGAACAAGTTCGTGCAGAGTTTTTTGAATAGAAAGACCAAGTTCCTTTGACAGGACGTTATTCGGCGAATAAAATACCTGTGCTCCCCAAGCCGATGAGGTTGTGAATTTATTTAAATGAACACTCACAAAAAGCGCTTCGGGGTTTTCCTCCATAATGCGAAGCCTTTCCCTCATATCGCTCTTTTTACGCTCCGAAATCGCAGCCGTAGGGTCGGTATCGGTAGCGGTGTCATCTCTTCGTGTCATAATTACATTAAAGCCGTGCAGCCGCAAAATTTCGGCAACTTCGGTAGCAATGAGCAGATTTATATCCTTTTCGGGAGTGCCGTCAGCCGCCACCGCACCGCCGTCAAACCCGCCGTGGCCTGAGTTAGCTAATACTATACTTTTTTGTTAATCTTGTATATTTTGTCGTTTTTTGACTGTGGAAAACGCTCAAATTTTCCACTCAATTTTGATTTCTCTCTTGCCACTCTTTTGGAGCTTCCCGATGAAGATTTTGCTTATGAATTCATCGGCAATCTCGAATGTAAGAGTGTCAATTTTTCGGTACTTTTCGAGTATAGATTTCGTATCCGTTTTTGTTTCGCCGCCCGATAGTGCGGTAAGTTTTGATTTCAAAATTTCGATGCGTTTTTCTGTTTCCTCGGATTCCTTTTGATAGTTTTCTCGGTATTTCGTAAACTCATTTACGCTGATGACACCGTCTAATTTATCGGTGTACATCTGAGCCATTCGGTTATCGTTTCGTTTTACCTTTTCTTCAAGCTCTGCAATTTGTGATTCTAAAGTTTTAGCACCGTTCTTTTTCCTTTTAGGTGCATCTAACTTTCCAATCTGTTTTTTATCGTAGTATTTATTAAGTAGCTTATTGATTTCATCTACTACGATTTGCTCTAACTCGTCAAGTCGAATACTGTGCTCGTTATCACAAACTCCGTTAGTGGTTTTCCGAGTTCTGCAAGAAAGGTAGTTATATCTTCCGTCACGCAGCTTATAACTCATCTTCCACATTGTGTTACCACACTCAGAACAAAACACCTATTTAGCAAATGAATAACAACTGCCGCTTGGAATTTTTTGACCTCTACCACGGGAAAGCCTAATCTCCTGTGCCTTATAAAAGGTTTCTTTAGAAATAATCGGTTCATGGGTATCCTCAACGATGTCCCACTCACTTTGTGGCTTTTTGCGGCGTTTGCCCGTTTTGTAGTTTACAACCTCTTGCCTACCTTGGACCAAAGCACCTGTATATTCAAACCGGCGAAGAATTGCATATACAGCCGAATCGGACCAGGTTGTCCTCGGTGCATTGTTCTTCTCATAGTTGCCGTTATAATACTTGGTGCCAAGCTCCTTTTTGTGAACACAAGGCGGTGGAATCATTTCATCATTTAATATTTTCGCAATGCTTATG
>JAZNJE010000027.1:0-1538 GCA_045577905.1 Acutalibacteraceae bacterium | reverse complement strand
CCATTTTGGCTACCTCCTAATAAATTGTGGTTCGGCGCCGCGCCCTATGCAACGGCTCCCACTGTTCATATAACAACATTACTGTTGCTAAAATAGGATAAAATCCTATGAACAAGCATTTTTACATTTTCTTGATATCTGCGAAACCGATTTCAACCGGTGTCTCACGACCGAATATTTCAACATTGATGGTAACAACCTGCTTACCTTCATCAACGCGCTTAACCATGCCCACGGTACCTTCCCAAACACCTGAAACAACGGTGATGGAATCGCCTTCTTTTACATCGATATGAACTGTATTGCTTTCGCCTATGTTCATCATCTTCATTTCTGCTTCCGTCAAGGGCACCGGCTTGCTTCCCGGTCCTACGAAACCTGTAACACCTCTGGTATTTCTTACAACATACCATGCATCATTATTGTCCGCATCCATATGAAGTAATACATATCCGGGGAAAAGTTTCTTCTGAACAACCTTTTTGACATTGTTCTTAACTTCAACAACTTCCTGCATGGGAACTCTTACCTCTAAGATTTCATTCTCAAGGTGACGGTTCTCAATTGCTTTCTCAATGTTGGCTTTTACCTTATTCTCATAACCGGAATAAGTGTGAACAACATACCAACCCATACCTTTGCCGCTTTTGTTATCGCTCTGGCCAATGTCGAATTCTTTATTTTCTTCCATACGTCCACCCTCACCTTAAAAAGTTAAATTTGACAAAAAGTTCATGCCGGTTTTTACAAGTGCATCTACACCAAAAATAAGTGCACCAAGTAAAATAATCGCAACGAGAACAACTGCCGTCTGCTTTACTACATCATTTTTAGAGGGCCAGGTAATTTTCTTCCATTCCTGTTTTACGCCACGAAAGAAACTTGTCTTGTTCGGTTTCTCTGTATTTGACGCATTTGCCATAATTCTAATTTCCTTTCATACAAAAAAGACAAATTATTTAGTTTCTTTGTGCATTGTATGAGCCTTGCAGAATCTACAATACTTCTTTGTTTCCATTCTGTCAGGATGTGCCTTCTTATCCTTAGTTGTGTTGTAATTACGCTGCTTGCATTCTGTACATGCTAAAGTAATTCTTGTACGCATTTTCCCACCTCCACGCGTATTTATTTATATTTTCTTGTTGAATCTTTTGCTTGATTTAATGAAATTTAAGCGCATAAAAAAAAGGCCTAAAAACCAATCTTGCCATAGTAGAATAGCACATGCGGTTATTTTCGTCAATGGGTTTTTTAAAATTATTTTTATACGGTCGCAGGGCGTAGGATTTCTTCTCGGACACGCTCTCGCTCGGTTCATCTACGTAGCGGACGCTAAATTCGAAGTCTTGTAAACAAGCCTTCTCATTAAGCGCCGACGAGTTGAAACGGTCCTCGAACCAATGATAAAATATTTGTGCCGGGTACATGCCTTGCCATGACTTCCCCAAACGGGGAGGAAGAATAAAGAGGAGATCTCGATGACAGTTTCTAACGATAACAGAAATTATAAATCGCTCAGTCCCGAATTGCAGGAGCGG
>JAZNJE010000026.1:0-1625 GCA_045577905.1 Acutalibacteraceae bacterium | reverse complement strand
AATCTGAGTTGTCCTCTCCGTTAGGGGGGCCGAAAATTGCGCCTGCCGCCCAGATCATATAGTCTGGGTTTGATTCAAGTTCTGAGGCAGTCTTTCCTTCAAAGTCGCCGAAATCTATTTCACGCAGATTATCGACAGTCTGAATGTCCTTAGATGGGTAAAGTATCCTTGCCGACTGAACCGCGCGGAGCATAGGGCTGGAATATACTGCGTCAACCTTGGGATAGTCACATTCTTCGGCATACTGTTTAAGTTGTTGAACACCGACTCCCGAAAGGGGCAAATCGGTCCTTCCGATATACTGTCCGTTTAGGTTTCCGTCGGTTAACCCGTGACGGATAAGATGAATTTTATAGGTTTTCATTAAAGCACCTCTGTTAACTCTGCGATTATGCTGTTGGATAAAAGCATACCTTTGTCGGTAAGCGAAATACTGCTATCGGTCACATTGCAGAGACCTTTATATAGTTTTGCCTTTTTTATAACCGAATCGGGCAATGCGCCGTAACGGTTTTCAAACTCACTCAAAACAAGACCTCTTTTAAGGCGGAGTGCCAACATAATAAACTCTTCTGCCGAGCCGCCCGTACCGTCAAAAACAGGATCGGTGCCCGATATAAATGAATTTATATCAGAGGGGTAGTAAAAGCGTTTGCCATCTAAAAACGAGTGAGCCGCGGGGCCGATTCCGATATATTCGCCGTCCTGCCAATAGTTGCTGTTGTGTTGGCTGTAATAACCCTTCTTTGCAAAATTTGAAATTTCATAGTGCAGATATCCCGCTTCTTCGAGGGTATCACACATAAATAAGTATTGGTCGGCAACCTCGTCATCATCGGGCAGGAGAATATTCTCCTTGCCAAAGGGTGTATCAGGCTCAACCTTTAAAATGTATGCTGAAATGTGTTCGGGATTAAGTGCTAAGATTTCTCTTATGCTTTTGTTCAGGGTTTCTCTGCTACTGTTGGGCAGTCCGAGCATTAAATCAAGCGAAAGATTTGTTATGCCGAGTTTTCGGGCAAGTAATACGGTCTTTTTCACGTCGTCAAAGGAGTGCCGTCTGCCGAGGACCTTCAATTCTTTATCGTCTGCCGACTGAACTCCGACCGAAATTCTGTTTACCGAGCATTTAACGGCATACTCTAAAAAATCGCGGTCATCGGGGTTGATTTCAACGGTAATTTCGGCATTCTCTGCAAGAGTGAAATATTCCTTCACGGTCTTTACTATTTGGTCAAGTTCAGAGTAAGAAAGAAGGGAAGGGGTACCGCCGCCAAGATATAAAGTGTTAATGGGACAGGTTGTTAGTCTGCCCCATTTTTTTATGTATTCACAAAGAGAATTTACATATTTATTGCGAAGCGAAGCATTTGCTACTGAATAAAAATCACAGTAGTTGCACTTTTTTTCGCAAAACGGTATATGGAGATAAAGCCCCTTAGTCAAGGATTTCTCCCATAACTGTACCTGTGATACCTGCGGCATTTGCCTCGTCGGTATCAAGGTGCATAGCAAGTTTATAACTCGGGCTAACGCGAGCAACAACATCGCCGAAAATAAGTGCTCTGCCTTGGGTAGGAATCTTAACAGAAACAACCTGACTGTCGGTAATATTATAAGCCGCT
>JAZNJE010000025.1:0-9943 GCA_045577905.1 Acutalibacteraceae bacterium | reverse complement strand
CGCTGTTTATAGCCTCGATAACCTTCGGGGACGGTGGGAAGGGCGACTCATTTGTATTAAGCTTTACATACTGCTGGTCGCGGGGTTGCTCTCCTGGGGTGTAGGGATTGAGCTCGGCAAAGCGTTCGCTTAAAAATCTACTCACGGGAAATATCTCCTTTTATGCGGACCGTAGCGCTTCGTGCATGTGCTGAAAGGCCTTCCTTTTCGGCAAAGAAGGCTACCTTTTCGGCTACCTCGGAAAGTGCCTCCCGGGTGTAGTAACTATATGCCGATTTTTTGATAAAATCATCTACCGAAAGGGGGCTTGAAAATCTTGCCGTACCACTTGTAGGCAGGGTGTGATTTGTTCCGGAAAAATAATCTCCGAGTGCCTCGGGACAATACTTTCCAAGAAAAACAGAACCGGCGTGTTTTACAAGGTCCAAATATTTAAAAGGCTCATCAACACAGATTTCCAGATGTTCGGGAGCAATCATATTGCTCATTTCAATAGCCTTTTCAATATTCTCTACAATAATGATTTTACCATTATTATCAATAGATGTTCGGGCAATTTCTTCTCTCGGGAGGAGTGCTGCCTGACGTTCAAGTTCCTGTTGTACCGCATTGGCAAGGGTAATACTGTCGGTAATTAAAACCGCCGATGCATTCTTATCGTGCTCGGCTTGGCTGAGCAGGTCTGCCGCTACAAATACGGGGTTGCAACTGCCGTCGGCAACAACTAAAATCTCGCTGGGCCCCGCAATCATATCAATACTTACCGTACCGTAAACCTGACGTTTGGCTTCGGCAACAAAGACGTTGCCCGGTCCCACGATTTTATCAACCTTGGGTACCGATTCGGTACCGTAAGCCATCGCAGCAATTGCCTGCGCACCGCCCATCTTGAAAATTCTGTCAACACCTGCAATACTTGCGGCAGCCAGAATAACGGGGTTTACCCTGCCGTCCTTAGAAGGCGGAGTTGCTATAACAAGTTCCTTTACCCCTGCGATTTTTGCGGGAATTGCATCCATCAAAACGGTAGAGGGATATGCCGCAGTTCCACCGGGTACATAAAGGCCCGCCCTTTCAACAGGCAAAACCTTTTGACCCAGAACAATTCCGTTATCCTTCTTTATTTCAAAGCCCTCTCTTAGCTGCTTCTTATGATAAAGGGCAATATTCTCTGCCGCCTCTCGAAGTATTTCGATAAACTTCGGTTCAACCGATTTTAAAGCCTCCTCGATTTCTTCCTTCGTTACTTCAAGAGAAGAAAGGGTAACCTTATCAAATTTTTCGGCATACTTAAAGAGTGCGGCGTCTTTGTTCTTTCTTACATCATAAATAATGTCGGCAACTATGTCTTCAACACCCGAAACAGTATCTTCTCTTTTTAAGATTTCGGATAAAGGAATCCTGTTGCTATCAAAAATTTTAATCATTACGAATAGCCTCTGCAATTTTATTTTTCATAAGTTCAATTTGTTGGTTTTTAAAACGGAAAGATGTCTTGTTCGCAACAAAGCGCGCACTAATTTCTACAATATTCTCATAAACTTCCAAATTGTTTTCTTTAAGGGTTGTTCCTGTTTCAACTATATCAACAATTACATCGCTCATACCCAAAATAGGGGCAAGTTCTATTGAACCGTTTAACTTGATAATGTCAATAAGTCGGCTTTTGGATGCAAAATACTTTTTGGTAATTTCGGGGAATTTTGTAGCAACACGAATGGTTTTATCGGTTGACATTCTTTCCCCTTTTTTGCCTGCTACCGCCATACGGCATTTGCCGAAACCTAAGTCCAAAAGTTCGTAAATATCAGGCTTCTGTTCCAAGAGTATATCCCTTCCGACAACGCCGACATCGGCAACGCCGAGTTGAACATAAATAGCGACATCACTCGGCTTTACCCAAAAGTACCGAACATGATTTTCGGCATCCTCAAAAACGAGTTTTCTGCTGTTTTCCTTTATAGATGGACAACCGTAACCGAGCGACTCAAAAAGGTTATAAACCTTATCTCCGAGCCTTCCTTTGGGAAGTGCAATATTTATAAAATTATCCATTGACCTCTTCCCCCTTTTGGTTGAGTGTAATTTTTTCCTTATATTTTACTCCCGCAAAATCATAAGGTGCCGTTCTTACCCTTTTTCCCTCTTTTTGAAGTTGGGTCACCTTGCCGAAAATAGCCGAAACGGGGGTTTTTTCATCATAAACGAGCAAAACATCGGCATCGAAACGGTCGGTGCTCTTATCGAGATAAGATAACAGGTCAAGATATACCGCAAAACCGACGGCGCCCGTATTTTTGCCGAGTTTTGTCATAAGACTGTCATATCTTCCGCCTGACAAAATACTTCCCGGCACACCCTCGATATATCCTCTGAATGTGATTCCGTTATAATAATTCATATCATTTATAACCGAGAAATCGATATTAAAACGGTCTGCTACACCCATAACTTTTAGGTTGTTGCAAAGGCAGGAAAGTTCCTCTACCGCTGTCGCAGTCGTCTCGTTTACCACGAGGTTTTTTGCCAACGGCAAAACCTTATCAACCGAGCCGTACAAGGACGCAAGACTGCAAAGTTTTTCGGATAGGTCTCCGCCAACATTGTTTTCTCTGCATATTTTTTCGATTTCCGGGATGTTTTTGGTACCGATTAAGGCGGTAATTTCCTCCCTTGCCGAAATCGGAAGTCCCGTGCTTTCCAAAAGTCCTATTACGAGACCCATATGTGAAATATCAAGAAGATAGTCAGGACTGATGGCCGCAAGGCTCTTTTTGGCAAGCAGTAAAACCTCACAGAGAGAATAATTATCTACATCGCCTATAAATTCAAGTCCTATTTGAGGAATTTCACGAAACTCGTGCATATTGCCCGAAACCCTATAAACATTCTCCGAATAAAAAAGTTTTTTCGCTCCCTTTTCGTTCTGGTCGGTGTTTTTAACAATCGACAATGTTACGTCGGGCTTCAATGCCATCAGTTTGCCGGTGGGATCGTTAAAGGCAATTACATTTTCGCTCTTTAAAAAATTCTTGTTTTCAAGATAAAGGTCATACTCCTCAAACTTGCTCATCTTATACTTTTTATAGCCGTATGATTCAAAAAGCATCATCAGCGAGTATGAAACCTGTTCAAAAAAACCGAGAGTGTTTTTTACTTCCATCAAAATTCTCCTTTAAGGGATGTTTTTCAGATAACCGTTCCCTTACTTTTTTAGCATAGCGGTATTGTATCACACTTTAACAGTTTAGTCAAGTAGTGTGATAAAATTTCCGCAATTTTACAAAAAAATTTAATGTCTTTTAAAAAGCGTAATGCCCTGACCTTCATTTTTTGAAGGTCAGGGAGCAATTCTTTATAGATTATTTTTCACAAACCAAGAAACGCCAGCCGAATTTGTCGGGCAGTTTTCCGAGTTGAATACCTGTTATGGTATCATAAATCTTTCGGCTTACCTCGCCGATTTTATCATCATTGATAATCATAACCTCGTCTTTGACACGGAGTTTTCCTACCGGACTGATTACTGCCGCTGTACCTGTGCCGAAAACCTCTTCAAGTATGCCTTTTTTGTAGGCATCACAAATCTCATCAATAGAAATTCTTCTCTCCTCTACCGTCATTCCCCAATCTTTACAAAGATTTATTACCGAATCACGGGTAACGCCGGGAAGAATAGATCCCGAAAGTTCGGGTGTAACGATTTTTCCGTCAATCTTGAAAAAGATATTCATTGCACCGACTTCTTCAATATACTTTCTCTCAACACCGTCGAGCCACAGAACCTGACTGTAACCGTCGTTATGAGCCTTTACTTGACCTGCGAGCGAGCAAGCATAGTTTCCGCCTGTTTTTGCAAAACCCATTCCGCCTCTTACTGCCCTTACATATTCGTCCTCAATCCAAATTCCGACAGGATTGATTCCGCTTGCATAATAGGCACCCGAAGGAGAAAGAATTACCATAAACTTATAGGTGTCAGAAGGTTTTACACCTAAAAACTCGTCGGTTGCAATGATAAAGGGGCGGATGTAAAGGCTTGTTCCCTCCCCTTCGGGAATCCAGTCCTTTTCAACCTCAACAAGTGCTCTTACAGCCTCAACAAAGTCCTCTTCGGGAAGCATCGGAATACAAAGACGTTCATTTGTCTTGTTAGTACGTTTAGCATTCATATCGGGGCGGAACATATAAACCTTACCGTCGGCACCGACATAGGCTTTAAGTCCTTCAAACATTTCCTGACCGTAATGAAATACCATTGCGGCAGGCGATAATGAAAGGTTGTGGAAAGGAACTATTCTTGCATCGTGCCAACCCTTTTCGGTTGAATAGTCCATTTCAAACATATGGTCGGTAAAAATTTTACCGAAGCCAAGCGGTTTTCCCGCTTCGGGCTTTGCTTTGGGTGTTAAAGTTTTTTCAATTTTAATGTTTAACATATGATTAACCTCCAAACCGTGCGGTTGCCTTTTTAGTAGCCGTAGGTTAAATTTCCTCAATTATTTTATCGCACATTTCACTGCAAGAAAGAGGTGTAACTCCGCTGTCTCCCACAAGGTCGGCTGTGCGGTATCCCTTTTCAAGCACTCTATCTACCGCCTTTTCAATGCAGTCGGCTTCTTCTGTTAAATCAAAGGAATAGCGGAGCATCATTGCAGCAGAAAGAACGGTAGCAATTGGGTTAGCCTTGTTTTGTCCCGCAATATCGGGCGCCGACCCGTGAATAGGCTCATATAGTCCTCTTTTTGTGTTCCCAAGCGACGCCGACGCAAGCATTCCGATTGAACCCGTAATCTGCGACGCTTCGTCCGAAAGAATGTCTCCGAACATATTTGAAGTGACAACCACGTCAAACTGTGCAGGATTTCTTACTATCTGCATTGCGGTATTGTCAACAAGCATATCGGTGCAGGTAATTTCGGGATACTCCTCTGCAATTTTGTGGACCGTTTCTCTCCAAAGCCGAGAAGATTCAAGTACATTTGCCTTATCGACCGAGATTACCCTCTTATCACGCTTCATTGCCGTTTCAAAGGCGACACGGGCAATACGCTCAATTTCCATTACACTGTATGCCTCGGTATCGTATGCCTCGGGGCCGAACTTTCCGTCTCTGCGTCCTCGCTCTCCAAAATAAATTCCGCCCGTAAGTTCTCTGACCATCATAATATCAAAGCCCTTTGCAACAATGTCAGGGCGAAGCGGAGAAGCCTCTTTGAGTGCAGGATAAAGTTTAGCGGGACGAAGATTTGTGAAAAGTTCCATCGCACTTCTTATTCCGAGAAGTGCCTTTTCGGGGCGTTTATCTCCCGGCATCGCGTCCCATTTGGGGCCGCCTACCGCACCGAGCAAAACGCTGTCCGAATTAAGACATCCCTCAACAGTCTCTTTCGGGAGTCCCTCCCCTACCGTATCAATGGCTATTCCGCCGATAAGATAGTCGGTAAAATTAAAACTGTGATTGTACTTTTCTCCAACCTTTTCTAACACCTTGACCGCACTTGATACTATTTCGGGACCAATGCCGTCGCCCTTTAACAGTGCAATATTATAGTTCATTTTCGTCACCTATTTTATAATACCTTTTTTAATTGACTCAATAAGTCCGCCGTTTGTGATTATTTTTTGAACAAACTCGGGGAAAGGTTTCGTCTTAAACTCTGCACCCGTTGTAAGGTTGCAGATAACCCCGTTATCGAGGTCAACCTCTATCCGGTCTCCCTCGCTTATTCCCGCTACCGCTTCGGGACACTCCATGATGGCAAGCCCTATATTGATAGAATTTCTGTAAAAAATTCTTGCAAAACTGTTTGCAATAACAAGCGAAATTCCGCTTTCCTTAATTGCGATTGGGGCGTGCTCACGGGAAGAGCCGCAACCGAAATTATTGCCCGCTACCATAATATCTCCCGCCTGAACCCTTGTAATAAAGGTTTTGTCAAGGTCCTCCATACAATGGGAAGCGAGTTCCTTTTTATCAATTGTGTTCAAATATCTTGCGGGAATGATAACGTCGGTATCGACATTATCTCCGTATTTTATAACCGAACCCTCAAATTTCATATTACATTACCTCCCTCGGATCTGTAATTCTGCCCGTAACTGCCGAAGCGGCGGCTACCGCAGGAGATGCAAGGTAAACCTCTGATTCGGTGTGTCCCATTCTGCCGACAAAGTTTCTGTTTGTGGTCGAAACAGCCCTTTCGCCTGCCGCTAAAATTCCCATATGACCGCCGAGACAAGGTCCGCAGGTGGGGGTTGATACAACGGCTCCCGCCTCGATAAAGGTTTTTAAGAGTCCCATTTCCATAGCCTCTAAATATACCTTTTGGGTTGCGGGAATCACTATACAGCGAACACCCTCTTTAACCTTTTTTCCTTTTAATACTTCTGCCGCGGCTATCATATCTTCAAGTCTGCCGTTAGTGCAGGAACCGATAACGACCTGGTCGATTTTTATATCGCCCGAATCTTTTGCAAGGTGCGTGTTTTCAGGAAGATGGGGGAAGGATACGGTCGGTTCTATCTCGGAAAGGTCGATTGTATATTCCTCGTCATAGACGGCATCCTCGTCCGCCGTAAAGATTATAGGCATTCTGTCAGAATGTGCATGAACATACTCAACCGTTTTATCGTCAACCTCAAAAATTCCGTTTTTAGCGCCCGCTTCGATAGCCATATTTGCCATACAAAGTCGGTCGTCCATCGAAAGATTATGGAGTCCCTCACCCGTAAATTCCATTGAACGGTAGAGGGCGCCATCAACCCCTATTTTACCGATAATGTGTAAAATAACGTCCTTGCCTGAAACATATTTTTGAAGTTTTCCCTTTAAGACAAACTTAATGGCAGAAGGCACCTTAAACCAAGCCTTGCCGGTTGCCATACCGGCAGCCATATCGGTAGAACCAACACCGGTCGAAAAGGCACCGAGAGCACCGTAGGTGCAAGTATGGGAGTCGGCACCGATTACAACGTCTCCCGAAACTACAAGTCCTTTCTCGGGAAGCAGTGCATGTTCAATACCCATTTGACCTACATCGTAAAAGTGCTCAATTTCCTGCTCCCCACAGAAATTACGGCACATTTTACACTGTTCTGCCGCCTTGATATCCTTATTGGGGGCAAAGTGGTCCATAACCATTGTTACCTTCTTTTTATCAAAGACACTGTCAATTCCGAGTTTTGAAAATTCGGAAATAGCAACGGGAGAGGTAATATCGTTGCCGAGTACAAGGTCAAGATTAACTAAAATAAGTTCTCCTGCCGAAACCGACTCCATTCCCGCATGTGCCGCTAAGACCTTTTGAGTCATTGTCATTCCCATAGGGATTCTCCTTTACTGCATAAGTTTATTGATGGCATTAAGATAAGCCATAATGCCCGCTTCGATAATATCGGTAGAAAGTCCTCTGCCGTTATATGTTTTTTCTCCACATTTGAGTTTAAGGGTAACCTCACCGAGTGTATCCTTGCCCTCCGAAACTGCCGCAATGTTGAATTTCTCCAACCTGTGTTCAGGGGGAAGCACAATCTTGTCAATGGCAGCATAAAGTGCATCAATTGCACCGTCGCCCAGGCTTGTTTCTTCAACAAAGCCGTCATCCTTTTTCAGGCAGATAGACGAGCATACCCCGACCTTGCCCATAGTTTTAACATCAAAGGAAACAAGTTTATATTTTCCTTCAACGATTTGGGTGTTAGATACGAGCGCTTCAATATCTCCGTCGGTAACATTCTTTTTCTTGTCGCAAAGTTCCTTAAATCTTGCAAACGCATCTACAACTGCGTCATCGCTCAAATCATAACCGAGTTCTTTAAGTCTCTCGGAAAAGGCGTGTTTGCCCGAATGTTTGCCGAGCACCATCTGATTGGTTTGTATTCCGACCGATTCAGGGGTCATTATCTCGTAAGTAGATTTATTTTCAAGAACTCCGTGCTGATGAATTCCCGATTCGTGGGCAAAAGCATTTGCCCCGACAATAGGTTTATTGTTTGGCGCCGACTGACCGATAATGTTGTAAATGAGTTTACTTGTTCTGTAAATCTGTCTTGTATCAATACGAGGAGCCTCGGCATAGAGGTCAGGACGGGTTTTAATCGCCATTACAACCTCTTCAAGGGAGGTATTTCCTGCTCTTTCTCCGAGTCCGTTTATTGTACATTCAATCTGCAAAGCACCGCCCTGAACACCGCCGAGAGCATTTGCAACCGCCATACCGAGGTCGTTATGGCAATGTACCGAAAATTCAACCTTATCGCTGTCGGGAACATTGTTTATAAGATACTCTATCATTGCCTTCATTTCCGAAGGGGTGGTATATC
Organism: Acutalibacteraceae bacterium; assembly: GCA_045577905.1. Taxonomy (GTDB): domain Bacteria; phylum Bacillota; class Clostridia; order Oscillospirales; family Acutalibacteraceae; genus SFWF01. The sequence continues at coordinate 1,618 of JAZNJE010000025.1, read as the reverse complement.
CCACTGTGTCGGGAATATTGAGCACCTTAGCACCGCTTTTGATTGCGGCATCGCATATCCTTACTAAAAATTCGGGATCGCTTCTCATAGCATCTTCGCAAGAGAATTCTATGTTCGACGTATATTTAGCGGCATATTTTACCATCTGACGTGCACGCTCAATTACCTGTTCAGGAGTCATTTTAAGTTTATACTCCATATGAACGGGGCTTGTTGCAATAAAGGTATGAATTCGTGGGTCTGCTGCAATCTTTACAGCATCCCAAGCGGCATCAATATCCTTTTCGAGTGCACGAGAGAGTGATGCTACCGTGCAATTTTTAACAAGTCCTGCAATTGCCTTTACCGACTCAAAATCTCCGGGAGAGGAAATCGCAAATCCTGCTTCAATAATATCTACACCGAGTTTTTCAAGTTGAGAAGCCACTTGAAGTTTCTCGTTCAAATTCATACTGCAACCCGGTGACTGTTCTCCGTCACGCAGGGTTGTATCGAAAATCTTAATTCTGCCCATTTTGAATATTCTCCTTATTCAATAATTGCTCCTTTATCTGCGGAACTTACCAATTTAGCATATTTCTTTAAGTATCCCTTTAAATCGGTCTTTATTTTAAGCGAAGTCTCTTGCTTTCTCTTTGACATTTCTTCTTCGCTGACCAGAAGATTGATACTGTAATTCGGAATATCAATATCAATTATATCTCCGTCGCGAACATAAGCAATAGGACCTCCGTCAACTGCTTCGGGAGAGGTGTGTCCGATTGCAGCACCGCGGGTTGCTCCCGAAAATCTTCCGTCGGTAACAAGGGCAACCTCCTTATCAAGCCCCATACCTGCGATTGCAGAGGTGGGAGAAAGCATTTCTCTCATGCCGGGACCTCCTGCGGGGCCCTCATAGCGAATAACCACAACATCGCCCGGTTTGATACCACCCTCGTAGATAACCTTGATTGCTTCTTCCTCGCTGTCAAATACACGAGCGGGGCCCTGATGCTTTAACATTTCAGGGGCAACTGCACTTCTCTTAACAATTGAACCGTTAGGCGCAAGCGAGCCGTAAAGAACCGCAAGTCCGCCGGTTTTACTGTAAGGCTGCGCAACCGTTTTAGCAACATCGTGATTAAGGGAACGGCAACCTTTGATATTTTCCCCTACGGTTTTACCCGTTACCGTCATTACATCGGTATTAAGGAAACCTGCCGATGCCAACTCTCCCATAACACCGTAAACACCGCCTGCGGCTTCAAGGTCCTGCATATGATGATGACCTGCCGGTGCAAGATGGCAAAGATTCGGAGTCTTTTCGCTGATTTCGTTTATCATATGTAAATCAAAATCAATTCCTGCCTCATGGGCGATTGCGGCAAGATGGAGTGCCGAGTTGGTCGAACAACCTAGCGCCATATCAACCGTGAGTGCATTTTTAAGTGACTCTTGGTTAATTATGTCAAGCGGTTTAATATCTTTTTCTACAAGGGTCATAATCTGCTCGCCCGCCGCCTTTGCAAGACGTTGACGTGCGCCGTGTACGGCAGGAATTGTACCGTTTCCGCGAAGGGCTATGCCAAGTGCTTCGGAGAGACAATTCATACTGTTGGCAAGTCGGATCGTAGCCATG
>JAZNJE010000024.1:0-4908 GCA_045577905.1 Acutalibacteraceae bacterium | reverse complement strand
CCTTGGGGTCCTTTTCGGGCTTGGAAAGATTTATGGTAATATCAAGCGGTCCAAATTGTGTTTCGGTAACCCAACGCATATCTTTACAAACTCGGTATTTTCTTATATAATCGCTGTCGTTTGAGAGTTTATAAAACCAGTCGGTAGCCTTTTTGGGAGATTCGTTATATAGATCCCAAAAGGTTTTTCTGACAAAGGAGGGGTGGGGGATAAATACCGACATAAGTTTTGTATCAAAAAGGTCACGGCAAACAATCGAATCTTCGATTAAACCGCGCCTGACAGCCCAATCGCATATCCCCGATAAAATGGATTCCAAACTATCGGTATTAACCGTCTCGGACTCGATATATTCGTCTAAATTCAATATTTCCAAAAGACGGTTGGTGCAGTAAATTCTATCGCAATCATCAATCAGACTGCAATTAACTGCATAGTCGCATAACGCTTTGATTTTTTCATAAATCACAGAGAGGCATCTCCTCTTAATCCGTTTGTAAGATAACAAAACCCTACATCATTCGCAAAAATAATCATTATTATAATAATTATATATTCCGCTTATTGTAAAGTCAATTAAAAGGTTGATTAAATAATAAAATTGTTGTATAATTGTTTAAACGAACTATACTATTAGGGTGATCGCAATGAGAACTGATTTAACAATGCTTATGGACCTTTACGAAATGACTATGTCCAACGGCATATTAAAAAGTGATATGCGGGACAAGATTGCATATTTCGATATGTTTTTTCGCCGGGTGCCCGACAAGGGCGGTTTTGCCATTATGGCAGGTATCGAACAACTTATAGAATATTTTAACAACCTGCATTTTGATGAAAGCGATATTGATTATTTAAGGAGCACGAAACTGTTTGGTGAGGAGTTTCTTGACTATCTTAAAGACTTTGAATTTGAGTGCGACGTGTGGGCTGTGCCTGAGGGTACTCCGATTTTCCCGATGGAGCCTATCGTAACGGTTAGGGGTCCTGCCATTCAAGCCTTTTTGGTCGAAACAATGGTGCTTTTAACGGTAAATCATCAGTCCTTAATTGCAACAAAAGCCAACCGTATATGTTCGGTTGCGGGAAAACGTCCCGTTATGGAGTTTGGTGCAAGACGCGCTCACGGTTACGATGCCGCATACTACGGTGCACGTGCCGCAGTTATCGGAGGTTGTCTTGGCACCTCTAATGTTAAGACCGCGAAAGATTTCGGGGTTGCCGCATCGGGAACTATGGCACACAGTTGGGTGCAACTTTTTGAGAATGAATATACTGCATTTAAACAGTATGCAGAGGTTTATCCCGATTCCTGCACACTTTTGATTGATACCTATAACGTATTAAAAAGTGGTTTGCCCAATGCTATTCGCTGCTTTGACGAGGTTTTAAAACCTTTGGGATGCAGACCCAAGGGGGTCAGAATTGACAGCGGAGATATTGCCTATCTCTCAAAGAAAATTCGTAAAAGGTTGGACGAAGCGGGCTATCCCGACTGTGCAATAGTTGTATCCAATTCGCTTGATGAGTATCTTATTAAGGAACTTGATACACAAGGTGCAATAATTTCTTCCTTTGGTGTCGGCGAACGGCTTATTACCGCATCAAGCGAATCGGTTTTCGGTGGTGTTTATAAACTTGCTGCGGTTGAGGATAAGGAGGGTAATATAATACCCAAAATTAAGATTAGCGAAAATATTGCAAAAATTACTCTGCCCGGGGTAAAAATTCCGTGGAGACTTTACGATAATGAAACAGGAAAGGCTATTGCTGACGTTATATGCCTTAACTATGAAAAGATAGATGATTCTAAACCTTATGAGATTTTTGACCCCGTTTATACTTGGAAACGAAAGACGGTAACTGACTTTACCGCTAAAAAACTTCAAGTTAAGATTATGGAAAAGGGACATCAGGTTTACACCTCACCGTCGGTTAAGGAAATCAGCAATTACAGACGAGACTGTGTTGACCACCTTTGGGACGAGGTAAAACGTTTTGAAAACCCCCACAACTACTATGTTGATTTAAGTCAGGATTTATGGGATTTAAGGCAGAAATTGCTAAACGAAAAAGGAGAATAAAATGAAAAGAATTGTTGCGCTGATTTTATCACTGGTTTTTGTTTTGTCCTTTGTAGGTTGTAAAGGTAAAAAGGATGAGGGAGGGCCTTCGGGAGGGCCGTTTGCATCGGCAGAGGATAAGAGTGCCGATGTTGTAAACGGTGTTGAGCAGGGCAAAATTCCGGAATATCCTTTAACATTATCTACGACCTTTCAGGAACTGTATGACTATTATTATCAACTTGAAGCCGAACTTCAAGCATCTCATGAAACAGGCGACGGCCATGTTCATCATGGTGACGATATTTATATGGGCATAGTAAAAAAAGAGGTCTATGCCTATTATGAGATAGATACAACCAGATATTATTATATTAGGGAGAGCAACCCCACAATGGTCAGTGCAATCTGCACCTACGGCGATGCTTTTGGATTTAAGCAGGGGACATCCCGTGCCGAAGTGGAAGCAAGCCTTGCTTCTATAGAGATAAAAAATCTCACGGCGGGGGAAGATGAATTGCTTTTCATTCCCGTACAAGAGGCACTGATTATTCGCTATACACAAGGTGATTATCAACTTGATTTCTATTTTTCGGATAATCAACTCGTAGCAACAGTTCTCCTGGATACCAAAAATTGGACGATATAAAAAAAAGCCCGGTTGGGCTCTTTTTTATAATGCAAAATGCAAAGCGCAAAGTTAATGTGTCCTGCGGACGATATATTTACGATACGAAAGCATTCGTATTACTATTAACAATCTATTTGCAATCGTATCGTAATTACATTAGCGGCGAAGCCACACCAACATTTTGCGCTTTGCGCTACTATTGAATAGTGACTAAAACAGCACCTCATTCGAGGTGTTTTTTACTACTCAATTTCTTCAGGCTCGAGTTCCTTAAACTCTTTTGTATTGAAAAAGTCTGCGAGAGTGATGCCGAGACCGTCACAAATCATTTTGATTGTTAATAGTTTAGGATTTTTACTTCGTCCGTACAGAATGGCTTTAACTGAAGAGGGCGGCAGAGCAGAGAGGGTTGCGAGTTTATTAATTGTAATGTTTCTTTCTCCGCAAAGTTGCAGTAATCTGTTTCTTACAGCTTCTATCATGCACACAGCTCCTTTAGGGTTATTCTGTGCATATAATATAAGATTTTTCTTGAAATAGTAGGCAACGCGTGATACCATATAGGCAACACATCGCCTTATTGGGGGGGCATTTTATGATTTGCACCTTTTTTGGACACAGAGAAATATATAACACTGATGAAGTAAAGGAATTATTATTCGATATACTCACAGAGATTGTCGAGAAAAGGGGGATAAAACAATTTCTTGTTGGTAATAGCGGTAAGTTTGACCGTTTGGTGTTGTTAACCCTGTGTAAACTCTCTCATACACACAACATAGATTATAAGGTTGTGTTGGCTTATATTAATGTGGATAACGATGAGTGTTGGGGATATAGACCGAATGAAACAGTTTTTCCTGATATTTTAGAGAAAACACCTTTTCGCTTTGCGATTGATAAAAGAAACAGATGGATGATTAAAAATAGCGGAATGGTAGTGACATATATTAATAATTCGTTTGGCGGTTCTGCAAAGTATGTGGAAATATGTGAGAAAAAAGGGTATGAAATTATAAAACTTGGGAAGATATAAAAAAAGAGCCCGGTTGGGCTCTTTTTTATAATGTAAAATGCAAAATGCAAAGCGCAAAGTTAATGTGTCCTGCGGACGATATATTTACGATACGAAAGCATTCGTATTGCTATTAACAATCTATTTGCAATCGTATCGTAATTACATTAGCGGCGAAGCCACACAAACATTTTGCGCTACTATTGAATAGTGACTAAAACAGCACCTCATTCGAGGTGCTGTTTTACTTCTGTCAAGTTAGAACATATCATATACGCAAGCGCTTTTTCTTTATCGCGTGGTGGGTTCATATCGGGTATCATAAAGACCTGCATACCTGCCGCCGCTCCGGCTTCTACTCCAAGGTATGAGTCCTCTGCAACATAGCAGTTTAGTGGGTTTGCGCCGAGCTTTTGTGCTGCCTTTAAAAATATTTCGGGGTTTGGCTTTGCATTTTCTATCTCATCGCCGCAAACGGCGGCGTCGAAGTAGGGGAGGAATCCCGCTTTTTTAAGGTGTTCTTCTGCCGACATACGGGTAGTCGAGGTTGCAAGGGCTATTTTGTAGCCCTTTTCCTTTAAAAATTTGAGCAGCTCCTCGGCACCCTTTTTTACAGGTATTCCGTTATTATCAATCTGCTCCCGTATCCACCGGCGCATTTCATCGCGGCGCTTCTCGAACGGATAGTCCGCACCAAAGAAATTCTTATACAGAATCTTTGCGGTGGCAAGGTTAGTGCCGCAGGTGGTTGGATAAAACTCGTCAATGTCCTCTCGCTCGCCGTATTTTCGGCTCATTGCTCTGAGAGCCTCCTGGGTTAAAAGCTCGGTATCGAAAAGTACGCCATCCATATCAAAAATAAATGCTTTTTCCATTTAGTCGAGTTCCTTTTTGCCGGTGTAAAGCTCGTAGTAACGGCCGCCTTGTTTTAAAAGGTCGTCGTGGTTTCCTCGCTCGACGATTTCGCCCTTTTCAAGCACCATAATGGCATTTGAATTTCTAACGGTAGATAATCTGTGTGCGATAACAAAGGTGGTGCGGTCCTTCATAAGTCTGTCCATACCGTGTTCAATATGACGTTCGGTTCTGGTGTCAACAGAACTTGTCGCTTCGTCCAATACCAAAATAGGCGCTTTTGAGAGTGCTGCTCGTGCGATATTGAGAAGTTGCCGCTGCCCTTGTGAAAGGTTTGCACC
>JAZNJE010000023.1:0-6315 GCA_045577905.1 Acutalibacteraceae bacterium | reverse complement strand
CCCACAATTTCGGTGTCATATCCCTTTTCAAGCCGCATTATAAACGAGTGCGCCGAAGCAGTCTTAGCGGCGGCAATTACCTCGTCGTCGGTGGCGTCAAGCCTACCGTAGCGGATATTTTCCATAACGGTGCCCGAAAATAGGTGGGTATCTTGAAGTACCATTGCGATATTACGACGCAGAATGTCTCTGGGATAATCACGAACATCAATGCCGTCGATGGTAATTGAACCCTCGTTTATATCGTAAAAACGGTTAAGAAGATTGGTTATGGTTGTCTTTCCCGCCCCTGTTGAGCCGACAAAGGCTATTTTTTGACCAGGCTTTGCATATAGCGAAATGTTTTTGAGAACAGTCTTATCTGGGTTGTATCCAAAGGTTACATTCTTTAATTCAACATATCCCTTAATAGAGGTGTTCTTTTCCGAGCCGTCACGGTCGGACTCTTCGGGGGGCATATCCATTACATTAAAGACCCGTTCGGCACCTGCAAGAGCCGAGAAAATAGCCGTCATCTGTTGGGAAATCTGGTTAATAGGCATATTAAATTGACGGGTGTAGTTGGCGAATACGGTGAGTGCGCCCGGGGTAAAACCGCTTGTAAACATCATGATTCCGCCGACACCGACAGTAATACCGTAACTTATCATACTTATATTGTGTGTTACAGGCCCCATAATACCGCCGAAAAACTGTGCCTTAAATTGCTTATCCCTCATATCGTCATTAAGGAGGGAAAATTCTCCAATTGCCGTATCTTCGTGGTTAAAGACCTTTACAACCTTTTGTCCCGTAACAGTCTCTTCAATATATCCGTTTACCGCACCGAGAGCCGCTTGTTGACCCACGTAATATTTGCGGCTGGCTTTACCAATTAAAATTCCGCTGCAAACGAAGATAGGGATGAAAAAAAGGGTAATAAGGGTTAAAATCCAGTTGGTTGTAATCATAAAGAACAAGGTGCCTATAAGGGTAATTGCACCCGAAAACAGAGCAGTTACCGAATGGCTGAGCATCATATCAATATTGTCAATATCATTCGTAAAACGGCTCATAACCTCGCCGGTAGGATTTTGGTCAAAGTACCTGACGGGTAGGTTTTGCAGTTTGGAAAAGAGTTCGTTACGAATCTTTTCCATAGTGTTTTGGGAAATTGAAAGCATTATTCGGCTTTGGACATAAGACGAAACTATGCTTATTAAATAAACTAATGCCAGCACGACAGCCGCTGATAAAACATAGGTTAAAATCTCGGCAAAACGGCTTTCTTCCATAATTGCGGAAATGGGGGGGATAGAGGTAGCCTTTTCGATAATGTTGTCCATTGTAGCCGCCATAATTCCCACCGAGTAATCGGTAGTAATGCCACCGATTCGATTTATGATGGGAAGAATAGTAAAGGAGCCTATAAGTGAGGTTACTGCTGTCAAAACCATACATAAGAGGACAATAAAAAGTTTGAATTTGTATGGTTTAAAATAGGCGAGTAGTCTCGAAAGAGTCAGTTTGGTATTTTTGGGCTTACCACCGTGTCTTCCGTGAGCACCGGGACCTCTGCCGCCGCGAGCACCCATAATAGGCATACCGCGTTTAACATTGGGTTTTTGGGAGGAATACTGTTTTTGGAGTTGAGAAAGTGTACGCATTATTTTTCCTCCTTTTCGGTTTGTGAGTAATAGATTTCCGAATATTCTTTGCAAGAGGAAAGCAGTTCATCGTGACTGCCTACGCCGACAATCCTGCCCTCATCCATAACGGCGATAAAATCGGCGTCACGAACCGAACCTATCCTTTGTGCAATAATAAGTTTGGTTGATTCGGGAAGTTCTTCTCTGAAAGCACGCCTGATTTCTGATTCTGTTGCGGTATCGACTGCACTGGTCGAGTCATCCAGGATAAGAATTTTGGGTTTCTTCAGCAAGGCTCTCGCAATACAGAGGCGCTGCTTTTGGCCACCCGAGACATTTACACCGCCCTGCTCAATTTCGGTATCGTAACCGTCGGTAAAGGAGGTTATAAAGCCATGAGCCTGAGCGTATTCGGTTGCCTTTTTAATTTCTTCGTCACTAGCGTTTTCGTCGCCCCAACGAAGGTTTTCTTCAATGGTGCCGGAAAAAAGGACATTCTTTTGAAGCACCATGCCAACACCGTCACGAAGATTTTTAAGGGAATAATCTTTTACATTTACCCCGTCTATCAAAACTGCACCTTGGTCGGTATCATAAAGTCTCGGAAGGAGTGAAACAAGACTTGTTTTTCCCGAACCGGTAGAACCGATTATACCCACCGTGCTTCCTGCGGGAATTTTAAGGCTGATATTGTCTAAAACGGGGTCTTCACTGTGTTTATAATAACGGAAGGTAACGTTTTTAAACTCAATTTCACCCTTTTTAACCGTCATATTCGGCAGGGCGGCTTCGGTATCGGAAATATCGCTTTCCTGGTCCAAAACCTCAGCAACTCGCTTAGCCGACGCCATAGCACGGGAGGATATCATAAGCATCATTGTAACCATCATAAGTGAAGACAGTATTTGAGTTACATAGGTTATAAAGGCAGAAAGGTCGCCGATTTTCATACCGCCAACGGTTCCTGGTGGGTGGAGTATAATATTGGCGCCGAACCAAAGCACCAGAACGGTAGTGATGTTCATAAACACAGTCATTGCGGGACCTAAATAAATTACCGTTTTCATAGCCTTCATACCAGCAGATTTAAGGTCCAAATTTACTCGGTAGAATTTTTCCTTTTCAAATTCCTCACGGACAAAACTTTTAACAACCCGTGTATTAGTGATGTTTTCCTGGACGGTATTATTCAGATTGTCAATTTTAACCTGCATTTTTGAGAAAAGGGGAAAGCCCTTTAATATAATCAGCCCAATTACGGCGAACATAAGAGGAATTGTGACAAGCAAAACAAGGGACAAGTCGGGACGCATAGATACTGCCATAACAATTCCGCCTATAAGCATACCCGGGGAGCGCAAACACATACGAAGGAGCATATTGCAGAAGTTTTGCATTTGAGTCACATCGTTTGTGAGTCTTGTAACAAGCGAACCGGTCGAAAATTTGTCTATATTTGAGAAGGAAAAGCGTTGAACATTTGCAAAAACATCTCGACGAATGTCTGCGGCAAAGTTTACCGAAGCCTTTGCACCGAAATATGCCCCGCCTACACCGCCAATCATCATAATAATGGCGGTAAGGACCATAAGACCTGCCGCACCGAGGGAAACACCGATACCGTCCATAGCGTTGTTTATAACCCTTGCTAAAAACAGGGGCATCAAAACTTCGCCGATAACCTCAACTATCATACAAAAAGGTCCGGCTATAAAATAACGGAGGTAGGGCTTTACATATTTAAACCATCGTTTCACTATTAGTCACCTTATATATCATTATTTTGTAGTATAAATATTACCATTTGATATTGTAACTTGTCAACCGGGATTTAATAAACAAATTGTTAAATTCTTAAAAAAATATACCGTCCGAAAGCCGAACAAGGCATAAAATATGCAATAATTCTGCAAATATGCAACGAGTCTGCATAATTTTAATAAATTATAAACAAAAATGCAAAATATATAAAAAAATACTTGCATTTTTATGCAACAAGGTATATAATTCTGTCGTAAGCAAAAATTATCTCTTTCAAGGAGGAAAATAAAATGAAAAAAATAATCGCATTACTTATGGCTCTTGCACTTATCGTCTGCTGCTTTGCAGGCTGTGGCAAAAAGGAAGAGAAAAAGCTTGTTATGGCTACTAACGCTGCATTCCCTCCCTATGAGTTTAAGGCTGATGACGGTTCCTTCGCAGGTATCGATGTTGAAATCGCTGAACTCATTGCTAAGGAGCTTGGACTTGAACTTGAAATCGTTGACATCGACTTTGGAGCAATTGTTGCGGGCGTTGAGACCGGTAAGTATGATATCGGTATGGCAGGTCTCACTGTTACCGATGAGAGAAAACAGAGTGTAAACTTTACGAACTCTTATGCTAAGGGAATTCAGTCTGTTATCGTAAAGGCTGATAGCAATTATGCTTCCTTTGAGGATTTCTACACAGGGTTTGACGCTGACGGTAACCCCGAAGGTGTTAAGGACGGTATCAAAATTGGTGTTCAGCAGGATACCACAGGCGACATCTATTCTTCTGATGTTCCCGCAAAATGGGGCTTCGGCGAAGATAATGTAGAGCGTTACAAGACAGGTGCTGATGCTGTTGAGGCTTTAAAGAGCGGCAAGGTTACCGCAGTTATCATTGATAATGAGCCGGCTAAGTCTTTCGTAAACGCTAACGAGGGCCTTAAGATTCTTGAAGGTTCTTATGCAGAAGAGGATTATGCTATCGCAGTTAATAAGGAAGATACCGAGCTTTTAGAGAAGATTAATGCTGCTCTTAAGAAACTTACCGACAGCGGTGAGATTGCTAAGATTGTTAACAAGTATATTCCTGCGGAATCTGACGAGAAATAAGATTTTATTTCACAAAACCGAAAGGGCGGCGTACTACCGCCCTTTTTAACTGTTTTATAAAGGAGTCTGTATAAATGGCAGAATGGTTTGCAAAGTTTTATGCAAATGCCCCCGAGTGGGTGCAGAACTTTTGCGACGATTTTAAGCTGAACTTTATTGACGGAGCAAAGTGGAAATGGCTTATCGATGGTCTTAAAATGACACTTATTATAACCTTTTTCTCGGTGCTGCTCGGTATTGCAATCGGCGTTGTTCTCGCAATAATCCGCACCACACACGACAAGAATATCGAAACCATGAAAAAGCGCGGCGGCATCGCCTATGTTATAATAAAGGTGCTGAATGCTATTGCAAATATTTATCTTACGGTTATAAGAGGTACGCCTGTTGTCGTTCAGCTTCTTGTCATGTATTTTATAATTTTTGCATCCTCGCGAAATTCAACACTTATAGCGGTTATCGCTTTTGGAATTAACTCGGGCGCTTACGTTGCCGAAATTTTCCGCGGAGGTATTATGTCGGTAGATAACGGTCAGTTTGAGGCAGGCAGAAGCCTTGGCTTTAATTACATGCAAACTATGATTTTCATAGTTATTCCGCAAATGTTTAAGATGGTACTCCCCACACTCTGTAACGAGTTTATTGTACTTTTAAAGGAGACCTCTGTTTCAGGCTATGTGGGTATAGCTGACCTAACAAAGGCAGGAGACCTTATTCGCGGCCGCACTTTCTCGGCATTTATGCCACTTATAGCGGTAGCACTTATCTATCTTGTGATAGTAATGCTCTTTACTTGGCTTGTAGGTAAACTTGAGAGGAGGCTGCGTAAGAGTGACCACTAATGAAATACTCATTAAAACCGAAAACCTCCAAAAATCTTTTAAAGACCTAAAAGTTCTTACGGGAATAGATATTGAGATAAAACGTGGCGAGGTTGTCGTCGTTATAGGTCCTTCGGGTTCTGGTAAATCAACCTTCCTTCGTTGCCTTAATCTTCTCGAAGAGCCGACGGGAGGCAAGATTTTCTTTGAAAATGCTGATATCACGGCACCTAAATCTAACATAAACCTCCACCGTCAGAAGATGGGAATGGTTTTCCAGCAGTTTAACCTTTTCCCGCATTTAACCGTTCTTCGCAATCTTACAATTGCCCCAATGAAATTGCTTGGGGTTTCGAAAGAGGATGCCGAAAGAAGAGGCTTGGAATTGCTTGCAAGGGTCGGTCTTGCCGACAAAGCAAACGCCTATCCGAACCAACTTTCGGGAGGTCAGAAGCAGAGAGTTGCCATTGTGCGTGCACTTGCTATGGACCCTGAGGTTATGCTTTTCGACGAGCCGACAAGTGCACTTGACCCTGAAATGGTTGGAGAGGTGCTCGACGTAATGAAGAGCCTTGCAAAAGAGGGAATGACAATGGTTGTTGTTACTCACGAGATGGGCTTTGCCCGTGAGGTTGCCGACAGAGTTGTCTTTATGGCGGACGGGGTAATTGCCGAAGAGGGAACTCCCGAACAGATATTTACAAATCCGCAAAACCCAAGAACTAAACAGTTTTTACAGTCTGTACTATAACAAAAAAACACCCTTCGGGTGTTTTTTTGTTATCCTATATAATCGACAACCTCGACGACTCCGCTTGAATGATAAAGCGAGGGAGTTACCAAAATCGTATATCCGCTGCCCGCGGGGCAGGTCCATTCAACCGTTGCTTTGCGGGGCAGGGCGGTTGCTGCGAGAAGCATCATAATTGCGCCTCCGTGCATAATGACTGCGGCGTGTTCAGCCTTTTTTGACATCATGTCACGAACAATTTCATTAAGTCCTAT
>JAZNJE010000022.1:0-7696 GCA_045577905.1 Acutalibacteraceae bacterium | reverse complement strand
AACAGAGAAAAAGGACTCATAGTGAGTCCTTTTTTATTAGCGTGAATGTTCGTTATTTCCTGTTTTTAGCACCATAAAGAGTGCAATTAATATAAGTGAGGTTGAAGTTACAGTACCGATTAGGGACAGTATAGGTTTGGTATGGTGGGTAAACAGACCCGGCAAAAGTACACTTGAAAGTGAAAATATACTCATTAGGGTAACCGAAATGCCAAGCCTTTTTATAGCGGCAAGTATTGGGTCGCGTATCTTTTTTAAGTGCTTTATATCTACCGATGAGCGTGCTATTCGATATACCGTGTAGCCGCTGAAAATATAGAGAATCCAACCGCTGTAAAGTGCCGACTTGTCAAACTTTAAAACCAGAATGATGGTTATAGTCATAACTGAGTTTAAAAGCAACAGAAGAAAGCCTGTTTTTCTGTAATACTGTTTAGCAAGCAGCTCTGCTTTAATGCGGTTTTTGGTGGCTGAATATTTAATATCGGCACGAATTAAAAAGCATTTTGTTACCGATAAAAGAATATAGTAAATTGCTGCCGCGCTGAGCCAAACAGATCCCGAGAGCAGTGAAGCGGAAAACTTTACAACTGCAAAAATGATGTTTCCTGCAAATCCGAAATACAGTCCAAAAAGTGCTCGGCTTTTTTGAGAATTGAGTTGAATATTTATCGTTTTCATTACCGTTTCCCAACAAAATTAGTCTATATTATAATAATATCAAAAGGGCCGGATAATATACGCACTTTATAAATTATATAGAAGATACACATCTATCTGATTTTTATGGGTGCATCATAGTTGTTTTATACAAAAATATAAAAAGAAGCCATCAATAGACAGCTTCTTTTGTTGTTTACAGACTCAAATGTATTTACTTGCGACCGTTTTTTTCTATAAACTCTATGGCTCTATCAACGCTTTCGGTAATAAAAAGTTCTTGGTCATTATATTGGTTCATAAAGCCCTCACGGATCATATGATTCAAAAGGTCTATAAGGGGGTTATAAAAACCGTTGGTGTTTAAAATTACAATTGGTTTGACCGAACGGTTTAGCCTTTTGAGGGTAAACATTTCGAACAATTCATCAAGAGTTCCCGTGCCGCCTGCCGAAATTATAAATCCGTCGGCGAGTGAATCAAGCATAGCCTTTCTGGCTCTCATATCCGCCGTAAAAAATATTTTTGTGCTGTTTTCAAAAATAATGCCGTCGGGTCGGAAGAATTCGGGAGAAACTCCGTAAGATTCTCCGCCGACTGAACTGATGCCTCGCACGACAGCACCCATCATACCAGAATTACCGCCGCCAAAAACAAGACGGTGTCCACGTTCTCCGAGTTTCCTTCCGAGAGCGTAGCCTTCTTTCTTATAAACTTCATCAATGCGGTCGCTTGCCGCACCGTAAACACATATATTCAAGAGTAAGCCTCCTTTTACAATTTCTCTACTTTCATTTTATATTTTCTGTTGCAAAAAGTCAATAAATTCAATAAATTTGATGTTTCAGAAAGTGGTTTATTGCACGCCATATGGTTAGAATATAGCCGGCAATTTAATAAAAAATTATCTAAAAACATTAAATTGCTTGTTTGGGCGCACCCGCCATACAAAAAAGAGTCCTTAACAAAAAGCTTAATTCATTGTTTTATGTGTGGCTTTCTGCCGAACTTTTCCCGTTTGGATTTCTTGTCAGGGAGGGGGAGACTTTATACATTTTTTTATAAACCTTTGAGAAATAGTTTGAATCGTTAAATCCGCAGAGATAGGCAACCTCGGCAATCTTGGTCTGGGGCGTATTGCGGAGAAGCCCCTCTGCTTTCTTCAAACGATAGACGGTTAGATACTCGTTAAAGCCAAAACCGGTTTCCTTTTTAAAGATGCGGCTCAGATGCTCCTTTGAAACATAGCAGAAGGTGGCGGCATCAGAAAGCGACATTGAGGTCATATAATGGGTATGAATATATTCAAGTGCACGATCAACTACAGGAACGTCGCCTGCGCCGGTGCTTGTGGCAGAAGAGCGTGCAATAAGAAGCAGTATTTCCGCAAGTTTGTTCCGTATAATATCCATCGAAAAATCGTCGGGGGAGAGGTATTCCTTTTCGATAACAGAAAGACAGTCTTCAACCTTTTTTCTTTGTGACGGGGTAGTAGAAAAACAGGTTAGTTCGCGAATTTTAGTTTTAACTGAAAAGGGGATATAACTTCCCGAACAATTTATAAGTGTACGGCGGTAATTTTTTGTTTCATAATTGGTTTTATGTATAACGCCCTTTGGTATAAGTATTATATCGCCGGCAGATATATGATAGGTCTTTTTATCGATAAAATATTTACAACTACCCTCATTCAGGTAGTAGATTTCATAACTGTTATGGTAATGAATGTTTCCTTTAACAAAATATGGTCTAATGGCATTATCAAATTCGAAGAAAAAATCATCCTTTTCAGTTTCGATAAGACGTTGCACAAAACTTTCCTCATTTCTGCATTATTGTTAACATTATTATAGTGTATATATCAAAAAAATCAAGAAAAATCGCTTATATACTGATATTTTTGATAAAATCTGTCTTTTTTTAATGCGCTTTATCTAAAAATGATAAAGACTACATAAAAGCACAGGTCTCGTAAAAATCTTTTTGTGTTTGTATTATAAAATCAATATATGCAATATCTTGTCGATTTTGCCTTGACAGTTTAGGTAACATGTGATAAATTATATGATAAGAAGATTTAGAGGAGCGTGTTTAAAATGACCGACCGAGTTTTAAAGTCAAAGCAAAACACACTATCCTTTTCCCATTCTCTTATTATTGCTGTTTTTATTGCCTAAGGGTTTTACCCTTTGGCGATTTTTTTTGAAATTTTTTGTGACTTTGCACTTTATGTGCTGATTATATTTTGATTTGGAGGAATAATAAAATGAAACTCGTTTACAATGTGGATGCATCCCCGAAGCAAATGGGTTACGGAAAGACCTTGGTATTTGCTTTACAACAGTTGCTCGCTATTATGGCGGCAACCATCGCTGTGCCGGCAATTGTCGGCAACGGACTTACTGCATCGGCAGCCCTTTTGGGTGCAGGTGTAGGCACCCTGGTTTACCAACTATTTACAAAGTTTAAAAGCCCCGTTTTCTTAGGCTCGTCCTTCGCATTTATAGGCTCTATGTTTGCTGCATTTGCAGGCGGAGTTTCAATGGCTCTCGGATATGTTGGACTTGTTATTGGTGCGGCATTTGCAGCGCTTGTTTATGTAATACTTGCAATTACTGTTAAACTTGCAGGTGTTAATTGGATTAACCGTCTTATGCCTGCCGTTGTTATCGGACCCACAGTTGCACTTATCGGTCTTTCCCTTGCAGGTGCTGCAATAAAAGATGTGTTTTCATACGGTCCGCAGGACAGTGACGGAAACTTTATTATGTCGGGAAGCCTTTGGGTTTCGTTGGTTTGCGCTCTTGTAACCCTGTTCGTTGTTGTAATCTGTGCTACCTACGGCAAAAAGATGGTAAAACTTATTCCTTTCATTATTGGAATACTCGCCGGATATTTTGTTGCGGCAATCTTTACCCTTGTCGGCACATTAACCGACAACCCCGCACTTATTGTTCTTGATTTAGCACCTTTCCAGAGATTGGTTGAAGGCGGCGTTGGCCTTAAAACATTCCTTGCGGTTCCTGAATTTACCTTCTTAAAGGCTATTGACGGAGTAAGCGAGTTTAATGTTCAATATCTTATCGCAATGGCTGTTGCATATGTTCCCGTTGCATTCGTTGTATTTGCGGAGCATATTGCAGACCATAAGAATCTTTCAAGCATTATTGAGAAAGACCTTCTTGTTGAGCCCGGTCTCCACAGAACACTTCTCGGTGACGGTATCGGTTCTTTCGCAGGTGCTTTATTCGGCGGTTGCCCCAATACCACATACGGTGAGTCGGTCGGTTGCGTTGCTATTACTAAAAATGCTTCAATTGCTACCATCACAACTACATCCATACTTGCAATACTTATTTCATTCATTTCACCCTTCGTTGCTTTTCTTGATTCTATTCCCGGTTGTGTAATGGGTGGCGTTTGCGTAACACTTTACGGATTTATCGCTGTATCCGGCCTCAAAATGATTCAGACGGTTGACCTCGGTCAGAGCAAGAATCTCTTTGTTGTTTCGGTTATACTTATCACAGGTATCGGCGGTATGGCTATGAACATTGGCGGCATTGTAATCACTAAGATTGCCTGTGCTCTTATCCTCGGTATCGTTGTTAACGTTATTCTCGGCAAAGCCAAAGAAGAAAACTAATTTTGAGGTAAAAAAATGGCAAACATAACAATTTTTGACCATCCTTTGATTCAGCACAAGATTGCTATTCTCCGTGACAAGAACACCGACCGTAAAAATTTCCGTGAACTTGTTGACGAAATTACAATGTTTATGTGCTACGAGGCTCTTCGCGACCTCCCATTAAAGGATGTTGAGGTGGAAACACCCCTTACAAAAACCTCTTGTAAAATGCTCGATGGCGAGGATATTGCGGTTGTTCCCATTCTCCGTGCAGGACTTGGAATGATGAGCGGTATTTTAAATATGGTTCCCAATGCGGTAGTGGGTCATATTGGCCTCTACCGTGACGAGGAAACCCTGCAACCGAAGGAATATTATTGCAAGCTGCCCAAGAAGATTGACCAAAGACAGGTTATTCTTCTTGACCCTATGCTTGCAACCGGCGGTTCGGCAATTGCCGCAGTTAATTTTATTAAACAACGTGGCGGCAAAAAGATTAAGTTTATGTGTATGTTTGCGGCTCCCGAGGGAATGCGCGCACTTACCGAAGCACATCCCGATGTTGACATCTACTGTGCCCACATGGACGAATGCCTTAACGAGAAGGGATATATAGTTCCGGGACTCGGAGATGCGGGAGACAGAATTTTCGGAACACTGTAAACAAGGTAAATAAAGGTATTGGGCGACCTGCCTTTTGGCAGGTCACCCAATTTGTTTTGTCAAAACTACCTACTATGCGTGGGATTTGTTACGATAAATTTTAGGTAATTTAATTACGAAAAGTATCTATTATCCTCAAATGGCAAAAAACACCTTGACCTTTAATAAAATAGTTTGTAAAATAAAAATGTAAATAATATTTATACATTTTAGGAGGAGCCACTATGAAAATCGGTGCTTTTTTAAGTGATGTTAGAAGCGGTGCGGCACATAAAGGAATGACCTTTGAGCAGGGTATTCAAAAGGTTACGGAAAACGGGATTGTTACCTTTGATGTACCGGCCTATATGTTTCGTTCTATCAAGCCGGCAGAACTTGCCGAAATGGTAAAACGGTACGGCGGCGAAATAAGTTCGGTTCATCATAATGTCAATGTTGATTGGTTTGACGGTGCGTCTGTTTCAGCAGGCGTTAACGAATTAAAGGACTATATTTCATTGGCGGCAGAGGCCGGCTCACCAAATTTTATGATAGTTATGAGTGCCAAGGATTTTAAGCAGGAAGGAACTGTGCAGAAATTCAAGGAGGTTTTCAGAGCGGTTTTACCCGAACTTGTTGCCCATGCAAAATCCGTTGGAGTGACGGCTACTGTTGAAGATTTTTCTGTTCGCGAGTTCCCGTATGCTTCATTTGAAGATATTGATTGGCTTTTAAAGAACATCCCTGATTTGCGTTTTACTTACGATAGCGGCAATTTCCCCCTTGCATTTTATGATGAGGAGGAGGGTGCGCGCCTCTTTGCGGATAAGACGGTACATGCTCACCTAAAAGATTTGGTTGAGACCGAAAACGGCTTCTTCAAACGTTACGGAAAGGCATTTGATAAAAGGGTAATAGGAGAGGGCAACCTCAAAAACCGTGAAGCCCTTTCCCATCTTAAAAAGGCGGGTTATGATGGTGCGTTGATTATTGAACTTTGCCCGTCAGATGAGAAGTTGTTCGATGATATTTTGGCATCTGCCGAAAACATCAAGAAAATGCTTGCGGAAATATAATAATTATCATATAAAAACAAGGTTTGGGGTTATAGAACCACAAACCTTGTTTTTTATTATGTATAGCAACGCTTCCCTCAAATATACAAACTTATGTCAAAAATTTACCCTAAAATTGCGGAAAGGTTAATTTATTTAAGGAATAGGGGCGTTTATTTGATATAATTGACTTGTGAAACGATACGAAAACAAATAGATTAAGATTGCATATTAAATTTATCGTGGCGAAGCCACACCGAAATTTCGTGTTTTGCATTTTAAAAACAGGAGGTATTGTTATGAATCATCTAGGAAATAAGGTAGAAGATATTCGCGTTGCATATATCGGTGGAGGATCTCGCGGTTGGGCATGGGGTCTTATGAGTGATCTTGTGTCGGTTGACGACATCAGCGGTACCGTTGCCCTTTACGATATTGACCGTGAAGCGGCAGATGCAAATGTTATTATAGGTAATAAATACAACACTGCCAGGGGTGCAAAGACCCATTGGGATTACGTTGCTTGCGACACTCTTGAGGATGCACTTACGGGTGCTGATTTTGTTGTAATTTCTATTCTCCCGGGCACACTCGACGAAATGTGGTCGGATGTTCACACCCCTGAAAAATACGGCATTTTTCAGTCGATTGGGGATACCATCGGCCCCGGAGGTGTAATTCGTGCACTCCGCACCATTCCTATGATGCAGGTTATCGCAGAGGGAGTCAAAAACTGCTGCCCGGATGCTTGGGTTATTAACTACACAAACCCCATGACCGTATCTGTTAAGGCTCTCTATGAGCAGTTCCCCGATATTAAAGCTTTTGGTTGCTGTCATGAGGTTTTCAGTACACAGAAGCTTCTTGCGACCGCAGTTGAAACAGTTCTCGGCATAAAGGACGTAAAGCGTGACGATATTAAGATTAACGTTGTAGGAATTAATCATTTCACCTGGATTACAGATGCAAGATATAAGCAGTACGACCTTTATCCCGTTTATGCAAAGTTTGTTGAGCAGAATTTCAAACACGGTAGGGATAAGAACGGCGACGACAACGGGGCAAAGCCTGCACTCAGCCAGAATTGTTCGATTAAATTCGACCTTTTCCGTCGATATGGTGTAATCGCTGCCGCAGGTGACCGTCACTTGGCTGAATTTTGTCCCGGGAACTGGTATATTGGCTCTAAAGAGAATGTCGAAAGTTGGGACTACAATCTGACAGATGTTCAGTGGAGAAAGAACCGTAATGCTTGGCTTATCGAGCAACAGAAGAAAAAGGCATCGGGTGAGGCTTCCGAAGAGATTAAGATTGCTCTTACAGGCGAAGATGGAGTAAAGCAGATGAGGGCCCTTCTCGGTCTGCAAGACCTTATTACAAATGTAAACCTCCCAAACCGCGGACAGATTCCGAATCTTCCCCTCGGCGCAGTTGTTGAAACCAACGCAATCTTCCGCGACAATCAGGTTTTGCCCGTATTCTCTGGCAATATTCCCGCACAGATTAGGACCCTCGTTGACAGAATTGCCATAGAGCAGGAGGTTATTGTAAAGGCGGCATTTGAACACGACCTCGACCTTGCATTCTCGGCATTCGTAAACGACCCGCTTGTAACTATCGATTCGATAAAAGCCCGCGAACTCTTTAACGAGATGGTGGAGAATACCAAAGCGTATCTTACTGAATACTTAAAATAACAAAAAGACCAATA
>JAZNJE010000021.1:0-1613 GCA_045577905.1 Acutalibacteraceae bacterium | reverse complement strand
CCTTATGGAACGCTACTTTGTTGGACAATATGTCGTCTGGTGACCCGGACGAGAATCGCCCGACGAAAGATAAATCTTTCATCGGCACGCACGCGGGCACCAAAACAGTCCACCGGACTGTTTTTCTCGCTTCGCTCCTGCCCTGTTCGATTCTCTAAATTGCGTCGCAGACACCTTGACTTTTCTCTCTTCTCTCTTAACTAAAAAAGACACCCAATTGGGTGTCTTTTTTCTTGGTGACCCGGACGAGAATCGAACTCGTGTTACCGCCGTGAAAGGGCGGTGTCTTAACCGCTTGACCACCGGGCCGTATTGGTAGCGGTAATAGGACTTGAACCTACGACAAATCGGGTATGAACCGAGGGCTCTAGCCAACTGAGCTATACCGCCAAATCTATTATCGCTTAGTGCGACTTCGATATTATAATACCCAAAATCTTATTTGTCAAGAGTTTTTTTGAAAAAAGTAACGGCAGAGACAAAATTTTGCCTCTGCCGAAGAAAAATCATTCGGTTTCGCCGCCGCCCACTCCGGGGATTTCGCTGTCATCAACCATCGGAACGTATTTGTTGGTGTGAAGTATTATAAGTGAATCGGTAGTCACAAGACTGCCTGCGTTAGGCTCGACCATTACAACCGATGCCGAAGGCAAGGTCTCGTCATAAGCATCAACCTTGATTTCAATAAACTGGAATCCCATTCTGCGAAGAGCAATCTCAGCGCTATCGGGGTCGCGTCCGATAAGATCGAGTTTTTTAATAAGGTCGGTCACGGCAATTTCACGAGGACCGGCACTTACAACAACCTCAATGGTGGATTTTCCAACCGAAACATAGGTGTTGGGTGCAGGATTTTGAGAAATTATCTGACCGGGTTCGTACTGGTCACTGTACTCCTTATGGGCAATGACCAATTTAACCTTGGTCGTGTCGAGAATATTATTGTCACTCTCTGCTCTGAAGTAATACTCGCCTGTAAGGTCAGGTAAAGCATATTTTTCATCAAGGTCGATATCGGTTTTAGATGCCGTCGAATTATCGTCAAACGATGCCGAATTTACAGACTGGTTACCTGAGGAAGATGAATCCTTATCTTCAAATGCACCGAACATCCAAAGGCCGAAAAATACTATTGCAGCAAGCAAGCAGACAGTAACTATACAAGCAACAACGCCGTAAAGACCGTTTGCACTATTGTTTTTCTTCTTTTTCTTGTTGTTTGAACCATTATAACCGTAACCGTTTTCGGGTTCGACCATTGTTCGTGCCTGCGGCGGCACAACGGCTGCTGCGGCAGCAACCTGAGCCGACGACACCGAAAGACCTTTTCGCATTTCGTCAATGCTTTGGGTACGGTCGTCGGGTAACACCTGCAAAGCGTTTGCCAAAGCCTCAAGCACGGGCTTGGGGGTTTCCTTGGCAATTTGTGCAGGAATGGTCATATTATCGTTCTGCAAACGGGCAGTTGCCTCGGGAGGCGGATTGCCCACAAGAGTTCTGTATATAGTGGCGGCAAAAGCATAGATATCGGTCCACGGTCCCTGCATACCTGCAACACCGTACTGCTCAACTGCGGCAAATCCGGGGAAGTCGGAGGCCAAGCGGTCTTAGGA
>JAZNJE010000020.1:0-13108 GCA_045577905.1 Acutalibacteraceae bacterium | reverse complement strand
AACGCGGTGATCAGCGGCAACGTGGCTGGTATCAATGCGAACAATCTTTATATCGGCAACAATGATTGCAACAAATTATCAGTCGAAACAATGGGCAGCAATGCGAATGTTGGGGTTACCATGAAAAGTAGCTCCGGCGGCGTATTCACCATTGGCGGTGCAGCTTATGCAGATAAGTTCGTCAGCGATAATTCGGCATATGCAGTAGCCGTTGATGGCAATAATCTAAAGCTTGTAAAGCAATTTACCGTTTCTTTTGATAACAACGGCGGTACAGGCGCTAAGGAAAGCGTTAAGGTTTCTGACGGCGACGAGTACACCTTACCGTCTACCCTCTTTACTGCACCAAGCGGATATCAGTTTAAGGGTTGGGCAGAATCGGCAAACGGTGATGTTATCACCGCCGAGACGATTACCGTAACCGATGACACCACCCTTTATGCCATTTGGGAAAATATTCCGGCAGAGGTGCCCAACGTACAGGTCAGTGAAAATTTGACCCTTACCTATGGTGAATTTACAAATCAGAAGATCACCGCTACCGTTGATAAAAAGGCCGGCTATACCTATTCTTATCAGTGGGTAAATATCAACAATGTGGTGGTTGAAACAAGCGATACTCTTAGCATTCCCGATGATTTAAGTGCGGGCACGTACGACTATGCTTGCGTAGTTTTCGCAGAGCGTGAAGACAACGGCGAATCCAATTCGATCGTCATTCGGGATATCTGGGTCAAAGTCAATGCAAAAGCAATCGATAATAATAGTGCCGACATTACTTTGAGTAAACCCACGTTTACCTATAACGGAGAAGATCAAAAACCTGATGTTACCGTAACCTATAAGGGCAAATCCTTGACCAAGGGCACCGATTACACGCTTGAATGGTCGGCTGATTGCAAAAACGCAGGTCCTAAAACCGTAACGGTAAACTTCAAAGGTAATTACAGCGGAAGTGCACAAGAGACCTTTGTAATCGCACAGGCGCCGCTTACCGTTACTGCTAACAATAAAACCATTACCTACGGTGATGCACCTGCTCATAACGGCGTTACCTACTCGGGCTTTGTGGCAGGCGAGAACGAGGCTGTGCTTAGCGGCACACTCGTCTACAGTTATACCTACAGTCAATACGGCAATGTAGGTGCTTACGACATTACCGTCAGCGGCCTGACCTCAAACAACTATGATATCACCTTCCAAAAAGGTACTTTGACCGTAGAGCAAAAGGAAATCGGCATTGCTTGGAGCAATACTGCTTTAATCTATAACGGTACGGCACAGAAGCCTACAGCCACCGCAACAAATTTCGTGAACGGTGATGAGCTTACGCTTACTGTTAGCGGTGAACAGACCAATGCATCTGACACCGCCTATACCGCAACCGTTACAGGCATAAACGGTGAAAAGGCAGGAAACTACAAGCTGCCGAGCAGCGTGACCGCAAACTTCACTATCGCAAAGGCTGATCAAACGGCGCCCGTTGTGAACAAAGAGAATGAAACCATTTCTAAAAAGGCAGACGGTAAACTCACCAATGTTTGTGCCAATATGGAATACAGAGTCAACGGCGAAAGCGCCTATACCGCCATTACAGGTAATACGGTAGAAGATCTCGCCGCAGGTAAATACTATGTGCGCGTCAAAGGTGATGGCAACCACAATCCGTCACCCGATACGGCAGTTACCATCGCCGCAGGCAGAATGCTGACGGTAACCGTTCCGCAGAATCCGATGGGCTACACGGTTACAGCCTCGGTTAACGAGCTTGACTACGGCGAAGACGTCACCATTACGCTGACTGTCCACGATGGATATTCCAAAACAGACGACTTTAAGTTCATTTGCAACGATGTTGATCGTACAGCACAATTGGTTGACGGAAAAACATATACCCTCAGCGGTTTGATCGCAGATGTTACCGTTAAGGTCGAAGGAATTGCGGATATCACCGCGCCCACAGCAACCATCAACCTGAAGGACAACAATTGGAATGAGTTCTTGAACGATCTCACCTTTGGTCTTTTCTTTAACGAAACGCAGACCTTTACGATCGATGCGGCAGATGTGAACACCGGCAGCGGTATCAATAAGATCTACTACTATCTGTCGGACAAAGAACTGACAAAGGCTGAGGTCGAGGCGATCACCGACTGGACGGAATACAGTGCTGCTGTTAACATCGATCCCGACAAGGTGTTTGTAATTTACGCAAAGGTTACGGACAACGCAGGCAATATCACCTATGTCAATTCCAACGGTATTGTGATGGATGCTACGGCACCTGCTATCACCGAGATCGAAAATGGCGGCACCTATTACGGCGATACCACATTTAAGGCAAACGATACCTATTTTGACGGTGTAACCGTAGACGGTACCGACGTCACGCTGACCGATGGCGCATACACCATCGTCGCAGACAATCAGGAGCATACTATTGTTGCTACCGATAAAGCCGGTAACAAGACCGAGTACAAGATCACCGTTTACAAGACCTACACGGTTACTTTCAAAATTGACGGCGAAGCCGTCGGCACCGAAACGGTCGGACACGGTAAGGATGCAACTGCTCCTGCCATTCCCGAAAAGGAAGGTTACACGCAGACAGCTCCTACTTGGGATAAGGACGGTAAGAATATTACTGCCGACACCGAGATCAATGCTGTTTATACCATCAATGAGTACACCATCTCCTTTATGGATGGAAACGGTGTTTACAAGACTTTGACTGTGAAGCATGGTGAGAAGGTTACAATGCCCGATGTTCCCACAAAGGATGGATATACTGTTAAGTGGGATAAGGAGCTTGATACCGTAACGGAAGATGTCACTGTTAAGGCAGTCTATACCGAGATTCCCAAGACCGACACACCTTCCTCTCCTGCAACCGGCGATAACAGCAATATGTTCCTTTGGATTGCCCTACTCTTCATCAGCGGCGGCGCAGTGATTACTCTCACCGTAGTCGATAGAAAGAGAAGAACAGCAAGCAAATAATATATCCTACAACAAAGGGCGGTGGAGATGATCCTCACCGCCCTTTACTAATAGATTTGATATCTTCAACAATTTAAACATATTTGAAAAAACTATAAATTTTGCTAATTTTAGCACTTTTTTTCAAAAAACAAAGTGGCATCTAAATGGTTCGGAACAGTCAAACAGATAAAACCACCCATTAGGGTGGTTTTTCTGTTTGGTGGAATGAAGCGTTCCCTTCGGGAACATTAAGCTGCCTTCGGCTATGAAGACGCTTACGCTAATGAAGTGTGCCTACGGCACGATAAAGAACGCTTCGCTTCATACGAGCTATGCTCGTGCTTCATAGGGCGTAAGCCTGGCTTCATATTTGCGAAGCAAATGCTTCATTTACAAAATTTAAAGTTTATGCTATACTAAATTTGAAAGTAGGTGCTTTTTATGCGTGATGATAAATTATCAGTTCAATCAATGGACTTCGCCGTATCTATAATTAACCTCGTCAAAGAACTTAAACTCAAAAAAGAAAATATAATTTCAAACCAAATCGGCAGAAGCGGCACTTCTATCGGCGCAAATATCCGTGAAGCACAGTATGCCCACGGCAAAGCGGACTTTGTGTCAAAACTTCAAATAGCACTTAAGGAAGCCAATGAAACGGGCTATTGGCTTGAACTTTTATATAAAACAAATTATATCGATGAAACAACTTATAAAGAACTTGATTCCACTTGTACAAGCATTCGAGTAATGCTGATTTCGTCGGTGAATACAGTTAAAGCGAAAGGGGAACAAAATGGATAGTAAGGATATGTATAAGCAGGCTTATCAAGCCCATTATTATGAAAAAAGTTAAAATTACGCATTGAACGGTTATTTAAGAGTAATTGCTTGTTTTCCTGACAGCGATGAAGCAAGATATTCAAAACAACAAATATTAAATATAGAAAAAGTAATACCTGAAAATGATATTGATTTAGATGATGAATTAAGGCCTATTTATAATAATTGTTTTGAGCAAAGTGCAAAAGTTCAAAAAGAAAGGTGGCAGTAATATGAACAGAGAGCAGTTGCAACAAGAAATACGGTTTTTATACGGGCTTTGGTACAGATACTTTGACCTTTATCATTTCCTCAAAAAGAATAAAAGAGGTTTAGAATTGATACCCAAACTCCGTGAAAGGCAAAATGAACTTTTACGGCTTATTGACTTTGCAAAAGACCACTTTAAGTTGGCATCTAAATCCTTCGAAACAGCCAAACAAAAACACCGCCAAACTGGGCGGTGTTTTTATATTTCGATGGCATATTTTTTCATTGCTTTTTATTTTGGTATGCTGTATAATGTCATAGATATATAAATGTTAAAAGAACATTCACAAAACCATCGTATATCTTTGTTATAATGTTGTTGTAAAATGCACTTAAAGGAGAAATTTTCTATGATAGAAGTATCGGGACTCAGCAAAAGATACGGTAAGCATCTTGCGGTAGATAAGGTAAGTTTTTCTATCCAAAAAGGTGAAATTGTAGGATTTTTGGGACCCAACGGTGCCGGCAAGAGTACCATTATGAACATAATGACCGGTTATCTTTCCTTGACCGAAGGAAGTGTAAAAATCGACGGGTTTGACACCATCGACTATCCTGAACAGACCAAGAAAAGAATAGGCTATTTGCCCGAAATACCTCCGCTTTATATGGATATGACGGTAAGGGAATATCTTTACTTTATGTATGATTTAAAGCAGGTTAAGTTCCCCAAGAAACCTCATATAGATGAAATATTAAAGTTGGTACGCATCGAGGATGTTCAAACGAGACTTATTAAAAACCTTTCAAAGGGTTACCGTCAGCGTGTAGGTATTGCGCAGGCGCTTATAGGCAACCCCGATATTCTTATTTTGGACGAGCCTACGGTAGGTCTTGACCCCAAACAGATTAAGGAAATCAGAAACCTTATTGTTCGACTTGGAAAGAACCATACGGTAATTCTTTCTTCACACATTCTGTCCGAAGTTCAGGAAATCTGCAAGAGGATTATTATCATCAATCGCGGACGGATTGTTGCCGACGATATACAGGACAACCTTTCAAAAACCCTTTCGACCGACCACTCTATTACTGTTCGTGCGGTAGGTAGAGAGGAAGAACTTTACAGAATCTTTACTACCGTTCCCGGTGTGCGTGAAATTATAAGCCTCGGCGTAAAGGAAGAAGGAAGTTGCGATTTCATTTTGGAACCCAAACCCGGCGTTGACCTTCGCCGCTATGTCAGTGAGCGTTTGGTAGAAAGAAAGAAGACCATTCTTGACCTTCACTCGAACGAATTAAATTTGGAGCAAATATTCCTACGTCTCACCGATATAGATGAAAAAATGGAGTTTATTAAGCCTGCAAAGGAAGAGCCTCAAATCAAGGTTGATTTTGATAACGATGAGGTTATTATCGGAAAAGAAACAAAAGAAGCAGAAGTTAACGAACTGAATGGAGGAGATAAATAATGGGTGCGATATTTAAAAGAGAATTTCGGTCATATTTTACCTCTCCGCTTGGATATGTAGTTCTTGCCATACTGCTTTTCTTTGAGGGTTTTGCCTTTTCGGTACTATATTCCTATTCAACAACCGATATTATGGCAGTTTTCGGGCTTTTGCCGACCGTTATGTCGGTAGTAATTCCCGTTATTACTATGAGACTGATTTCGGAAGACAGAAAGTTAAAGGTTGATCAGGCGCTGTTAACCGCACCTATTACGGTAGGAAAACTTGTTATGGGTAAGTTCTTCGCGGCATTAAGCGTATTTTCGTTGGCAATGATGCCGACTTTGTTGTTTCAGATAATCATAACCTCAAAGGTTGCGACCAACTGGCTATTGTATTTTAACGCCCTCTTCGGAATAATTTTACTCGGTGCGGCACTTATTGCCATCGGTATGTTTATTTCGTCCCTGACAGAAAGTTCGGTAGTTTCGGCGATTCTCACCCTTTCTGTTTTCTTGCTTTTAAGCCTTATAACAGGTTTAGCCGGACTGACAAATCAAGCCTGGCTTGTTTCTGTTGCAGAATATTTGGCGATTTTCCAAACATACACCCGTTTCCTTGAATCGGTTTTCCACCTTACCGATGTAATATTCCTGCTCTCTATAACGGGAGTATTCTGCTTCTTAACGGTCCGTGCCGTTGAAAAACGCAGATGGGCATAAAGGAGGTAAGAATCATGAAATTTGCTCATAAAAAGAAGAGCCTTAAAGAGGAAATTAACGAAACTTCGGTTTCTCTGACTAAGTCGGAGAAAGAAACCCCAAAAAAGAGAAAATTTGTTAATAAGGTGAAAACCAAGTATGGCACCTATGCAATTGTAATTTCTGCCATAGTAATAGTTGTTGCCATTGGACTCAATGTTCTTTTTGGCGTGCTTGCCAAAAGGGTAAACCTTGACTTGGATATTTCCTTGAAGGGAGAAAACACCCTTAATAAAGAAAATATTGAGTTTTTAAAGAGCATAGATAAACCCGTAACCATTACTGTTTGTTCAACAAGGGAAGAATATGTTTCCTATATGGATAAATATAACGGCGATGTTCTTGGGATTAGCAGCGCAAACCCCACCGATTATTATGAACAGAGCCTTCGTTTCCTTGACCTTTATAAACTTTATTCGAACAACATAACCGTCAAGTTTTTGGACCTTCAAGACCCTGCCTTTGCAGATGTGGTTGAGGATTTTAGCGCCAGTGAGTTCTTTTACGGCGACTTTATCGTCTCCGCAAAGCATACGGTTAACGGGGAAGAGGTTGAACGTAAGGTTTTGGTAAATTATGACGACATTTATTATTTGAGTAACCCCTACGGTGCCAACGCTTCTTATTATGCAATGATGATGGGCACTTCGAAAATGAATGTTGTTCAGGGAAGCAATTTTGAAAGCGCAGTATCTGGAGCAATTCGCAAGGTTATTTCGACCGAAACCAAAAAGGTTGGCATTATACAAACACACTGCAACATAACAAATGCACAGTATTTTGACAGCAAGATTCTTAATATCAATAACTTTGATGTTGAGGTTATAACCGACAAAATAATTACCTCCATTCCCGACGAGTATTCTCTTCTTATTATTACGGCGCCTAAGGAGGATTTTGCCGTAAGCGAACTTGACGTTATTGAAGAGTGGCTTGACAATAACGGAAACAAGGGCAGAGGATTGCTCTATTTCGCAGCGCCCACCCAAAAGGAATTGCCTAACCTTTTTGCCCGCCTTGAAGAATGGGGCATTAAAATCGGAAGCGGCGTTCTTTACGATACGGGAGACGAGACCGCTTGGCCCTATGACCCGACCCTGCTGTTCTTAAAGCCCGACAGGACGTGCGAAGAAAGCGGAAGGGCACAGGAACTTTTAAAGGGCACAAGCCAGTACTTGGCGACCTCTATTGTTCCAATAACCACTACCTTTGAAACAGAGGGCGACAGAACAACCTTTGTTCCTGTTTTAACAAGCGGTGAGGAGGTTGTTGTACGTCCAATCGATGCCGATAATACCTGGACTCCGGGAGACGATGACGTATTTGAACAAAGAGCAGGTGTTATTGTATCCTATGATGAGGTTTGGGAAAACAGCAAACCCAAAACAAGTTATATTATTGCATTTGCAAGCAGCAACTTTATTTCTCAGGAGATAATTGAATATCATAATATTGCAGGCAACATCAATATTTCGCTGAATGCTGCAAAACTTGCCGCAAGTGTTGATGAAAGTGCAGATGCCTTTGAGTCTCTTGTTATGAGAGAATTTGAAAATGAGACCTACACCGTTAATGCAAAGTCAGCAAAGGTTATGACCATTATCTTCCAATGGGTTATCCCCGTTTCGCTGATACTTTGTGGAATAATTGTCTTTATAAGGAGAATTCGTCGATGAGTGAATTCTTTGAGAACAACAAACCGAAAGAGGCAGAGGATATAGAAAATAAAGCCGAGATTAACGACGAGGAAATTAACTCAACTATATTTTCAGATCCCGCAAAAAAGGATGAAAAGGTTAAGAAACCTGCCCTCGTTAAGAAGATTCTTCTCGGTGTAGGCGCTATATTGGGAGTCATTGCAATTATCGTTGCGGTTTGGCAGATAAAGGTAATGAACGGACAGCAGGACCCTCAAAACAACACGGTTCCCGAATATTATCTTTTGGCTGACCTTGTTCAGAAGAGTAATATGACCGCCGCCGACGGCAGCGTTGTTGAGGTTGAAAATCTTGTTTTCGATTCGGTCAATTTAGTTGACCTTAAAAGCGACTTGTTATCCCTTAATTTTAAGGCGGACAAAAACGGAGAAAACACCGTATGGCTTTTAGAGGGTATAGAGGCAAAATATACCAGTGAAGCCACCGTGGAAAATGCGGTGGAAGCGGCATTGGGCCTTAAATACACCAAAATTATATCCGAAACGATAGAGGACCCTGCGCTTTACGGTTTTGATAAACCCTTATATACCATAAATGTAACACCCGCCGAGGGTGATGGATACACCATAACCGTAGGTAAGCAATCGGGAGATAAGAGCGGATACTATGTAACCTGTTCCGTTGATAACAAGGCTTATTTTGTAAGAAATGTTTATATTGACAGCCTTAAATATGAGAACGAGATGGAGTTTACAAAGGCTTTGAGTATAGAGGCGTTTGACAGTGCCGAAGGTTCGGCTGAATATTATAATCAGGGTTCTTTGGTGAGTTTTGATTCGCTCTATTTCACAAATTCATTGGTGAATGTCACCTATAAGTTCGAGACTGTTCCGAGCGAGGACAGAAAGTTCAATACCTATTATATAGTTGAGCCTAAAAAAAGGGCAGCCAATGATACAGATACAGGAATTCTTCCGATAATCGAACTGTTCGCTAACGGCATTAACAGTGAGGGGCTTTATGCCATTACAAAGGGCGGGGAAGAACTTGCAAAGTACGGCCTTGATACACCCGATTTGAAGGTCAGCATCAAGGCAGGAAAGCAGGAAAGAACCATTATTGCAAAACTTCAAGCCGACGGAGATTATGCGGTTATTTCGAGCGATATGGATGTTATTTTAAGGGTGCCGGCCGACCGTTTAACACCTGCAAAGATGACCGAAAAGAATTTGTATTCGGAATTTATCTTTGTCGAAAAACTAGCAGAAATGAGTTATATCACATTGAATTCGGAGAGCGTAAATCACAACTTTACGATTATAGCCGACCTCCAAGCGGAAACTTTTGATCAGGTTAAGGGAATAAAGGTTGACGGTGGAGAAATTATGAAACCCGACGAATTCCAAAGTTATTACAGTTTCTTACTCGGAATTAAACTGGTAAACTATAACACTACCGATATATCGGGCAAAACACCCAAGGCAACGATGACCTTTAACTGGGAAAGCGGCAGAAAAATGACCGTTTCGTATTACCAAGCACAAAACGGACGCTACCAGGTTGTTGTTGATGGAGAACAGCAGGGACTTATCGGCTCATCCAACTTTAATAATATTTTAAAGTATGCCGAAAATGTCGCGGCAGGCAAAGTGTTTAACGCAAAATAATTTTTTAAAGACCAAAAAACACCCCTTCGGGAGTTGTTCTTAGGCGGTTTTCCTAAGAACAACTCCCGTTTTGAGACCTTTGTCTGCGGGGCGTTTTTTGTTTTATAAAGGCGGGCAAAAATACGCCTAAAAGTTTGCAAAAAGCAGAGTTAATAGTTGTTTTTTTGTAGATTTTGTGGTATTTTTACTCTACATAGTAAGGATTGGAGGAAGTTGCTTTATGAAAACCGTAAGCCGAGATTTTTTCTATTATGACCCTTTAAGAAAAACAGAATTTTGCGACTTTTCTGATCACGAGGTTTTCTCTCCTGAGGAGAAAAAAGAATTTTTATTACACTATTCCAATTATCTTAAAAATGATTATAATTTGGGTGAAGATTCCGAAAAAGCCTGCACAGAAGAGGAAGCCCTGCAAATGACCGCACTCCTGTCAGCGCCTTGCGCCCTTCCTATGATATCCAAAAGAATTGATATAAAGAAATCAGGAAATTACAGGCATCACGATAAAATTGCAGTATATTCTGCCGATTTTGAATGTGAGGCCGGCAAAAAAGTTATACTTACGGTCGGCTCAATTGACCCCGGCGGAAGAATTTATGTTGATGGAAACCTTGTTTTCGAAACCGACAAGTTTGAAGAAATAAAAATAGATGTAACAAAGGTGCTTTCAAAGGGCAACAAACACCATATTGAGGTGCAGGTTGCCCCCCGTACTCCCGAGGTGATGTTCGGTTGCACAAGTAATGACGACCCTTATAACGGGCGGTTCTGCGATGAGATAACCCTTGATATTATAAATGAAATCGAAATCTCAAATCCAAAGGTTTTAACCTTGACTGCCGACAGAGGAAAGACGACAGCCCTCTTTTCCTGCAACACAAGTAAGCCCTGCACAGTAAAGGTTTATATAGCCTCCTCCTGGCCCGAAAAGAATAAAGAGGTGTTGATAGGAAGTTTCCCGTCCGACGGCAATATGTCGGCTCAGATAAATTTGAAGAAGGTTGCCTTATGGTGTCCCGAGGACCCCGTTTTATATTCAGTACGCTTTGAAGCGGAAGATGACGGCAGGGCGGTTGACGATACCGTAATTGAAACGGGATTCAGAACAGTAGAACAGAAAAACGGTGCTATATACTTAAACGGAGTAAAAACTACAATGAAGGGCGCACTTATGATGCAGTATTTGCCCCCTCACGGAGAAACAGCCGCCACACACATCTATCTCCGCGATTGGCAGATTGTCTGGCAGTATGCAATGCTCAAAAAGATGGGCGGTAATATGATAAGACTTCATATTTTGGGATACGGAACAAATGACGTCCGTTTTGCCCGCTATGCCGACAGAATGGGCTTAATGCTTGTTTGGACAACTAGCGATATCGATAGGTTGGGTCAAATGACATTGGACGGTGTACCGAGATGCAAGGAGGGTTATATAGAACAGATTTCTTTAAGACTTAATCATCCGAGCATTGTGATTTGGGAGAGACCAAACTGGAATCAACCAACATCAGAGTGTGTTCACAATATCTATGCTTCTGCCGTAAAATCTGTTGACAACAACCGACTTTTGTCTTTGTCCTCTTGTCATTGCTGTGAAACACCCCACCCTGAAACCGACCAATGTATCTGTTTCGAAGAGTCTCATAACGAAAATCTTTTGGGTTTTAAGTTTAAAGGAGACGACAGGAGACTAAGTGAGGCATATCAGGCTCTTTGTATGGGACATTCGGTCAGAAGGTTCAGGATAATGGGCTCTGACGGTATCTTTTGGTGCTGTCTTATGGACGGGACCAATGATGCAGGGTACTTGCAGTCTCCCATTGACAACTATGGTTATGCGAAATACGCATTTTATGTATTGAGAGAGTGTTGGGACACCGTTACCTGCTTTAACGATACAACCGACATAAAAAGAGGTGTAGGCTTTAAGGTCAAACCTGTGCTTTTTGCCTTTCCGGGTGATACAAGGAGTGTCTTAGCCCGAGTTACCGACGAGGAGGGCAACCTGGTTGACAGTTTGGACTATGGAGAGGTTGAGGTCAATAATTATATCGAAAGACTTGCCGAATGGGAACCCGCCATTAAAACCGAGGGATATTATATTGTAAAGTTTGAGGTTAAATAATGAGAGTTGAAAATCACGATTTTTTCTATTACGATCCAAAACACACGGGATATGGAGATTTTACCGATAACGAGGTTTTTTCTCCCGAACAAAGAAAGGATTTTTTAGAGCATTATTCAGATTTTTGCCGAAGGGTATATCATTTGTCCGAAAGGTCGGTTAAAGCCTGCCCCGAAACCGAGGCAAAGGAACTGGACACCCTTGTCAGCATTCCGGTAAGCCTGCCTAAAATTTCGAAGAAAATAAACTTTACCAAGATGTATGCCTCCGTTTTAAAAACGGGAAGTGCCTACAAAGATTGGAGTTTTCATACAGCCAGAACAACAATGAAGGACGGTGCCGTAATTTTTGGAGGACAAGCAATTCAACCGAGTCCTTCTGCCGAACTTAAACTTGACCTTGGACGTATAACCGAGATTAGTTTTGATATGTATTTGGACTGTGAATATGAAAATGGCAGAAGGAAAAAGAATTTAAACTGTGACAGTCCCCACCGCTTAATTACCTTAAATGACGGTGTAAATGAACTCTTTATAATTACCGTTCATCCTGACGGAACCGTTTCGGCAGGCGTTACGGTGGAAACCCGATACCAACCGAGCATCAAACCCTTGGGAAGGGTGGAGTGGAACACCTGGCAGACCCTTAAAATTCTTGTTGAAGGGGATACTTTTACTGTTGCATTTGGCGATAATGAGCCAAGAACCTACCCCGTTGCCGCACATAATATGCCCGACCGACTTTGTTTATCATCGGGCAACCTGCACCGTGGCGAATGGAGGGTAAGACCGACCGTTATAAAGGGAGAAAAGGGCGAAATTAAAGACTTTTTTACACCTCGCACCGAAATTGACGTTGTCCCCGAAGAACTCGGCGAAGTAAAACTGCCTTTCTCGGTCGGCAATGTCCAAAATGCAGATAAAATGCTCATTTTGTCCCGTGAATTTGAAACCGAAAAGTTTGAAAAAGCGGTTTTGACAATAAATTCTCTTGACCCGGGCGGAAAGGTGCTTATAGACGGCAAAAAGATTGCCGAAGCAGACAATTTTGAGGAGTTTAAGGTGGATGTTACCGAGATTTTAAAGGGCAAAAATAAACACACCCTAACGGTATGCGTGTATCCGCGCGGTGCCGAGATTCCCTGCCGGAGGCACTCCCACCGAGACCCATATAACGGATGGTTTTCGGACGAAATTTCTCTTGACCTTATAAACCGAATCGAGATAACCGAGCCGAGAATTATTACCCTTTTTGCCGAAAATAAAACCGCACGCGCACAATTTTCCTGTAAGACATCAAAACCTTGCGTAATAAGGCTTTATATGGCATCCTCTTGGCCCGCAAAGGGAGAAGAACGGCTTATCGGAGAGTGGGAGTCCGACGGGAAAATGTCGGCAGAAATCACACTTTCGGATATATTTCTTTGGAG
>JAZNJE010000019.1:0-17937 GCA_045577905.1 Acutalibacteraceae bacterium | reverse complement strand
AGATAACGGATAGGCTCATAACCATAAAGATTCGCAACTTCACGAACCGTAAAGAAGTTGTTTAATGACTTGGACATTTTCCTGTTATCTACATTGATATATCCGTTGTGCATCCAATAATTTGAGAATGTGCAACCGTGGGCACATTCGCTCTGTGCAATTTCGTTTTCGTGGTGCGGGAAGATAAGGTCCTGACCGCCGCAATGAATATCAATGGTATCGCCCAAAAATCTTCCTGCCATCGCAGAACATTCTATATGCCAACCCGGACGGCCAAGCCCCCAAGGAGATTCCCAATAAGGCTCGCCCGGTTTTGCCCCCTTCCAAAGGCAGAAATCCATCGGGTCTTCTTTAACATCTGCACCGCCGTCAACACGGTTGCTGGCACCCGATTCAAGCTCATCAAGGGGCTGATGAGAAAGCTTTCCGTACTCGTCA
Source organism: Acutalibacteraceae bacterium (assembly GCA_045577905.1). Classification (GTDB taxonomy): domain Bacteria; phylum Bacillota; class Clostridia; order Oscillospirales; family Acutalibacteraceae; genus SFWF01. Next base: position 17,499 of record JAZNJE010000019.1, on the reverse strand, counting down.
AACTTCTTCGCTCTAAAATACACATCCCCTGCCGATTCGTAGGCAAAACCCTTTTCAATAAGATCAGAAATGATATTCTGTATAGCATCAATGTTTTCAGTTGCTCTCGGATGAACGGTTGCTTTTCTTACGTTGAGGCCCTCTGCATCGGTCCAAAATTCCGCAATATATCTTTCGGCAACCTCGGGAACGGTAATGCCCTCCTCGTTTGCCTTTTTTATGAGTTTGTCATCAATGTCGGTAAAGTTTTGAACGAAATTTACGGTATTTCCTCTCCACTCCAAATAGCGACGTAATACATCAAACACGCAAAGCGGCCTTGCATTTCCTATGTGGATATAGTTGTAAACTGTGGGACCGCAAGCATATATACGGTATGTTTTTTCCTCTAAGGGAATAAGTTCTTGCTTTTGTCTTGTTAAGGTGTTAAATATTTTCATTTTTCATCATCCTCTAATTCTGCTATTCGTTTGTTAAGTTTAACTATTTCTTCTTCAAGTTGTCCGAACCTTTGTGCTACGGGGTCGGGTATGTGAATTTGATCAAGCGGTGTGTATTTTTCCCCGTTCAACCGTACCACCCTTGCCGGCACACCAACTACCGTTGCCCCTTCGGGCACCTCTTCAAGAACCACGGCTCCTGCTGCAATTCTCGCATTATCCCCCACCTTGAAGGGACCTAGCACCTTTGCTCCCGAACTTATCATTACGTTGTTTCCGATAGTGGGATGTCTCTTTCCGACATCCTTACCCGTACCTCCGAGGGTAACTCCTTGATAAATAAGCACATCGTCGCCAATTTCTGCCGTTTCGCCTATAACAACTCCCGTTCCGTGGTCGATTACAAGCCTTCTTCCTATCGTAGCGGCAGGGTGTATCTCTATTCCTGTTTTGCGAACAGCTCTTTGAGAAATAAGTCGTGCTAAAAAGAACATCTTGTGTTTATAGAAAAAATGTGCCCTGCGATACATTCTGAGAGCCTTAACACCCGGATACAGAAAAAAGATTTCGAGACTGCTTCTTGCGGCGGGGTCGCGTTCTTTAACCGCCTTTATATCCTCTCTCGTTCGTTCAAATAACATTGATTACCTCCAAATGCAAAAAGCCTCCAACAGTATAACACTGTCAGAGGCGAAAATTTCGCGGTTCCACTCTGTTTTTTAACTCGCAAAGCCTTAACGCGGCACATTCGCACCGAAGATACTGTAACTTCCCCTCGGTGTGCTGACGGGCGCACTTCACAAAACTCCTACCTAAAACCCTCTCAGCCTATGGGGTTTTTTCTCTTTCGGCGGTATTTTTTGCTACTCTACCCGCTAAACGCATCAATATCTATATATATTATATTGATTTTTTTCGATTTGTCCACTCTTATTTTGTGGAATCGATAAATTCCTTATTTTGAATTAAGTATATAATTCCGGAAATCACACAAAGAGCCGCCGAAATCCAAAGTAAAAGCGATGTAAGTAAATCAAGAATTGCATTTACTACGGGAAAACTGAACCAAGGAAGTTCTTTGAACTGTTCTGCTGTCATAGCAAAGATAATTGCAATCATTTGGAATACGGTTTTAAGTTTGCCCCAAATATTGGCGGCAATAACCTTTCCACCGCCTGAAACAGCAACCATTCTTACCGATGCAACCATAAACTCTCTGAATAAAACGATAAAGGTTATCCATACAATTCCTTTACCGATGCCGAGAGCAATAAAACCTAAAAATGCAGAGGTCGTCAACATTTTATCGGCAATAGGGTCTAAAAACTTTCCGAAACTTGTAACAATATTCTGCTTTCTTGCGATATTTCCGTCAAGATAATCGGTATATGATGCCACGCTGAAAATAGCAATTGCAACAAGATAATGAAAATCAAAAGGCACTAATAACGCAACCAAGAAAAACGGGGTCATTATCATTCGTATAAGAGTTAGTTTATTGGGCAGATTCATCACATTTTTCTCCTAATAAATCATATTCAAGGCAATCATTTATCTCAACAAAGACATAGTCTCCTATGACTAACGGCTCATTCGACATAAAGAAAACCTTTCCGTCTATTTCGGGTGCGTCCGCTTTGCTTCTTCCGAAATAGCATTTAATATAATCGTCCCATCCTTCAATCAATACCTCGACTACCGAGCCGACTTTTTCTTGGTTCTTGTCGGCCGCTATTGTCATTTGGTCCTCCATAATGAGTTCCATTCTGTTTTGTTTTATCTGCTGGTCTATTTGGTCATCAAATAAGGCGGCAGGGGTATCTTCTTCGGGGGAGTAAACAAAACAGCCGAGTCGGTCAAACTGCATTTCCTTAACAAATTCGTGCAGTTCGGAAAACTGCTCCTCGGTTTCACCCGGAAAGCCGGTTATAAGGGTAGTTCTAAGGGTTATATCGGGAATTTTTGATTTGAGTTTATTTATTACCGAAACTATGCTCTCCTTGTCTCCCTTTCGGTTCATTCGGTGCAAAATTTCACTGTTTGCGTGCTGAATTGGAATATCAAGATATTTAACAAGTTTTTCTTCGTTTGCCAAAACCTCGATAAATTCGTCGGTAATCTTATCGGGATAGGTGTAAAGGGTTCTTATCCAATGAATACCTTCTATTTTACAAAGTTCGCGAAGAAGTTCGGGCAACTTATACTCGCCGTAGATATCAATCCCGTATGCGGTAGTATCCTGTGCAACAACAACAAGTTCGGTTACACCGCCGTCAGCAAGCCTTTTGGCCTCCGCCACTATATCCTCAATTTTACGTGAACGAAGTCTGCCGCGTATTTTAGGAATTGCACAATATGTGCAGCAATTATCGCAACCGTCTGCAATCTTTATGTATGCGGTAAAGGGCAGCCCTCCGAGTATTCTTTCGGCATTAAGAGGCAAATCTTCTTTTGCTCCGTAAGAGTTTTGCAAATTTCCCTCTATTGCATTTTTTGTCAGTTTGGCAATATCTTTATTGCTTCCTAACCCGACAACCAGGTCAACCTCGGGTATTTCCTCGGTAATATCGTCTTTATAACGTTCCGCAAGACAACCCGTAACAATCAGAGCCTTTAATTTGCCCTGGGTTTTATAGGCGGAACATTCAAGTATATTCTCAATTGCCTCCCGCTTTGCGTCCTCAATAAAACCGCAGGTGTTTACAATAATCGCATCTGCCTCTGACTCTTCTGCCGCAAGTTGGAAGCCTCCCTTTTTAAGAGCCGCCAACATAATTTCGGCATCGACCTGATTCTTTGGACACCCAAGCGAAACAACGCTAACCTTATATGCCATACTATTCCTCGCTGTATAAAATTTCTTCACTGTACTCTTTCATTGCCGATTTGACATCGGAATAGGAAAAGCCCTTGCGGATTAGTGCCGCAAACACCTTTTTAACACCCTCGGGGTCACCGAGTTTGTTTTGGTATTTAGTATTTAAAAGTCTTTTTATTTTATCTGTCTCGCCATCATTTGAAAGTTCAAGTTGGCGTATTAAATCACGGTTTATGCCCCGACTTTGAAGTTTTTCACAAATTTCGCGGTTTGAAGCCGTTGTTTCACTCATATACTCCGCCATTCTGCGTGCATAAGCCTCGTCGTTAACAAGACCGAGTTCCTTCATTCTCAAAACGGCGTTACTTGATGCTTTATCGGAAAAACCTCCCCGAATAAGTTTATCGTAAAGTGCTTTTTCGGAATGGTCACTTCGTGACAGATACCATAGCGCTCTTGATTTTGCTCTTTTAAGGTCAGATTTATATATAATCTCTTCCAAGTCGCAGATTTCACTGCCGACCCGAATATTTTCGATAATTAAAAGTTCTGTATCAAGCAAAATCTCTCTGCCATCATCAAAACAGACGGCAGTCAGTTGTTTTCTTCTGTTGTTTAGTGCGACTACCTTCATCAGTCATCAACCGCAATATCAATGTTTACCTTTTTACGGCGAGGTGCTTCTGTCTCTGCGGCGGGAATACTTTTTTCTGTCTTTACAGCCTTTTCTTCCTCGGTAGCATTCATAGCGGCAGCAATTTTTGCCTCGATTTCACTTGCAAGTTCTATATTTTCCTCAAAGACAGCCTTTGTATTATCTCTGCCCTGTGCCAAACGCATATCTCCGTAATAGAACCACGCACCCGAGCGCTTTAAAATATCGAACTTAACACCGAGGTCAACAATTTCGCCCGATCGGGAAATTCCCTTGCCGTACATAACATCAAATTCCGCCTCACGGAAAGGAGGCGCAACCTTGTTCTTAACAATCTTCGCCCGTGTGCGAGAGCCTACCATTTCACCGTTAACTTTTAGGGTCTCAATCTTTCTGACGTCTATACGAACAGATGCATAAAACTTCAACGCACGGCCGCCGGTTGTTGTTTCGCTACTACCGTAAATAACACCGATTTTATCACGAAGTTGGTTAATAAAAATAGCAACGCAGTTGGATTTTGAAATTGCACCTGCAAGTTTTCTAAGCGACTGCGACATAAGACGGGCATGAAGACCTACGTGATTGTCTCCCATTTCGCCCTCCATCTCTGCCTTGGGGACGAGTGCCGCAACCGAGTCAATTACTACAACATCAATAGCACCCGAACGTACGAGTGCCTCAGTAATTTCAAGTGCCTGCTCGCCTGTGTCGGGTTGAGAAACCAAAAGCGAATCAATATCAACACCGAGATTTTTTGAATATACGGGGTCAAGTGCGTGCTCAACATCGATAAATGCAGCCGTGCCCCCCTCCTTTTGAGCCTCGGCAATGATATGAAGTGCAAGGGTTGTTTTACCCGACGATTCGGGTCCGTAAATTTCTACAATTCTTCCTCTCGGCACGCCTCCGATTCCAAGTGCAAGGTCAAGAGAAACAGAGCCTGTTTTAATATGCTCTACTTCCATTCCGCTATTTTCGCCAAGACGCATTACCGCGCCCTGACCAAACTGCTTTTCAATTTGCGACAACGCTGTTAATAATGCTTTGCTTTTATCTTCTGACATTTTTACTACCACCTTTTTTAGTATTTGTCTGAATTATATATTATTTACTGTCCCAAAAACCACCCTTTGGGCACCGCAAAGGTCTTTTTTAACACCCACATTTATATATCCGTTTCGGTTTAAAATTTCGGCAACCGCATCTGCTTGACCGATGCCAACCTCAAACGCAATCATACCACCCGATTTTATATGACCTTTCCATTTTTTAATGATTTCTCTATAAAAACACAGTCCGTCCTCCCCGCCAAAAAGGGCAGTTTCAGGTTCGTTTTTAACCTCTTTTGACAATGTATTCATTTCGGCTTTGGTGATATACGGAGGATTGCTAACTATTAGGTCGAATTCCCCTGACTGTTCCTTTAAAACATCTGCCAAAACGGGTTTTACATTATGCGTCCCGTTATGCTCTATGTTCTTTTTAAGGTAGGAAAAAGCCTCGTTATATTTTTCGATTGCAACAACCTCTGCATCGGGGTAATCTGTTGCAATACTTATTGCGATACAACCGCTTCCCGAACAAAGGTCGGCAACCTTTATATGCTTTTTACCCTTTAAGAACTCCTTTGCCGTTTCTACCAGGGTCTCGGTATCCTGTCGGGGAATGAGTACACCCTTTCCTACAAAAAACTCGCCCTTATAGAACCACCAAGTGCCGATAATATACTGTATAGGCTCGCCGTTTTTTCTTCTTAAAATCAGATCATCAAGTTTGTTCTTATCGACCGACTTGTTTGAAAATGGCAAACTTCCTATATCCTCATCGGTTAAGTATGAAATTAAAATCTTTGATTCGTTCAAGGCCTCGTCGGTAAACTCCGACAAAGACTTTGCCGCATAATCGAGACCTTCTCTGACCGTCATATTACCAATTATCCTCTTCACTGTTTTGCGGAATAACCTCATTCATAGCGGCTATTGCAACCTCTATCATAGAATCGTCAGGCTCCTTAACGGTTATTCTTTGAATCCAAAGACCGGGAGCCGCAACTATACGGGTTAAAATGTTATCGTATCTGCCACAAACCTTTATAAGTTCGTAACCGAGTCCACATACAAAGGGAATAATTAAAAGTTTAATTATCGTGCGAATCCAAACAATACTAAACCACGGAGGCATAACCGCATCTAATATTATGGTTAAAAAGATACTGACAATAAGAATAAGTATCATAAAAGAGGTGCCGCATCTCGGATGAAAACGCTTTTGTTCCCTTACATTTTCTACGGTCAACGGCAGTCCCGCTTCGTAGCAAAAAATGGTTTTATGTTCGGCTCCGTGGAAGGCAAAGACCCTTCTTATATCCTTCATCATAGATACCGCTGCCATATATGAAAGGAAAATCGCAATTTTTAAAACCCCTTCAAAGATTGCTTTAAAAGGCTCTAATACACCCATTGCAAGATAATTTAATCCCTTAAAGGCGTAAGACGGAAGAGCAATAAAAAGCCCTATACAAAGAATTACTGCCAAAACCGTTGCAATAACCATAATTACTGACATCAATTTTCCGTTGTTTTTATCTTCCTTTTTCTTATCTTCCTCTTCAAGGTCGTCTAAATAACCCGACTTATCAGCCGACTCCATCATAGCCTTATAGCCCACAATCATAGACTCAACAAAGTTTACAACGCCCCTTACAATGGGCAATCTGAAAAAGAAGGATTTGTCCTTTATGCTATTAATATTCATTTCGAAGGTTTCAATGCTGCCGTCCTTCATACGAACCGCCATAACATTTCTTTTGGGCCCTCTCATCATAATTCCTTCGATGAGTGCCTGACCTCCGATGCTTGTTTTTTTACAACTCATTTATATCTCCCTTTGTTTCAGGCTCATCTTCAACTATCGGCAAAACTATCGTTACTGTTGTGCCTACTGCTTCGGTGCTGTCAACAAGCAAAAGTCCGTTATGCTGTTTTATAATCTCATCTGCAACGGCAAGTCCGATACCCGAGCCTCTGACAGTTTTATTTGCTTTAAAAAATTTCTCCTTAACACGGTCAAGGTCTGCCGCCGCAATGCCGACACCCGTATCAGCCACCGTTACCTGAACGCAACCCTCTTCAAGTTTTGAATTTATAAAAATCTTACCGCCGGGTTGATTATATTTAAGGGCATTATCAATTACATTGATAAACACCTGTTTAATTCGGTTAAAATCGCCCTTGCAAATCATTTGTTCGGTTGCGCGGGTATATTCTAAACTTACCTCCTGCTTTTTGGCAAGTTCATAATACATATCTACCGCTTCGTCAAGTATTTTACCAAGTAAAAAGGTCTCTACATTCATAGAAAGCCTGCCCGACTGCATTCTTGAAAAATCGAGGAGGTCTTCAACCAATCCGTTAAGTCTTTCCGACTCCAAAAGAACAACATCGAGTCCTTTTTTAACGGTTGCCTCATCATATCCGATAGAAAGTTTTGCCGTTTCTGCCCAACCTCTTATAGCGGTCAACGGAGTTCTAAGTTCGTGTGATACCGACGAAATAAATTCATTCTTTATATTATCTGCCGCCGCTAACTCGCTCGCCATATAGTTGATTGAATCGCAAAGTTCTCCTATCTCGTTATTGGACTGCATAGTGATTTTAGAATTGAAATCGCCCATTGCAATCTTTCTTGAAATATTGCTAACCTCACGGATGGGTTTAATTATGGACCTGATAAAATACATTCCCGAAAAACCTGTGATTAAGAGAATGAGCAATCCCACCGCCGTGGCGCCGAGGCAAACTATAACAATGTGTCGATTAACCGCTGTCATAGAAACTATCCAACGCACCGCACCGTTAGAGGGTTTATCTCCGTTTTTGAGCAAAACGGTTTGTGAAAGTATTGATTCTCCTACTGCACTCTTGCCCATATAGTAGGCTTCTCCTCCGTTTGTGACGGCGGCTGTGTAGTCAGGCATATTTGTATCGGCGGGCAAAAATCCCGTTGTGGAAAACAAAACTTTGCCCTTGTTATCCAAAATTTGTACTTCCAATTTGTCCTTATGCTTAAACTCCTCGCAATACTGTCTTGCGGTACTTTGATAATCCGACTCCGGGCAATTCGCAAGGGGCGTGACAAAGGCTCTTCCGTACTCCTCCGCAAAGGTGTGGGCCTTATTATGATAATAACCTCTTATAAAAAAGCAGAAGAGAACCAGAAGGACGATAACGACAATGAGCATAACTAAAAAAACATTGGCTATCCACTTCCACATAACGCTTTTAAACTTAATTTCAAACTCCATCCTCTGTCTCACCTGCCCTTCTTTTTCTTGTTTTTATATCAACTGTTCCATTTGTATCCCATACCCCAAACGGTAACCAGGTTTTTGGGATTGGAAGGTTCGTCTTCAATCTTCATACGAAGACGTCTGATATTAACGTCAACAATCTTTTCTTCGCCGTAATAGTCACTTCCCCATACCTTGTTGAGAATATCGGTACGGTCAAGTGCAGTATCGGGGTTGGTAAAGAAACACTCGATAATTTGGAATTCCACCTGTGTAAGTTCGATATTCTCTCCCCCTTTCATAAGGGTATGACGACGCAAGTCAAGGGTAAAATCTCCGATTGTGATTTCATTGGTTGTCTTTGCCTTTGCACTGTTATTCATACCGACCCTGCGATAAAGGGAATCAACCCTTGCAAGTAACTCGGTAGGGCTGAACGGCTTTGTAATATAATCGTCTGCTCCGAGCATAAGTCCGCTTATTTTGTCCATTTCCTGTGTACGGGCAGTCAACATTATTATTCCGAGCGTATCGGTACGGCGACGAAGTTCCTTACAAAGAGTGAAGCCGTCCATGCCCGGCATAGAAATATCAAGTAGAGCAATGTCAAAATCGGGATTTTTGTCAAAAATTTCCAACGCTTCTTCTCCCGACCCTGCTTCAACAGTTTGGTAGCCTACCCTTTTAAGATTTATGGCTTCAAACTCACGTATTGCCTCTTCATCTTCAACGATAAGAATTTTTTTCATCATTGTCCTCCGTACTTAATAACATGAAAATTATTTTTCAACATATCCAGGGTTATGCCGAGTGTATTATTCTCGATTATTTTTGTTAAATAAACTATTCCCGAATAACTACCTAACTCCTCATATTTTGCACTATCGAACTTGCCCGACTCAATTTCCGAAACGGTTGCCGCAACAATACGGAAAACTTCATCGCCTTCAAGTTGTGTTTCGGTATCATAACTGTAAAATATTCTCTGCCTCGAATCGGTTTTTCTTGCCAAATGTATTTGGTTAATCCATTCAGACGGAATGTTTAAGTAATAACCATCTGTATAATTCATAAAACTGTTCTGAACCACCGAAAGCCTATTTCCGTCAAAGCAGCACCAGGATGTAACATACACCTTATCCGCCTCGGGCTTTTGTGCGGTAGAAGGCAATAAGGACATAATCGGTATATCAATTATTCCGTTACCGTCAATATCCTTAGCACTGACCGCCGATGGCCTGGTTGTGAGTTTTGTTTCTCCCGATGCGACATCGCATACCCCCGTTAAGGTGTCACCCTCAAACCATACTATCTCGGTTAACATTCCCGTGCCCTTTACCGCATCTATATACAATGCGGGACGTCCGTCGGCTAAGGTGGATAAAACCGGAGTGCTGTAACTCGTAACTGCACCGTCAAGAATTGCTGAACCCGTTTCGGCAACCCCCGAATCATTAAGGCTTATTGTTTTTATGGTTGAGGTTTTGGAGGCACTGTCAAGGTTGATAACAATCAACTCATCTCTGCCCTCTGTTTTAAGGGTGTCGCAAAGAAAACTACTGTATTTTTCCATTGCACGCTGTTTTAATGCCTTGCCGTCATAGGTGTAAACGCCAACCTGTTTATCGACCGTTCCGTAAATCATCCAACCTGCAACAATTTCCGGTATTCCGTCTCCACTCAAATCGCAAAAGGTAATTTTTTCTATATCACTGCCAACAATCTTTGTTCCCGGGTGGCTTATCCAAGCATTATTTTCATAATCTATAATACTGACATTAAGCATAACCGTATTATCCTTGTTGGTGCTGTAAAGAGCAACTACCTCTTCAGTTGCGTCGGCATCAATATTCATAAAAGTAAATGCGGTGCGGTAATCACCCGAAATAGGATACTTTAAGGTAATGCGGTTACCCGCCTCTGCTTCGAGTGCCTGCTGAATGGGATAAATATTGCCGTCTTGTTTTGGGGGAGTCAAAAGATTTTCGATATTCATATCGAAACCGCTACACGAGGTTAAGCATAAAACCATAAAAAGGGCAACAATAACACCCGCAATTTTGCTGATTTTCATACTCGCACCTCCACATAATCTCTCACATTGGATTATAACACATAATTGTTAAAAAATAAAGTCTTTTTGTAATAAAAAAGGACATCCAAAGATGTCCTTAAAAGTTATTTTACTATCAAACTTTCTCCGTCCATTTCGTCGGGCTTTGAAATTCCCAAAAGTCCCAAAATTGTGGGGGCAATGTCGCAAAGGCGACCACCGTCACGAAGTTTGCAGTCTTTACCAATTACGGTAAACGGTACGGGATTTGTAGTATGTGCGGTAAAGGGAGAACCGTTCTCCGCCACCATACAATCAGCATTTCCGTGGTCGGCAGTTATAATCATAATGCCTTCTGTTTTTAAAACAGAGTCTCTTACCCTGCCTACACAGGTGTCAACAGTTTCAACCGCCTTTACTGCCGCAGAGAAAATTCCGGTGTGTCCTACCATATCGCAGTTTGCAAAGTTAAGAATTATCACATCGTATCTTCCACTTTCTATTGCTTCACAAACCTTATCACAAACCTCAACTGCGCTCATTTCAGGCTTCATATCATAGGTTGCAACCTTGGGAGAAGCCACAAGTATTCTGTCCTCGCCCTTATATTCGACCTCGACACCGCCGTTAAAGAAAAAGGTTACGTGTGCATATTTTTCTGTTTCAGCAATACGAAGTTGGGTCATTCCCTTTTCTGCCAAATACTCGCCAAGGGTATTCTTCAAAGACTGGGGTTTGTAGGCAACCTCAACATTGGGCATTGACGCGTCATATTGGGTCATACAAACATAGAAAAGGTCGAGCATACCTCCTCGTCTTTCAAACCCATTAAAGTCGGGGTCAACAAATGTGCGGGTAATCTCCCTTGCACGGTCGGGACGGAAATTAAAGAAGATAACGCTGTCGCCAGACGCAATTCTCTTTGTGCCTCTTATAACAGTCGGAAGAACAAACTCGTCGGTTAAGTTTTTACCGTCCTCGTCAATAGTTTCATAAGATTTTCTTACAGCCTCGGCAGCATCATCGGCAATTATGCCTTCGCCGTAAACCAGCGCAGCATAAGCCTTGCCTACCCTGTCCCAACGGTTGTCGCGGTCCATTCCGTAAAAACGGCCCATAACAGTAGCAATCTTTCCTGCTCCTATTTTCTTAAACTCGGCATTTGCAGAGTCGATAAAATCTGCCGCAGATGCGGGAGGAACATCACGTCCGTCAAGAAGTCCGTGAATATAAATTTCGCTAAGACCCATATCCTTTGCCATTTTTACAAGGGCATACAGATGCTCGATATGAGAGTGTACTCCGCCGTCAGAAAGAAGTCCCATAAGGTGAAGCGAGGAGCCCTTTTTCTTGCAATTCTCCATTGCAGTAACAAGAGCCTCATTTTTCATCATATCTCCGTCTTTTGCAGACTTTGTGATACGGGTAAGTTCCTGATAAACTACCCTACCTGCACCGATATTGGTATGTCCTACCTCACTGTTACCCATCTGACCGTCAGGTAGGCCGACATCCATACCCGAAGCACCGATTAAAGTAGTAGGATACCTGGTAAAGATTTCATCGAGTTGGGGTTTATTTGCTGAACAAATGGCACTAACCTGTTTATTACAGTCACCAAATCCGTAACCATCCATTATTGTTAAAACTAAAGGTTTTTTCATCAGTAATTATCCTCTTAAATATTATTTGCTTGCAGCCTTTACGATAACGCTGAAATCCTCTGCTTTTAAGGACGCTCCTCCTATGAGACCGCCGTCAACATTGACTTTTTCGATAAGTTCATCAACATTTTTGGCATTCATTGAGCCGCCGTACTGAATAGTAACTGTTTCTGCCGTTTCCCTGCCGTAAATCTCTGCTATTGCCTCACGAACAAATCGGTTACCCTCATCCGCTTGCTCTGCGGTAGCGGTAACACCCGTTCCGATAGCCCAAACAGGCTCATAAGCAATAATAACGTTTTTAAGGTCTTCCTTTGAAACGTTGGCAAGCGCCATCTTTGTCTGGAATTTAAGCAAAGTTTCGGTATATCCAAGTTCTCTTTGCTCCAAGGTTTCGCCTACACAAACAATAGTTTTGAGCCCCGCCTTTAAAGCGGCAAGCGTGCGAAGATTTACAGTTTGGTCGGTCTCTCCGAAATACTGTCTTCTTTCACTGTGACCGATTATAACATACTCAACTCCCGAAGCAACAAGCATATTAGCGCTGATTTCTCCCGTATATGCTCCGCAATCCTTAAAATGACAGTTCTGTGCACCGATTTTTATGTTAGAACCCTTTGCCGCCTCAACAACGGCAGAAATGTCAACAAATGGAACACAAAGAACAATATCACAATCTGCGCCCACAACGAGGGGCTTCATTTCGTTAATAAGTGCGGCTGCTTCGGCAGGGGTTTTGTTCATCTTCCAGTTGCCTGCTATAACCGATTTCCTCACTTTCTTGTTCATTCGGTTTTCTCCTTATACACATTTTTAGCACGGCATTATAAAATGCCGTGCTGCAAAGGTTTATTATTTATCATTCATAGCAGCAATTCCGGGAAGTTCTTTGCCTTCGAGGAATTCAAGCGATGCACCGCCACCCGTTGAAATGTGGCTCATCTTATCGCCAAATCCGAGATTGTTTACTGCTGCGGCAGAATCTCCGCCACCGATAATAGTAATTGCATCCGTTTCTGCAAGAGCTCGAGCAACCGAAATGGTGCCATTAGCAAGTAGGGGGTTCTCAGAAACGCCCATAGGTCCGTTCCAAACAACTGTCTTTGCACTCTTTACTGCCTTTGCAAATAACTTTGCAGACTCAGTACCGATGTCAAGTCCCATTGTATCGTCGGGAATATTGCTAACCGGAACATTAGCGGTTTCAATAGGTGCATCAACAGGGTCGGGGAAAGATTTTGTAACAACCGCATCAACGGGAAGAAGAATCTCCACACCCTTTTCTTTTGCTGAGGCAAGCATCTCTTTACAGTAATCAATCTTTTCGGGATCTACAAGGCTCTTTCCAACAGAATAGCCCTGTGCAACAGCGAAAGTAAATGCCATTCCGCCACCGATAATAAGGGTATCTGCCTTATTAAGGAGATTTTCGATAACCGAAAGTTTGTCTGCAACCTTTGCGCCACCAAGAATACAAACAAAAGGACGCTCGGGGTTTTCGACTGCATTACCGAGATATTCAATCTCTTTCTGAATGAGGTAGCCGACAACGGCTTGGTCAACATAATCAACAACACCGACTGTTGAGCAATGTGCTCTGTGTGCAGCACCGAAGGCATCGTTTACGAAAACATCTGCAAGAGAACCGAGTTCGCTGGAAAATGCCTCCCCATTTTTGGTTTCTTCTGCACGGTAACGGGTATTCTGAAGAAGAACAACATCTCCGTCCTTCATTGCAGCAACGGCAGCCTTTGCATTATCGCCTACAACACAGTCGTCAGCAGCAAAAACAACCTCTTTACCCAAATGCTCGGAAAGTCTCTTTGCAACGGGGGCTAACGAAAGTTCAGGTTTAGGCTCTCCCTTCGGCTTGCCAAGATGTGAGCAAAGAATAACCTTGCCGCCGTCGGCGATAAGTTTTTTTATTGTAGGAAGTGCGGCAACAATACGGTTCTCATCGGTAATAACGCCTGCTTTAAGCGGTACGTTGAAATCGCAACGGACAAGAACGCGTTTTCCCTTTACGTTAATATCGTCAATTGTCTTTTTGTTTAGTAATGCCATTTGTATCTTTCCTTTCTTATTCGAGCATTTGGCTTGCTAATTTCTACAATCCATTGACTGCACATATTTTTACTATAACATTTTACACGAGAATGTTAAAATTTGCAATATGTTTTAACTACAAAAATGAAAATTTTACCATTTATAGTTGTGCAACTGACCAAAATTTTGAAGTTGAGGATAATTCCACTGTCGAAGAACCTCATAAACCCCTATTGCAACCGAATTTGAGAGATTTAAACTGCGGGCATCCGACACCATAGGTATTCTAACGCAGCGTTCTCTATTTTCAAGCAAAAGTTCTTCGGGGAGCCCCTTCGTCTCCTTGCCGAAAAACAGATATGCATTTTCGGGATAGTTAACCTCGGTATGAGCATGCAAAGCCTTTGTTGTAAAAAAGAAAAACTCTCCACTATTTTTAGCAAAAAACTCATCCAATGAAGAATAAAAGGTTATATCTAGTAAATGCCAATAATCAAGACCTGCTCTTTTAAGTTTTTTGTCGTCAATAGCAAAACCCATCGGTCCTACAAGATGAAGCCTTGCACCCGTTGCAGCACAGGTCCGCGCAACATTGCCTGTGTTCTGCGGAATTTCAGGTTCTACCATAACTATATTTAGTGTTGCCATTTTTCACCTCAAAAATCTTATTTTTGTAAAATACGGCAGCAAAAATGCTGCCGTAGAGTTAGTTATTCATTGTTTTTTATGTTCTTGGCTTTTTTCTCTTCTTGCTTTTTCAGATATTCAGCATTTTCAAGTTCGCTAACTTCCTTCTCGATTGTTGTATCGTCAAGAGTTTCCAACAATTCCTCCCAAGCATCTTCTCCGCCGCCCGAAAGTTTATCGTGATTCGCAACATAAACGGCTTCAAGCACCTTTTCATAATCGCGTTTAAGCAATTTGTGTGCACGGTACACGATAATACACATGACTCCGCCCGTTATCATAATCAAAACAAAAGGAATCAGATGTCTCACTACAAACTCTGATGTGAATCTGATATTGAAAAACTCATATACCGTATCGTCTATTCCCTTTGGAACACTATTAGTTGCAATATGCACAAACACAGTAATCCCCAAACACGATAAAAAGTTTGTTGTGCCGCCCAGGAGTATTTTGTTCTTTAAAATGCATATAAATCCGTATATTGATGTTGAAATAAGCAGAACAAGAAGGATTCTGCTGAACCAACTGAAACTAGACCATTCCTTATGGTAAATTATTGACGGAAGGGCAATAAAAAAAGTAGGAATAATTATGAAGGCAATAAAGGATATTATATACAGACCTTTAAAAACCTTATAAACTGTGCTGTTTGAGTTTATAACTTTTATATTGCGCCTTTTCCGAAACTTATATACCCTGTCCAGAACTGCCTGATTGTATTTCATCTGCATACTCCTTTATAAGATTCTTAACCACATTATTATATATCATCTCCACGCATTTTGCAAGGACTGATATTAGAAGTTGAAAGCCGCTTTTAAAAAAATTTAATCCCCGCATCATAAGATAGAACTCTACCTTGTGATGCGAGGATTAAAGAAAATATGATATTGCTATCAGATAAGTTCAATAATAGCCATCTCTGCAGCATCACCGCGACGGGGACCCATCTTAGTGATGCGGCAATAACCGCCATTAACATCTGCATACTTAGGAGCAATTTCAGTGTAAAGTTTATTTACAACTGCTTCCTTAGTGATGAATGCCATAGCCTGACGCTTTGATGTAAGACTGTCAGTCTTGGCAAGAGTAATATATTTCTCAGCCACTGCGCGAACTTCCTTTGCACGAGTAACGGTTGTTTCAATTTTACCGTTCTCTAAAAGGAAGGTAACCATAGCACGAAGCATAGCAGTTCTATGGTCGCTGGTTCTGCCGAGTTTACGAGTTCCGGGCATTTATAACACTCCTTACCGGTATTTTTTTGGGAGAACTTAATTGTTCTCGCTCTTTAATGCAAAGCCAAAGCTTGCCAACTTTGCGATAACCTCTTCAAGGGATTTACGGCCAAGATTTCTTA
The DNA here is from genome assembly GCA_045577905.1 of Acutalibacteraceae bacterium. Lineage (GTDB taxonomy): Bacteria > Bacillota > Clostridia > Oscillospirales > Acutalibacteraceae > SFWF01. Next base: position 1,482 of record JAZNJE010000019.1, on the reverse strand, counting down.
CCTTCATCATATCCTCTTCGGACTTGTTGGTCAGGTCTTCTACCGTATGGATTCCCGCACGCTTTAAGCAATTGAAGGAACGAACAGAAAGGTCAAGGTCTTCAATAATCATATCAAGAACCTTTTCTCTCTCAATGTTGCCCTTTTCTGCCATGATGCTTTCGCTCTCACTTATGCCTTCTGCAAGGTTAAGGAAAAGACTGAAATGCTCGATAAGAACCTTTGCGGCAAGAGAAACTGCCTCATTTGCTCCCATAGAGCCGTCGGTCCAAACTTCAAGAGTGAGGCGACCCTTATCAACAGCGCTGCCGACACGGGTATCATCAAAAACATGGTTGCACTTAACAACGGGAGAATAAATCGAGTCAACCGGAATGACGCCAATAATGTTGGTGGCGGGCTTATTTCCTTCCGCAGGAACATAGCCTCTTCCCTTTGAAACGGTCATTTCAATGCTTAATTTAGCTCCGTCGCCAAGTGTAGCAATGTGCTGTTCTTTGTTAAGAATTTCAACCTCTGAATCAGCCTTTACTGATGCACCGGTTACCTCACAGGGGCCAATAGCGTCAATATATACTGTCTTTGTGCCTTCGCTGTGAAGTTTAACGATTAACTCTTTAATATTAAGAATAATCTCGGTAACATCTTCCTTAATGCCTTCAATTGTTGAAAACTCATGAACAACGCCGTCAATCTTAACAGTGGTAACTGCTGCTCCGGGAAGAGTAGAAAGAAGAACCCTTCTCATACTGTTTCCGAGAGTGATTGCATAGCCTCTTTCAAGAGGCTCCATTACAAATTTACCGTAGGTGCCGTTTTCTGATAATTCCAGAGTTTCAATTCTGGGCTTTTCTATTTCTATCATCTAAAAGCTCCTCTTCTCCGCACCACAATCTAAAATGCTTTGTCCCGTTGTGCGGTATATAAAAGACAAAACAATAAACCTATAACTTTTTTACAATGGTTATTATTTAGAGTAGTACTCAACGATAAGTTGCTCTTCAACGGGGGCTTCAATCTGCTCACGTTCGGGAAGATTTATAACCTTTACCGTGAAAGCATCGTGGTTTACATCCATCCACTCGGGAGTGGGTCTTGCGCCATTAGCCTCGATGATTGCCTTCATCTTATCGCTTGCCTTAGCCTTTTCGCAAACAGTAATAACATCGCCGGCCTTTAATAGATAAGAAGCAATGTCAACACGGCTTCCATTTACTTCAAAATGACCATGACCTACAAGTTGACGAGCCTCGGCTCTTGAAGAAGCATATCCTGTTCTATAAACAACATTGGCAAGTCGGCTTTCGCGAATACGAAGTAGGTTTGTACCTGTCATACCCTGCTTTTTAGTAGCCATCTCATAATAGTGTGCGAACTGATGCTCAGCAACACCATAGAATCTTCTTGCTCTCTGCTTTGCTCTAAGCTGCATTCCGTATTCGGAATTCTTCTTGCGTCCCTGTCCGTGCTGACCGGGGGCAT
>JAZNJE010000018.1:0-29634 GCA_045577905.1 Acutalibacteraceae bacterium | reverse complement strand
CTTGGCCTCCGACTTGGCATATCCACAAACATATAGTCAACATCTCCCCACACAACGTCGGTCCAAAACTGAGTTACCGCACCTGCGATAACGGGACCGCGCCAGACAACGGGGGTCTCTTCACTCTCTAAAAGGAGGTTTATCGACATAACCTTAATACCGCTTTGGGTTTCCTTTGGCAATATGCCAAACTCGGTACTCTCTGCCCGTTCGTGTATTCCGAACATTTTGGGAATGGAAGGTCCTGTAATATCGGCGTCAAGTATGCCGACACTATATCCCTTTCTTTTCATAAGGGTTGCCAGCATAGCGGTAACGAGGGACTTGCCTACTCCTCCCTTGCCGGAAACAACTCCTATTACCTTTTTAACATTGCTGTTAACATTTCCTGCCGCCTTTTCGAGCACCGAATGACCGCCTTCGTGAGCCTTTGCGCAACTGCCGCAATCACCCGTGCAGGAGGTTTCGTTGCATTTTCTTTCCTCTGCCATTACTATTCCTCCAAGGATTTATAATACCACTATATTATACCCCTTTGATTCCTTATTTTCAATTCTTTTTAATCAAAAACCGTAGTTATTTTTTTAACGGCAGAATCGGGGGAATATGTAAAGCAATCAATATGATCTCCCTGGTAAAAATATTTTGTCTCGCTTTTGTATTCGGGGTCAAAGTCATCAATTATGATAAGTTTAATTTTCATTTTATCAGGGATTATGCTCTTAATATACACCGAAATATTTTGTCCAATTGAAATGCCCTCCCTAACCTCGGCAAGTCCTGCCAGGTTGGGGGCAAGTTCAACAAAAATGCCGTAATTTTCAACGCTTCTCACAATGCCGTAAACGGTCTGTCCCTGAGAAAAACAGGCGGCATTCTCCTCCCAAGTGCCAAGCAGTTCCTTATGCGAAAGGGTAATTCTATCGTTATCTATCTGTTTTATTATAACACGTATGTCGTCCCCTGCCGAAAATCGGTCGGAAGGATGGGAAATTCGCGAAACAGAAATTGCATCTATCGGCAAGAGGGCAATGTTCCCCGCTCCTATGTCACAAAAAGCACCGAAACTTTCAAGATGGGTTACTCGGGCATTTATTATATCTCCTACCCTGAATTTGCTGAAAATCTCCTCTTTACAGATTTCCTGTGCCCTTCTTCTTGAAAGGAGGGCATATTCTCTGCCGTTTTTATCAATTTCAAAGCCCTCTACCGTAAAGCAGACCGCCTTGCCTACTCTGGAAATAAGGGCAATATCACGCGTTATGCCCTCTCTTATACCGATGGCTCCCTCGCTTCTCGGAATAATACCTCGCATAGCACCCAAATTAACAAGCAGATTATGTTCGTTGTCACACATATAGGCAACCGCTTCAAGAATATTGCCTCCGCTTTTTGCCTCTCTTAACTGTGCCTCCGTATATTGCTTTTTTCCGCCGCCGCCATCTAACTGCCAACCTTCGGGATAACATACCTTCATTATTATCAACCTTTCCTTTTGTCTTAGTCTAAATATATGAGAAAGGTTCGGCAATAATGAATAAAAAAATTAAGCCACAGACGGTCTGTGGCTTTTTATGATTTTTTTATATTCGGTCTTTTACCTTACTTTAAAAATCCGTTGACTATCTGCTCTTCGGCTTCCTTTTCGGACAGACCAAGAGTCATGAGTTTTATAAGTTGTTCGCCCGCAATTTTTCCTATTGCTGCCTCGTGAATAAGGCTGGCATCGGTATGATTAGCCATTATTTCGGGAACCGCAGAAACAGAAGCAGAATCCATAATTATTGCGTCACACTCGGTATGTCCCGAACAAATATTGTTTCCGTTTATGTGGGAAACAAAAAGTTGACGGGAATTATCCTTGGCAACCGAACGGGAAATAACGTGGGTAGCAGAATTTTCACCGTCGAGGTCAACCGTAAAACGGGTTTCAGCATACTGCTCACCGTGGGTCATCAACTTTTCTCCGACGACAAGGGTTGCCCCCTTTGCAAGTCTTGCAGTAGTTTCCCTTTTGGTGCTGTCAACGCCCTTTATCTGAGCCGTTTCCATCTCCATATACGAATTTTCGCCAAGTTGGACTACGGTAGTCGGATTCATTATATTTTTGCCGTTGCCATCGCCCTCACCGTAATGCTTTTCGATATATTTAAGTCGGGAATTTTTGCCCACAAAGAAACTGTGAACTCCGCTATGCTCACTGTCAGATGAGCCACCGTTATGGATACCGCAACCTGCAACTATTGTAATGTCACAGTCCTCACCGATATGGAAATCGTTATAAACAAGTTCGCGAAGGCCCGTTTGGGATAAAAGAACCGGAATATGAATGCTCTCTTTTTTTGTGCCTGCCTTGACATAAATATCAATGCCCGGCTTGTCCTCTTTTTTAATAATTTCGATATTCTCTGACGAGTTTTTTCCTTGAAGAGAGCCGTTTATACGAAAAGAATATGCGCCCTGAGGCACCTCATGGATGCCTGCAACCTGTTCTAAAAGATTTTTTTGTATTGCATCCATCATTCTGCCTCCCTTTGTACTCGGCAAACCGAGTTTACTAAAATGTTGGGCAAAATTTCTTCCTTTGTGCCGATTTTTTCAATCTCTCCGCGACGGAGAAGAACTATTTTGTCTGCAATATTTAAAATTCTTTCCTGATGGGAAATGATTATAATGGATCCCTTGTTTTTCTCGTACATACGTTCAAAAACCCTAATAAGCGAATTGAAACTCCAAAGGTCGATACCCGCCTCAGGCTCGTCGAATATCGAGAGTTTTGTGCCTCTGGCGTTTATCATTGCAATTTCAATTCTTTTAAGTTCTCCACCCGAAAGAGACCCATTGAGTTCTCTGTTAATATAGTCCTTTGCACAAAGTCCTACCTCCGACAGATATTCGCATGCTTCGGCTATTGAAAGTTTTTTGCCCGATGCAATCGAAATAAGGTCCATAACTGTTATTCCCTTAAATCTAACGGGTTGCTGGAACGCAAAACTGATACCCTTGTTTGCGCGGTCGGTTATTGACATATTGGTAATATCCAAACCGTCAATATAAATTTTTCCGCTTGTCGGGGTAAGGATGCCGGCAATAATCTTTGCAAGGGTTGACTTGCCGCTTCCGTTAGGTCCTGTAACTGCGACAAATCGTTCGTCTATTTCTAAATTTATATTTTTTAGTATTTCAACATTTCCCACAACATAGGAAACATTTTCAAGTTTTAACATCAAATATCTCCAAATATTATTTTTTTAAGTCGGAGAGAATTTCCTTTGCGGAATCAACAATAGCCTCCGCAACGCCTGTCTTATAGCGTGAGGTTCTTGCCTCATATCCTCCTTCGTCAAAGGCGGCCTTCACGGGGAAATATCCCTCGTATCCGTTTGTAAGACAGCAGGGCATAATCATATCGAATCCCTCGGTCTCTTTAATCTTTACGCCAACCTCGGTAAAGGGCTCACCGGGGATTCCGACAAGCGCAACACTTCCAAGTCTGATACCGCACATTCCGAGATTGAACTCATAAGGTCCATTTTCAAGGTCGCACATACGGATTGCCTCGGCTACAACGGTGGTAAGTTGCATTGCCTTATAGGGAATTTCATCGTCGCGTCCCGCCTCATGAAGTTCCTTATACTTGTGAGCAAGGGGCAAATCTGCGGGGTCGGGCACATTTGCCGGAACGGTTACGGTCTTCTGAATCATATCAATTGAATCAACATCAACATACTCAACCTTATCATAAACCTGCAATACAGTGCCTGCAAGAGCGCGGCCAACGAAACGAGCCATTCCGGGACTCTTCATCTCGTTATCGAAACTGATTTCGGTATCGTTCATATCTCCGCCCGAGGGATGAATGTTAGTAGAGCCAACGTCACCCTGTGCACCTGCGATGAAGATGCACTTAACTCCATCAAGCGCCTTGTCAAGGGTCTTGTACATCCAATACGGCCAGTCCGCAGAAACCATCTCTCCATTTACAGTATCTGCATGAACACCGTAATTTACTATAACAACATCCTCTGCTCCCTCACGGGTAAAGCGGAGAACGTGAACTCTCTGGTCGAGTTCACCGATAGGTCCTACGATATCAGGGTCATTGATGGGCGGGCAGGTAAAGGTCGATCCGTCCTTCATTCTATAACGGCGGATATAAGCCACTCTTTCGGGCGCCCAGCCGGTAGCAAATCCCATTTTTGCAGGTTTTAAATCTGCAAGAGCCATAACTGCGGCATCAACCATACGGTTTGCTACAAAGCGTGTATATTCATTGATAACCTCATTTTTGCTACCGTCAAGGGTGGCGCCAATATTTGCAGCGGTGTGGCTGTGTGTTGCTGTAATTAAGATATTATCCTTGGAAACACCCGTTGCCTCTTCAATTTTTTCTCTGCAAATTTTTGCAAGAGAAGTTGTAATATAACAAGCATCTATGCTCAGCACAATTATCTTCTTGCCCTTGCACTCAAAAGCAACGCCGCTGATATTAGTATCGTCTAAAAATCCCTTCGCAAACCGGGCAACGTAATATCCTGCAATGCTGATTCCGAGAGGGGGGTTTATATTTACCTTGGAAAATCCAACTTCAATGCTCATTTAAATACCTCCTAAAATTGGCATATTTCTCCACCGAGTATAACCTTTTTAACTGCAAACTTATCATCTACAAATACGAGATCGGCAAGTTTTCCGCGCTCTATACTGCCGAATTCTGCTCCCATTCCGATTGCTCGCGAAGGAGTGGTGGATGCCATTATAAAGGCTTCGGCTATACCGCAACTCGTACTTCTCATAATATTGAGAGCCGCCTGATTCATAGTGAGTCGGCTTCCCGAAAGACCGCCGTTGGGGTCAAAACTGAGGTCGGTAATGTGGGCATATTTTGCGGGAGTTTCGCCTACGTCGATACAGTGGTCGGTAATAAGTACAACCTTGTCAACACCCTTTGTATGGATAAGAAGTTGCTGCATATCCGCGCTTACATGGAGGCAGTAAGAGTCGCTTATAAGTTCGCAGTAAATATCGTTATTCTGCCAACAGTATTCGTCAGGACCGTAGTTACGGGTTCCTCTGCCTCTGCCGGTCTTTCTGCCGGTTGCACACATTGTGTGGGTCTGGATTCTGGGACTAAATCGTGAAAGTGAACGAATCTCGTCGGGAGTGGATTCGGTGTGACCGATTGCAAAGATAGTATTGGGATTTACCTTGCGGCAATATTCCATAAACTCGGCAACATTTTCTACCTCAGGCGCGATTGCCCAAACAGTTGCAAGATCGCCGGCCTCATCTACAAAGGCCTTATATTCCTCAGCAACTACACCGTGACGCCAAGGATTCTTAATCGCATTTGCGCCGTAATTCGGGTTCATATAAGGACCCTCAAAATAAATTCCCTTAACGGTCGGTGCTTTCTTTATGTTTTCTTTTAATGCGCGGACAGCGGCAAGCATTGTGTCAAAATTCATAGAATAGAAAGGCGTTGCAAGAAGACTTGTTGTGCCGTGCTTCAAATGAAATTCTGCCGCCTTCACGGTGTCAAAACTGGTCGAATAATCGCCGCCATCGTGTACGTGAATGTCAACGAAGCCGGGGCCAACATAAGCACCGTCTGCATCTATAATTTCATAAGTTTCGGGAAGGGTCATCTTCCCTTTTCTCGCATAATCGGCGATTCTGTTATCCTTTATCAGCAATTCGCCATCATAAATTATACCGCGTTCGAGAACAATATTGGCATTTTTAATAAGTTTATAGATCATAATGATTCTCCTTTACTACTATCTTATTCATCGTCATTATATCACACTAAAAATTTAATTGCAATATGAAACGAGGATGTTTTATTGCATTTTTAATCTTATTTTGACCACTTTTAACATATCCCGAAAAGCCACTACGCATAGTAACCAAACTGCCCGACCAAAATAAAAAAAAGGAGTCTAAAAGACTCCTTTTCAAAAGCAAAATGATACTTAATTATTTAAGCTCAACAGTTGCGCCTGCTTCTGCGAGTTTAGCCTTCATTTCTTCAGCCTCTTCCTTGCTTACAGACTCTTTAAGGGTCTTAGGAGCGCTGTCAACGAATGCCTTTGCCTCAGCAAGACCAAGGCCGAGAATGTCCTTAACAACCTTGATAACCTTAATCTTCTCTGCTCCTGCGTTTGCAAGAACAACTTCAAATTCAGACTTCTCCTCAGCTGCTGCTGTGCCGCCTGCTGCGGGAGCTGCTACTGCTACTGCTGCTGCAGCAGATACGCCGAACTCCTCTTCTACTGCCTTTACGAGTTCGGAAAGTTCAAGAACGGTAAGAACTTTAAGTTCTTCAATAATAGCGGTTACTTTCTCAGATGCCATTGTAATTTCCTCCAATAATTTGAATTTTTTAATTTAGAATTTTTAATGATGTTTTGCTGATTATTCAGCTACGGCTTCGCCGTTTTTGTCAACGATAGCCTGAACGGCACGCGCAAACGATGCCATAGGTGCCTGGAATGCACCGAGAACTGTTGCAAGAAGAACGTCTCTTGTAGGAAGTTTTGCGAGGTCGCTAACAACTGCAACGTCAATGGCTTTACCGTCGAGGTAGCCTGCTTTGACCTTGAAATTTTCGTGACTCTCTGCAAACTTGCTGAGAATTCTTGCTGCTGCGGTATGGTCACTCTTAGAAATTGCGATTGCGGTTGTACCTTCAAGAACAGCGCTCATTCCTTCGAGTTCAGTGCCCGCGATGGCACGCTTTAAAAGGGTGTTTTTAACTACTGAGTAGTCAACTCCTGCCTCACGAAGTTGCTTACGAAGTACAGTATCGTCGGCAACGGTGGTACCGGAATAACTTACTACTACTCCGGCAACAGAATTGGATAACTTGTCGGAAAGATCGGCAACAATTGCCTGCTTTGCTTCAAGAACCTTTGCGGTCGGCATAATTTTCACCTCCGAAAAAATAGAAAATAAAAACCTGTCCTCCGAAGACAATAGAGGACAGGCATAAACATACTGATAAAGTTTGTTTAGTGACCTCGGTAGGCGTTAAAACTTATCGCACAAGGCGACCTACTGTCTTCGGCTATGACATAATAACACAAGACTTGTGTTTTGTCAACTAAATTTTAAATACTATTTAGTTGAAATTTTACATTTATACAAGGCACGATGCCGAGCATAGCATATCTAATGCATGCAGCGTGGCAGCAACACCGTATAAACTAAAATTTCTCCAAATTAGTTGCCATACTTATTGGTAGCAACCTTGATACCGGGTCCCATAGTTGTTGCGATAACGCAGGACTTGATATACTGACCCTTTGCAGCGGCAGGCTTTGCCTTTGCAATAGCGGTCATAAGGGTATCGATGTTTTCAACCAACTTATCCTTTCCGAAGGAAGCCTTTCCTACGGGGCAATGGATAATATTAGTCTTGTCAAGACGGTACTCAATCTTACCTGCCTTTGCTTCGGTAACTGCCTTAGCAACGTCGGGTGTAACGGTACCTGCCTTGGGGGTAGGCATAAGACCACGAGGTCCTAAAACCTTACCAAGACGACCAACCTGACCCATCATGTCGGGGGTAGCGATAACTACATCGTAATCAATCCAACCTTCGTTGGCAATCTTTGCGATGAGTTCCTCTGCTCCTACATAATCGGAGCCTGCCTCTTCTGCGGCCTTGGCCTTGTCGCCCTTTGTAAGAACGAGGGTTCTTACCTTTTTACCCGTTCCGTTAGGAAGAACTACGGCACCTCTGACCTGTTGGTCTGCGTGACGAGAGTCAACTCCCAAGCGAACGTGAATTTCTACTGTCTCGTCGAACTTTGCGGTTGCGCTCTTTACAGCAAGTTCGCAAGCATCGCCGAGCTCGTAAAACTTGCCTGTTTCTATAAGTTTTACGCTTTCGTTATATTTTTTTCCATGTTTCATTGATACATTTCCTCCCAATAAGTGGTTAAATCGGATTATTCCTCCCACAAGAGAGCCAATTAATCGACGACTTCAATGCCCATGCTGCGAGCAGTACCTGCTATCATAGACATAGCGGACTCTATGCTTGCTGCGTTAAGGTCGGGCATCTTTTGCTCGGCAATTTTCTTAATCTGCTCACTGGTGATTTTTGCAACTTTGTTCTTGTTCGGTACGCCTGAACCGCTCTCAATACCGCAAGCCTTCTTAATAAGAACTGCTGCGGGAGGGGTCTTGGTGATGAAACTGAACGAATGGTCTGCATAAACGGTAATAACTACCGGTATAATAAGACCTGCGTCATTCTTTGTGCGTTCGTTAAAGTCCTTAGTGAACGCCATAATGTTGACGCCGTGCTGTCCCAGTGCCGGGCCAACAGGGGGAGCCGGTGTGGCCTTTCCTGCCGGAATTTGCAATTTGATGTAACCTATAATTTTCTGAGCCATTTTTTGCACCTCCAATATTCGTGGTAACAGTGTGTTTTGTTTACACTTGGCGAAAGGGTCATATACCCCTTTCTCCCACCGTGACACTTTCTTTCAAGTGTCGGCGGCAAAATGCCGCAGGTAATAAAGCAGAATTTTCTGCGTATTACTGTGTTTAGTCTGCCTTTGAAATCTGGTTAAGAGCAAACTCAACCAAATTCTCTCTGCCGAACATAGAAATCGTAACACTTACGTTTCCTTGTTCGGTATCGACGGCTGTAACTGTTCCTGAGAAGCCCGAGAGAGGTCCGTCAATAATGCTGACCATATCGCCAACCTTGTAGCCAACCTCCACGCTACGCTTCTCAACACCGATGGAAGCAACCTCCTCATCGGTTAGGGGCACGGGTTTTGATCCCGGACCGACAAATCCGGTAACACCGTGAATGTTACGTACAACGTACCAAGAATCGTCGGTTACTATCATCTTTATCATGACATATCCGGGAAAAATCTTCCTCTCATATTCTTTGGTCGTTCCGTTATCTTTTACTTCGGTAACCGTTTCGGTAGGAATTCTTATATCCATTATAAGGTCCTGCATCTTACGGTTTTCTACCATTTTTTCAAGGTCAGAAGCAACCTTGTTCTCATAGCCCGAATAGGTATGAACTACATACCATCTTGCTTCACTGTTTTTTGACATATTCTGCCTCCCGATTAGGCTATCTTACTGATGAATTCCATCAGTGAACCGAGACCCCAATCCACAAGCCAAATGAATATACCGATAACCGCACTGATTACAAGAACAACAAGGGTGTTCTTTGCAACATCGCGTAGGCTCGGCCATACAATTTTTTTGATTTCACTCTTATAGTCTCGAAGCCACTGGATAAATCTGCGCAAAATCGGACGCTTACCCTTGCTCTCGCGGACCATAATAAGGTCATCAACAAAAAGATGGGCGACACCGCATATGAAACCTGCAAACAAAACAAGTGAGATTGTAAGCGGAACCCAAGTGTATGCAGTTTCTACCCATTTTTCTAAAATGATAGGTCTTGCATCCACAAATTTGCCTGCGCTTGAAAGGGCAATCACAAGGGTGTAGATTGCGGTAATAAGCGCTGCAACGGGTGAAGCATATCTCATTCCCTTTGTTTTAAAGGTCAGTGCGGAAAAAAGAAGGGAGAAAACTGTTAAAATGAAGCAGAACAAAATGTGTGCAGACTTCCAAACTCCGCCGCCGAAAGCAAGTTCAGCACCGACGAAACCCTCGTTGCCGATAGTTGCATAAGGTGCAACGAAGAAAAGCACCAATGCCGCTGCGGCAAAAACGATAGCCGAAATCTGACAAACTTTATTTAAAGCCTTCATATTTCTTCCTCCTTACTTCGTTTCCTTGTGGACTGTGTGTTTTTTGCAGAACCTGCAATACTTGTTCATTTCAAGTCTGTCAGGGTCATTCTTTTTGTTTTTCATTGTGTTGTAGTTGCGCTGCTTACATTCTGTGCAAGCAAGTGTAATTTTAACTCTCATGACGGCACCTCCCGTTTTACGGAAATAGTTTTGATTCATCGGTTTGTCGCCCGACGAACCGCTTGGCCTCCCTCAGACAAGGTCACACATAACTCAAAACTCACCCCACATATAGAGGGTAAGGAAAAACACGTACTGTATGTTGTGAACCTCGTTATGAACCGAATTCTTTGCAAAAAAAAAGAACCCACAGAGGTAGAATGATTATAACACAAACTACCCCTCGGGTCAAGTATTTTTTATAAGTTTTTTCCGCAGAATTGAAAATGCGGGAGAGGATAGGGCAAAGGACAGAAGTGCTACTTGTGGTATTTTCCACCTTCGGCTATCTTGAAGATTCGGTATATCTGTTCGAGCAACATTATTCTGAAAAGTTGGTGGGGAAAGGTCATCTCGGAAAAGGAAAGTCTTGCATTCGCCTTCTCCTTTACCGAACTATGCAGACCATAGGAACTGCCTATTATAAAATTAAAGCATCCTACCCCTTTGTTTGCCTGCTCGGTTATCAGTGTGCAAAACTTTTCACTCGGTATCTGCTTACCCTCGATACAAAGGGCAACGGTATATGAGCCGGTATCAATTTTTTTAAAAATCTTTTCCGCCTCGTTTTTAAGGGCGGTTTCAATCTCACCCGCACTCGGGTTTTCTGTCAGTCTTTCGGGCTCAATTTCGATTATTTCGAGCCTTGCATAGCCCGAAATCCTTTTTTTATATTCGCTCTCGGCATCCCTTAAATATTTTTCTTTGAGTTTGCCAAGCGCAATAATTTTTATCTTAATCAAAAGGTAATCACCCGACCTTTCTCGGGAGGTGCTATATATAATATGTAGTCATCACTCTTTGCACCCGCATCGAAAAGAGATGCCCTTGCCGACGATTCTGCCTTTTCGGGGGTGTTGTTATTCTCTGACAAATGGGCAAGAATAAACCTTCTTGTGCCGCCTTTATAAAGTTTTGCCAGAAGGTCTGCCGAAACCGCATTGGAAAGATGCCCCTTGTCGCCCGACACCCGTATTTTAAGTTCGGGCGTATAAGGTCCGAGCCGTAACATTACGGGGTCGTGATTGCTTTCGAGCATTACAACATCGGCCCCCAAAAGTGCCTTCTCTACCTCCTCGGTAACAATCCCAAGGTCGGTACATACCGCTACCGTTTGCTGGTCCGACAGACGAACGGTATATCCGCTTGAACCCATACAGTCATGGCTTGTTGCAAAACGGTTTATCTTAAATTCGCCTATTTCGTAGTCGATCTGCTCATCGATATACACCCTGTTTGTGTTATCATCTATGATGCCGGCAAATTCAAGGGCATAAACAGTTTCTCTCGACGCCAAGAGCAGAGCGCCCGTTTTTTTAAGAAGAACTTTAAGCCCCTTTATATGGTCATTATGCTCGTGGGTAACAAGGACCGCCTTTATGTTAGAAAGGGGTATCTCTTCACGGCAAAGAGCCTCAAATATTTTTTTGTAGGAGACCCCTGCATCAACAAGCACACCGCCCGAAGCATTACCTATATAGGTAGAATTTCCTTTGCTTGACGAAAACATAGGATATATTTTAGCCATTTTGCCGCCCCCTTTCACATAAATAAATATAGGGAGGGACCTGCCCTCCCGTTATTTTAATTTGCCTTTTGAATTATTGCCTCGTCGGGATAGGAGACCCTCTTAATGTCGGCCCCGAGTGCCGAAAACTTTTCGACAACCTGCTCATATCCTCTGTCGATATGAATTATTGTGTCTATTTCGGTAACTCCGTCGGCTACAAGACCGGCTATTATCATAGCGGCTCCTGCCCTTAAATCGTTTGCCGAAACCTTTGCCGAACGAAGACCTTTTACACCCTTAATTACGGCGGTTTTTCCGTCAACCTTAATATCGGCTCCCATAAAGGTAAGTTGTTCTACATATCTGAAACGGTTGTCCCAAACCCCCTCGGTTACAACGCTTGTTCCGTCGGCTATTGCCAAAAGGGTTGCAAATTGCGGTTGCATATCGGTGGGAAATCCCGGATGCGGCATCGTCTTAACGTTACAATTTCCTACTCTGCCGTTCATTTTAACCCTAACAAACTCGTCCCCTTCTTCTACCACGGCTCCTACCTCACGAAGTTTTGCCGTTATCGATTCAAGGTGCTTGGGAGTAACGTTGCTTACCACAACATCGCCCCTTGTAGCGGCGGCGGCAACCATATAGGTGCCCGCTTCTATCTGGTCGGGGATTATACTGTAATCGGTGCCGTGCAGATGCTCAACGCCCCGTATTTTAATAACACTTGTACCGGCACCCATTATATCGGCACCCATACTGTTCAAAAAGTTTGCAAGGTCAACTATATGCGGTTCTCTTGCGGCATTTTCAATAACCGTCATTCCTCGGGCACGTGCCGCAGCAAGCATTATGTTGACTGTTGCCCCTACCGAAACCACATCAAGGTATATACTGCTTCCGCCCAGTCTTTCAGCCCTTGCCTCTACCATACCATTGTCAATTCTGACCTTTGCACCAAGAGCCTCAAATCCCTTGATATGCTGGTCAATAGGACGGAGCCCTATGTCGCATCCGCCGGGAGGAGCAACCTTGGCCCTTCTAAATCTGCCGAGCAAAGCCCCGAGGAAGTACGAAGATGCTCTCATACCCTGTGTCATTTCTTTATTGACTATATATGATTTAACCCCCGTAGAGTCAATTAAAAACGAGGTCCTTGAAAGTTGCTTTACTGTGGCTCCGAGCACCGACAATGCTTTGAGTATGGCATTAACGTCCGAAATATCGGGAATGTTCTCGATAGTACATGGACTGTCGGCAAGAAGAACCGCAGGCAGTATGGCAACGGCTGCGTTTTTGGCGCCGCTGATGGTAACACGACCGCAAAGACGCTTGCCGCCGTTTACAACAAACTTATCCAAATCAGCACTAACCCTTCTTTGAAATTTCGCACTAAAAATAGTATGCCCTTATTTTACACTACACAATATATAAACATTATATACAAAAAAACTACCAATGTCAAATCATATTTTTAATAGTTTTTTGTCAATTATTAAAAAATCTCATAGAAAGAAGGCGAAAATATTTGGAAGTTTTAATACAAAAACAACGCGAAATTTACAAAGAATCTCGCGTTGCAGTGAAGTTACAATTTTTCTCTTATTTTCTTTATTTGGTTTTCGACCGACTCTACCGCTGTTCCGCCCTCGCTATTTCGGCTGAAAGTACAGTTTTCAAGGTTTATTGCCTCGTAAACACCCTCATCAAAGAGTTCTGAAAACTCGCGAAATTCCGACAAAGACAATTTTTCCAAAACCGTTTTATGCTCTATACAGTAGGCAACAAGGGTGCCCGAAATCTTATATGCGGCACGGAAAGGCATACCCTTTTTGGTCAGATAATCGGCAAGGTCGGTAGCATTTATAAATCCACCTGCCGCCGCTTCTCGCATTTTATCCTTGTTAACGCTCATTGTTTTAAGCATATCGGTAAAAATGGGAAGGCACTGTTTTACGGTATCAAATGAGTCGAAAATCGCCTCTTTATCCTCCTGCATATCCTTGTTATAAGCAAGAGGAAGTCCTTTAAGCATCGTGAGGAGAGCCACCAGATTGCCGTTGACGCGGCCTGTTTTTCCACGCACCAACTCGGCAATATCGGGATTCTTCTTTTGGGGCATAATCGAGGAGCCGGTCGAATAAGCATCGTCAAGTTCGATAAACCGAAACTCAAAACTGCACCAAAGAATAACCTCCTCCGAAAATCGGGAAAGATGGGTCATTAAAAGAGAGGCGGCTGCACCGAGTTCCACTACAAAATCTCTGTCCGAAACCCCGTCAAGACTGTTTTCTGTAATGCCGTCCATCTCTAAAAGTTCAGCAACTCTTCTTCTGTTTGTGGGATAGGTTGTTCCCGCAAGCGCACAGGAACCCAAAGGAGATATATTCATACGTTTTGCTGCATCGCCGAATCTGCCCATATCACGGAGGAACATTCCCGCATAGGCGAGCAAATGCTGACCGAAGGTTATGGGTTGAGCCCTTTGAAGATGGGTATATCCCGGCATTACGGTATCCTTATATTTTTCCGCCAGATCGCAAATTGTCAATACGAGGGCGTGAATCTGCTCCAACACCTCTTTTACCTCGTCACGCAGATAGAGCCTTATATCAAGGGCAACCTGGTCATTGCGGCTTCTTGCGGTATGAAGTTTTTTACCCGTATCTCCTATTCTTTTTGTGAGTTCCGCCTCAACAAACATATGTATATCCTCGGCGGTCATATCAATGGTAAGCGCCCCGCTTTGCAGGTCAGCAAGGATACCTTCAAGTCCGTCTATTATCTTATCGGCATCCGCCTTCTCTATAATACCCTGCTCGCTAAGCATTGTTGCGTGCGCAATAGAGCCGCCTATGTCCTGACGGTACATACGGCTGTCAACACGGATAGAAGAATTAAAATCGTTTACCTGCTCGTCAAGTTGTTTTTGGAAACGTCCTGCCCACATTTTTTCTGCCAAAAGAATCACCTTTTTTACATTTTTAATTATTATATACTCAAATGCGAATAAAGTAAATAAATATTTATTTAAAATAACTCTTCTATTTTACGTAATAATTTGATATAATAAAGATTGTAGTTTCTCGAAATGTCGTAAAATGCTTTGACGGGAGTGATATTTGTGGTCGTAACGATTGACGGAATCGATATAAATTATGTTGATGAAGGTGCGGGACAGCCTGTTCTTTTGCTTCACGGTTGGGGAAGTGAAAATTCGGTTTTTACCGGAATTATAAACACTCTTAAAAACCGTTGCCGTCTTGTTGCGCCCGATTTTCCCGGTTGCGGAAAGTCCGGCATTATGAGTGAGCCTTGGGATATCGAACGATATGCAGATTTTACCCTTAAATTTATGGCGGCGGTGAATCTGGATAACCCGATTATGATGGGTCACTCGCACGGAGGCAGAGTAACGCTCTATATGGTGGCAAAGCATTTGACCTATCCGCCAAAAATTGTTCTTCTCGACGCAGCAGGCATTGTCCCGAAGAAAACCTTTAAGCAAAAGGCAAAGGTCCGCAGTTTTAAGATTGTTAAGGGTGCTTTAACCCTCCCCGTTATTAAGAATTTTTCGGCTCCGCTTTTGGAGAAGGCTCGTCGTCATTACGGCTCTGCCGATTATAATGCTGCACCTGAGGTGCTCCGAAAAACCCTCGTTTCTCTCGTAAATACCGATCTTCGTGATATTCTTCCCGAAATTGGTTGCCCCTCCCTCTTAATCTGGGGCGAAAACGACACTGCTACCCCTCTTGCCGACGCAAAACTTATCGAAAGCCTTATTCCCGATGCAGGTCTTTGCATTATAAAGGGTACGGGGCATTACTCCTTTGTCGAAAGGCCCTTTGAGGCACACGCTATTCTTAACAGTTTTATTAAATAATCCAATTAAGGAGAATTTATGATAAAGGAAATTATTTTTCTCGTTTTGGGACTGCTTGCGGTCTTGTTAAACCTTGTAAGACAGTTTCAAATGCTTCAACAAAACTCATATTTTGCCTCTCGGTACAGCGGTTACCTAAAAGGAAGTTTTTCTCCTGTTAAAACCCTCGTAAATGCCGTTATGCTCGGTCTTGTCGTGGCGGCGGCTCTCTACGGAGAGAAAACCTTTACATCAAGTATGCTCCTTTTTTCGGCGGTCGGCATTTACTTTGGTTGGAAAGGATATTATGAAAACGAAAAATCAATAAAGAAACTTGTTTATACACCGCGAATAAAGAGAATGTTCCTCTTTGCGGCAGGTCTTTTAGTTGTAATCGCCGTTTTGGGTCTTGTTTTGGGCGGACGGGTTAAACTCATTTTATATTCCATATTCTATCTTTTTGTTGTTTCGCCCGTTTTGTTGACCTTTCTTACCCTTTTTGCCTTAAAGCCCTTTGAAAAGGCAATCGGTCAAGGTTATGTCAGGGATGCAAAGAAAATTTTAAAAGAGACTTCTCCCCGTTACAGGATAGGCATTACCGGTTCCTACGGAAAAACCGGCACAAAATATATACTTTCCCGTATTTTGAGTGAAAAATACAACACCCTTCACACGCCCGAAAGTTTTAACACACCTATGGGGGTTGTCAAAACGGTCAGGGAGTTGATGCGGGCAGACTGTGAGGTATTTATTGCCGAAATGGGTGCCAAGAAAAAGGGCGATATTAAAGAAATCTGCGATATTGTTTTACCAAACGTTGCTCTTATTACCTCGGTCGGCCC
This sequence comes from Acutalibacteraceae bacterium, assembly GCA_045577905.1. Lineage (GTDB taxonomy): Bacteria > Bacillota > Clostridia > Oscillospirales > Acutalibacteraceae > SFWF01. Next base: position 13,455 of record JAZNJE010000018.1, on the reverse strand, counting down.
ACAGCATCTTGACACCTTTAAAAACATCGAAACGGTAGCCGACACCAAGTTTGAACTTGCCGACTCTGTTGAGAATAAAAGTCTTGTTTTTGCAAACGGCGAAAATGAAATTATAAGAAAAAGGTGCCAAGGTTCTCCTGTTATACTATACGGCTTTTCGCCCGAATTTAAGTTTAGAGCCGAGAATATTGAGGCAAACCGATACGGTCTTTCCTTTACCCTTGTTTTAGGGGATGAGAAGGTATCGGTTTCGGCAAAACTGCTCGGCAAGCACAATATTCTTAATATTGTCGGTGCCGCCGCCCTATCCTATTCACTCGGTGTTCCGGCAAAGGATATTGCCTTTGCGATATCCCGACTTGCTCCGGTCGAGCACCGTCTTGAAATGAAGCAATCGGTAAACGGCTCGCTTTTAATCGACGACGCCTACAATTCAAACCCCGAAGGTTGTCTTGAAGCGGTAAATGTGCTTTCCACCTTTAAGGGTATGCAAAAGGTCATTATCACACCCGGTCTTGTTGAACTCGGCGACAGAGAATATGAATGCAACAAGTCGCTGGGCTTTGCGGCGGCAGGGGTTTGCGACAAGATTATTCTTGTTGGCAAAAAACGTTCTGTTCCCCTTGCAGACGGTGTTAAGGAACACGGCTTTGACGAGAAAAATCTTTTTGTTGCCGATTCTTTTAAAAATGCTATGGAAATCTATTCGGGCTTTGCCGACAAAAATACCGTTGTTTTACTTGAAAACGACCTGCCCGACAATTATTTACAGTAGGAGGAAACACAAATGAAAACGACTGTTGCTTTTTTCTTCGGTTGCCGTTCGGTCGAACACGAGGTATCTATTATTTCCGCCGTTCAGGCTATGCGTGCCGCCGACAAAAACAAGTACGACATTATTCCCATTTATGTTTCTAAAAACGGAGAACTCTATACCTCTGCTTCAATGTTTGAAATTGAGCCGTTCAGGGATATTGACTCACTTATTAAAACAAGCGAAAAAATAACCCTCGTAAAAAGGGGCGGCGATACCCTTCTTCACTATCTAAACGGCGGTATTTTTGCCAAGAAGAAGGACGTTATAATAAATGTTGCTTTTCCCGTTGTTCACGGCACTAACTGTGAGGACGGCACCCTTCAAGGATATCTTGAATTTTTGGGACTGCCTTATGTAGGCTGTGATGTTTTGTCCTCGGCGGTCGGTATGGACAAAGCCGTTTTTAAATCGGTATTAAAGGATGCGGGGCTTCCCGTTATACCCTGCTTTACATTTACCGCCCGTGAATTTGGGGAGGACCGAAACCGAATATTGGACCGTTCCGAAAAGGAATTTGGCTACCCCGTAATCGTAAAGCCCGTAAACTTGGGCTCTTCTGTCGGTATAGCCAAAGCGTCCGACCGAAATGCTCTGCTTGACGCGGTAGAACTTGCCTCCTCCTTTGCAGATAAGGTCTTAATCGAGCCTGCCATTCAAAATATAAGAGAAATCAACTGTTCTGTTTTGGGCGATACCGATTACTGCGAGGCCTCGGTTTGTGAAGAACCGATTATGAATGACGAAATTTTATCCTACGAGGATAAATACACCTCTAACAACAAGGGCGGGGCAAAGGGTATGGCTTCCCTTTCACGAAAAATTCCCGCCGATATAAGCCAAGAAATGAGCGAAAAAATACAGGACCTCGCAAAATCGGCATTCAGGGCCTTCGGTGCTTCGGGTGTCTGCCGTATTGACTTTATTGTCGATGCCGATACCGACACGGTATATATAAATGAGGCAAACACAATCCCCGGTTCTCTTGCCTTTTACCTTTGGGAAGCCTCCGGTCTTAAATATAAAGATTTGATTGACAAGCTGATTTCCATTGCTTTTCGCCGTAAGCGGAACCGTGAAAATCTTACCTTTACTATCGACACAAACATTTTATCGGGAATATCTTTCGGCAGTAAAGGCGCGAAGGGAAGCAAAATACAATGACCTCTCTTTTAATACGTTTATTTGTACGGGTCGATGAAGGTCATGCCCACTACCGTACAAAATGCGGAAATTTAGCAGGTCTTGTAGGAATTTTCTCAAATCTGCTTCTTTTCTCCATTAAGATGACGGCAGGTATTCTTTCGGCATCCATCTCGATTATGGCAGATGCGATGAACAATCTTACCGATATGGGCTCCTCGGTCATAACCCTGCTCGGTTTCCGTCTCGCTTCCAAACCCGCCGACCCGGACCATCCCTACGGCCACGGCAGATATGAGTATATATCGGCATTTATTGTTGCAGGGTTGATTATTTTGGTCGGTGTTGAACTTTTCAAGAGTTCGGCAGATAAGATAATAAATCCGACAGGAATTATTTTTACGCCCGTTTCTATTATTATTTTAATATGTTCGGTAATAATTAAGTTTTGGCAATATCTATTTAACCGAAAGGTCGGGCGGAAGATAAATTCCGACGCTGTCAGGGCTACTGCCGACGACTCACGGAATGACGCACTTATCACATTGGCAATATTGGTTTCGATATTCTTTATAAAGTTTACCGGCATCAACATTGACCCATATGTTGGAATATTGATGTCAATATTTATCACTTGGTCAGGCATCAAGACGGCAAAAGAAACGCTGGATCCTCTTCTCGGTCAGCCGTTAAGCCTCGACGAGGCGCTTTCACTCGAAAAAGAGATTATGACATTTGACGGGTTTTTAGGCGTTCACGACCTTATGACACACAATTACGGAATCGGCAGAAGTTTTGCTTCGGTCCACGTTGAGGTGCCCTACGATGCTGATATGGTTAAATGTCACGAGCAGGTTGACCTTTGCGAAAAGGTGGTTTTTGAAAAGACGGGTATCCACCTCACAATACATATGGACCCCGTTGAAACAAACAACGAAAAGTTGAACCTGGCAAAAAGCGTTATCGCCGATAAGATAAAGGAAATTCATCCCGAACTTACCCTTCACGATTTCAGAATGACCCCAAAAGGCGACGAGGTTACAAACCTTATTTTTGATGTTGTTCTTCCCGCAGATATGAATGCCAAACAAAAAGAACTCAAAGAAAAGATTGATATAATCGCAAAGTCGATAGACCCCTCCTACCGAACGGTTATAACCTTTGATATTGATTATGTGAAATAAAAAAATCCTTGCAAGATTTCTCTTGCAAGGATTTTTATTATTTGTGTTTAGTGAGAAACCGCAAATTTTGCTTCGGGGTTCCAATAAGGAACAACTGCACATCCTGTTACGCCTTCTGCAACGATTTTAGATTTCTTTGAAATCTTGTTGAGATAGAGGTCTCCCTTGCCCTTGTCATTAACATCAGCCACGTAAACTATTTTGCCGTCGTTAGTGAACTGGAAGCTCTTAACTTCGGATGCAACCTCCATAGGCTTTCTGCCATTCTTGCTTATGCGGAGTTTTCCGCCCTTGTCGTCCTGGGTCTTGTAATAAGCAAATACCTTGGAGAATCTGTTGTACTGTACAGTGTTAATTATAATATCGGTATCAACCTGTTTGCCGTCCTTCCAAAGATCGCCCTTTACATTTTCGTCGTCAACATTCTTGAAATACCAAACTGTATCATCTGATGAAAGTCTGAAGCCGAAAACAGATACGTCGCTATCAACGAGTTTTGGTGCCTTAGCCTTCTTGCCGGAAACCTGTACTGCATAAAGGTCGGTCTTAGTTTCTGGCTCTTCGCCCTCTTCGGCTTTAACCTTTTCAAGATAATAAAGTTTCTTGCCGTATCTGTCCACGTAAACACTTTCTGTGTCAATATCAAGGTCTGTTGCAACACCGTTTACAACGAGTTTGTATTTTTTGTCTAAACTCTCTTCGTCGATGCTGTATGCAACCATTACGGGCTTCTCAATGGAATAGTCATCAAAACCGTGGTAATCCATCTCTACCTCTGCCGATTTCTTTCCGTCGTAGAAGAACAAGGTTTCCTTTCCTTCTTCATCCCTTTCGGTATAGTAGAACTCGCCCGAATCATAGAGATAATACATAGAGCCGAACTTGTCGGTAATTTCTACCGCATCCTTTGTTCCCGTCTTTTTATAGAGAGAATCTTCGTCTTCATAGTAGATAACGCCTAGGTTCTCGGAATAATTTTCTAACTCGTCAATACCGGTAACAAGTTCAACCGACTTTTTGCCCTTCCAAATGAATACATCATAAGTAGTGTCGCCGTCACTCTCTTCCGAGGACTCCTCAGCCTTTGTATAAACAACGCGGCTCAAATCTTTTGAAACTACAACATCATTAATGTCTTCATCAATTTTGGTTTCGCCGTCTTTGCCAACCTTCTTGCTATAAAGGTTGCCGTCGTAAGTAACGTAAATAACCTTGGTTCCTTCTTCGTTGATGTAATAGGTGCGTACCTCAGAAGCAACCTCGTCTGCCTTGTCAACCTTTGCGCCAACCTTGTTTACAAAGAGGTCGCCGTCAACTACATAAAAAATCTTATTGCCGTCTTTGGTGATAACGGGAAGACCGTCAACGTTCTCGTCCTTGTCAAGGTCGGTAAACTCCCAAGCCTTACCGGACATACCAAAGAAGTTAAGTTCGCCGTCCTTTACAAAGAACACACCGTCGGGAGCCTTTGCCGGCACAATAATGGAAATTAAGATTGCAAGCACTAAAACTACTGCAACAGCGGCAACGCCGACCTTAACAAACTTTTGTGAGAAAATAGCCTTTATCTTATCAAGTAAAGACTCAGCAGCAGGCTCTGCCACAGGAGCAGAAGCAACGGGCTCTGCAACAACGGGCTCTGCAACAGCGGGCTCTGCAACAACGGGCTCTGATGTGGGAGCGGCAGGAGCAGCCTCTGTGATCTGAGCGCCACAAGCATCACAGAACTTTACATCGTCGGGAATCTGTTTTCCACAGTTCGGACAATATGACATAATATTACCTCCTAATTTTTGCGATTTTTCGCGCTTTTTACAAAACTGTTATGGATATTCAAAACAGTATCTTTGCAAGTACAATATAACACAGTTTTTTGTCTTTTTCAATGGTTTTGTTAAAAAAACGTTCAAAATTTCGTAATATTTTTGCCCCTTTAAACAAAAAAGCCCCGCTCACCACAAAAATGTGTGTGAACGGGCTTTTTTATAACGTCATCCTAAGAAAATATAGAACATAATCGGCAGAGTTATTACCGCCAAAAGGGTGGAGACCATCGCCATTGCAGCGCCTGTTTTTGTGTCGCCGCCGTAGGCCGCGGGGAAAACTATCGTATTGAGTCCCAGGGAGGGTGCAAAGCAAACAAGAGCGCACCTCATTATTTCGACCTCGGTATTAAGTGCCTTTAAAGCAAGCATTATGACCGAGGGAATTACCATAAGTCTTAAAAGGCTCGCTGCATAAACTTTTCCGTTCGCCATCATATCCTTAAAAGAATATCCGCCTATTACAAAGCCTGCAAGCAACATTGATACGGGACCCACACAATTCGAGGCGTTGTTGAATGCGGTATCCAAAAACTGAGGAACATATTCACTCACTCCCAAAAGGCCGCCTAAACAGCCTGCCAAAAGAGCCAGTGCCGGCGGTGCAGTCAGTCCCTTTACAATCTGCTTGCCAATACTTCTTTCTCCGTTGTTCGGTATAAGCAGATACAATCCCCAAACGTTACAAACAACGGATACCACAAAGCAAAAAAGTGTGTATTTAAAAAGACCGTCGGCACCCCAAATGCCAAGAACCAAGAAATTTCCCATAAAGCCGAAGTTGCCGAAGGTTAAGGCGTATCTATATATATTGCGTTGATACTTCTCCTCGTTGGTGTTTTCCTTTTTTCTGACAAAGACATAGGAAAGCAGTGTTGCGACAAGCATTGCCAACACAATAATTATTGCACCGTATATAACAAATTTTCCGTTTTCGGCAAAGGTGGCAGGGGTGCACCTTGTTAACTGCACCATAAAATTCTGCGCAGGTAAGAGAAAAACTGTGCATAACCTTGAAAATGTTTTGTCCGAACCCTCAGGTAAAAGTTTGGCTTTTCTTAAAACAAATCCGGCTACGATAAAGCAAAACATAACAAGCATCTGATTTAAGGTTAAAAGAAAAACTTCCATAAAGTCTCCTCCTTTAAAGTGATAACAGAGTACCGTATATATTAAATGGCTCTACGAGCCAAGAGTGATTTTTCTATGTACCCTCTTTTTTCAATTTTTTGTAAATCCCTATATACAATACAAAAGAAATTATAAGGGTTATTCCGTCGGCAAGGGTCTGTGTCCAGACTATACCCGTTGTGCCGAATGCTCCATTCATTATATAAAGCAACGGTATATTTATGATTCCCTGTCGGCAGGAAGCAAGAAGAAGCGACCTCGCTCCGTTGCCCATCGCTTGGAAGGTGTAATTCATTTGAACATTGGTTATCATAAGCGGTGTTGCAAGGCAGGCAACCCTTAAAAATGCAGTTGCATACCCAACCGTTTCGGGCTCATTTATAAAGAAAACAACTATATTCTCGGCAAAAATTTCAAAGGCTATTATGCAAAGGACCGCAAAGGATATTCCCCACAGTCGGGCAGTATTGGTAACCTCTTTCATTCGTTTATAATTCTTTGCCGCATAGTTGTACGCAACAAGAGGTAGCATACCCTGACAAAGCCCCATTCCTATATTCATGGGAAGCATATCAATCTTTTTGACAATGCCCATCGCCGCCATCTGAATATCACCGTGTCCGGTCATCAGACTGTTGATTGTTGCATTGGAAAGGCAGGAAAGTATAGTATTTATGCTTGACGGCAATCCTACCGCAAAGACCTGCCCTATATACCTGATGCCCTCCTTCGCCTTTTGGACGCTCGCCGACATAACGGTAGTTTTGCTTATTTTAAGATAGGTTGTGAGCATATAAACCAAAACCGCTATATTTGAAAGGCAGGTGGCTATGGCAGCACCTGCAACCTCCTCACCTTCGGGCATAATCACAAACATAAAAAGCGGATCCAAAATAATGTTTAAAACACCGCCTGCCGAGAGGCCTATGCCCGCTTCCTTTGCGTAACCTTCGCTTCTGAGAAGATGGGCTATGGTCACACCGAGAATGGTTGGCACTCCTCCCACCGTAATTACCCAAAAGGCATAATCTTTGGCATAGCCGACAGTGTTGCCGCTTGCCCCAACAAGGTAAAGCAGAGGCTCGCTGAAAATATAAGCCGACAAGGCATAAAGCACTCCGACCGTCAGTGCTCCGTAAAAGGAAAGGGCTGCAACCTTTTTTGCCTCATCAGGTTTTTTGGCGCCGAGAAGTCTTGACATAAGGCTTCCTCCTCCCACCCCGAAAAGGTTTGAAAGAGCACTTGCGGCAAACATCAAAACAAAGGAAACTGTTGTTGCTGCCACCTTTAAAGGGTCGTTTGTACGACCGATAAAAAAGGTGTCGGCAAGATTATATACCATTGTGATAAGTTGGCTTATTATGGTAGGAACAGCAAGGGTGGCAAGTGCCTTCGGTACCGGCATTGTCTCAAAAAGTTCTCTATTCGAGCCGTTTTTCACTATTCCACCCTCTTTTTCAACAAATTATGTTAATTATATTCTTTTTTGGTTGCCCAGTCAACCCGAAATCTCCTTGTTTTTTCAATTTGAATTGAGAAAAACAAATTCTTTGCCGAATTTTCGAAAAACGATTCTCTTCGCCTCTGTTCCAAGCCAACAAAAAGGAGTTGTTTGACTTTTAAACTCCCCACCATACTGCAAATAAGAATCAATATATTACCCTTTTTTATTAAATTTATTAAGGATTACCGAAGGAAATTGATATATAATCATTTTATAAACTTTATTCTGTTTTGGAGGTATAAAAATGAAAGTTATTTACAGCGAAACCGCAAAAGAATTAGGTCAAAAGGCGGCAAAGGAAGCCGCTCGTCTTATAAACGAGGCTATTGCCGACAAGGGCTATGCAAGAATTATCCTTTCTACCGGCGCCTCTCAGTTCACCACCCTTGAAGCCCTGGTTGCCGAAGATGTTGATTGGTCAAAGGTTGAAATGTTCCACCTTGATGAGTATATCGGCATTGACGAAAACCACCCTGCATCCTTTGTTAAATACTTAAAGGAGCGTTTTGTTTCAAAGGTTAATTTAAAGGCCGTGAATTTCGTTGACCCATCTTGCGGTGTTGATGAAATTATCGCAAAACTTACCAAAAAACTCAGCGAAGCAGAGGTTGATGTTGGTCTTATCGGTATCGGCGAAAATGCTCACATTGCCTTTAACGATCCCCCTGCCGATTTTGATGACGATAACGCCTATAAGGTAGTTGTTCTTGCAGAACGTTGCCGTCAGCAACAACTCGGAGAAGGTTGGTTTGCAACAATTAACGATGTTCCCGAAAAGGCAATTTCTATGACCGTTCGGCAGATTCTCCGTTGCCGTCATATTGTTTCGGCAGTTCCTTATGCCGTCAAGGCCGAGGCTGTTTACAATACCCTCAACTCCGAAATTTCAAATATGGTTCCCGCCACCATTATGAAAACCCATCCGAGCGTTCAGTTATTCATTGACGCAGATTCGGCTTCTATGCTTGATGACTCTGTTCTGACGGAAAAATAATCTTTAACCATAATTGGTAATAATTAGTTGTTCCTTAGCAAAAGATATTCCTGAAATTTCATAAAAACATAAAAAAAGAATGATGTTTTCCATCATTCTTTTTTGTTATTTATTTTGTAACGAGGTGAACACCGAATCCGCCGATTTCATTTTTAAAGTATGCGAACTTTACGTTGCCCTTATCGTCATAGGTGTAACTTGACTCGTCAAACTCAAAGCCTTGCGACTCAAAGTAGCGGATTGCACGAGGCACCGAAGTGGTTGCAAGACCGATATGTCCGCATTTTCCGACACCCATAAACTTCATAACCTCAATCTCGCTTCCTGCGAAAATTGATTTATTTCCGTCCTTCTTGTCGGCACCCATAATTGCAGAGAAGATGTCTGCCGTAGCGTTTGCCTCTTTTTCGTCTGCCGAGTTAATTCCTATATGTTTTACCGAAATGTCAAGCATTGTGAGGACTGCCTCTCTTGCCAATGCGGTAATGCCGTCAAAGTCATCGTTATCGACCATCTTTTCGGGAACCATCCAACTTCCGCCGCAAGCGATAATCTTGGGGAACGCAAGGTACTCGTTAAGGTTTGCAGGGCCAATTCCGCCGGTGGGGATAAACTTCATCTTGGGGAAGGGGCCTGCAAGGGCTTTAAGCACCTTTAAACCACCCATAGCCTCTGCGGGGAAGAACTTTACAACTTCAAGCCCCATCTTGGTAGCAACCGAAACCTCTGACGGATTGGTGCAACCGGGGGTAATCGGAACATTGTTCTCGATACAATATGAAACTATTTCAGGGTCAAAACCGGGAGAAATAATATACTTTGCACCGGCAGCAATTGCCGCCTTACACTGGTCGAGCGTTACAACGGTGCCTGCACCGACCAAAATGTCGGGCATTTCTCTTGCAATGTTTGCAATAGCAATATCTGCACCTGCGGCACGGAAGGTAACCTCAGCAACGGGGATTCCTCCTTTTTTGAGTGCGGTTACAAGCGGAACTGCCTTTGACGGGTCATTAAGTTTAATAACCGGCACTATTCCTATCCTACTGATTTGTTCCAAAATTGGATTCATACTGATTCTCCTTTTTTGCTCTTGCGAGCAGTGTATTTCTTATATATTATATCATAAATTTTTAATCCTGCAAGACTTATTGCACCTGTTATGAGCAATAAAATTATTCCCGAAAGATATTCTCCGTCTCCAAACAGGTTTCCTCCAATGGTAGAGGATATAATCGACGGAATTCGCGCAATCATACTTATTATCATAAACTCCGACATTTTAATCCTTGTAAAGGGAACAACATAGGTCAAAAGATCTTTTGGCGTGCCGGGTATGAGAAAAAGTATAAAAATCAACCTTTTAAGTTTCTTTTCGTTGTTTATAAACCTTAATGAGTTAATCTTTTCTATATCTACAAAGAGTTCGGCAAACCGAACGCCCCATTTTTTAACCAGCAAAAAAATGGTTAAAGAGCCGAGCGACAGTCCGATCAAGCAAAGCAGAGTGCCCTCAACCGCACCGAAGGAGAGCCCAAGCCCAACTTCGATAAATTCGCCCGGTATGACGGCGATAAACACCTGCAAAAACTGTATTATTACGGCAACTGCTCTTCCCCACCAACCGTAGCGGTCGATAAAAGCCTCAAAACTTTGAGCCGAAGTATCGTTTAAAAGAAACTTGCTGAGCAAAATATATGCCGCAAACCCCATTAAAAGCAATATCACGCAAAAGGAAATTATTGCGACGATTCTTTTTCTTTTAAGGCTTAAACTATCATATTTTTTCATACTCTACAAAAGCGCCGCCACGAGAGGAATGGCCGAAATAACCGAAGAAGCGGCACAAAATATTGCAAGTCCGATAAAAATACGGGCAACCGAACATCCGCCCTTTCGGTGCAAAATTAAAATATAATCCGTATCGCTTCCCTGCTCCGCCTTGGTCTCGGCAATAGTCTTTAAGGCATATTTCATATAGATTTTTATGCCGAAAAATCCCAAAACAAGGGGCAAAATTAAACTTTCAAGATATACGTTTATGCGGGAAATCCAAACAAATGCCGACTGATTATAGATGGAGGTAATTTCGTCAATTTTCGCCGTAAACCATTCCGAAACCGCAATCGGGTTTGAGGCAAAATTCTCCGAATAGACCCTGAACACCTCCATACAATTTTTATAAAGGGCGATTTGCCCCTCAATATTTACAAGTATATCCAAAAGGCTTACTGCCAATCCGAACGACAAGACCAAGGCTGCCGCTTTGTTCATTTTACGGTACAAAAACCACGCCGCCATACCGAAATATCCTAAGAATAATCCCAAAAGAATAAGGGGCAGACACCAAAAGGTGCGTCCTTCTTTTTGAATTGCAACAAATTTAGGTACTATCTGCTCACGGTTTTTGCCTACAAAAACATTCATTTCATAAACACTGATACCGTCTTTTCCGTATTCGGCAGAATTAGTCTGCGGAGCATCTTCCCATTCCTGTTTTTCATCTACACAGGGAAGTTCGGCGCCGCACATCGTACAATATATATAATCGTCGCGGTTTTCGTTTCCGCACCTTATACACCGTTTCATAAGTTATCCGCCTTTGCTGTAATTATATTATTACTACAAGAAAATTAACAAGCAGATTTGAAGCCATAATTACTATGAAGAAGGCAAGGATATTTACTCCTCCGAGCCGTCTTAATTCATATTCTTTATCCTCTTCGCTCTGTTTTAAAATTTTACAGTTTTCGATTACCCGTTTTTTATAGGCGTAATCGGCAAAGAGTGCTGAAAAAATGCGAACTGCCAAATTGAGCAGACCGCTTGCGGCGGCAAAGGCTATGGCCATCGGCCCCGCATTGAGCAGTCCGTTGGTCAATGCCTGCATAAGTTCTATACCGACAAGATTATCGGTTACAATATGCTCTATCGCCTCCCCTGCCGGCAGAGACATAATAGACGCGGCAACGCTGAGTGCCGCAACAAGAGCCGATATTAAATACATTTTTCTGAAAGCAAACCACCCGTGCGGTAATAAAAATGCCGCCCAGTTCCAGGACACTTTTTTCCCTTTGCTGAGTTTTTTGAATTTTGGAATATATCTTACGGTGTTCATTGCGACCATCTGTGCCGCTTCCTTTGCGCTTACACCGTCCTCCAACTCGTCATTGAGTCCCAAATTTATCTGCGGGTCAAAATTAAAGGGTATATTTTGAACGGGTGCACTGCAAAAGGGACAAAACTGTGCATTTTGTTGGGTAATTTCCCTTCCGCAACGATAACAAAGCCTTTTTTCCCGGTTTGCGGTTTGCAGGTCTTCCTCTTCGTTTTTGGCTTCATCCTCGGCACGATACTGCTCAGCGGTGCCGTGCAGATGCTCTAAATTACAATGTCCAACGGCGTCATAACAGTCCCTATGGTGGGGTGCACCACACTCAGGACAAAAAACAACGTCATCGTCATCAAAAAGATAACTTTGGCAGACAACACATTTTCTGCCCTCTATTTTAAGGCTCAAATCTTTTCCTCCCCAAAACTGTTGCTCTTTTCTAAATAGTCAAATACCGCCGAAAAATACTCCCTGCCGTAGTTGTGATATTGTCTGTTTTCTATCATACGGCGAAGTTCATCGGGTGTTACCCACTTAACCTCGGCGACCTCGTTTCTTTGAAGTCTAAGTCCCATCGCATCGGCGTCTCGATGAAGAAAATATATGTCCAACATAGAATTTCTTCTTTTAAGTCTTGTTACGAATTGAAGTTCTCCATCCTCGGTCTTTATGCCGAGTTCTTCCCGAAGTTCCCTTGCGGCAGCAGCGGCAGACTTCTCCCCCGAAACGGCAGAGCCGCCCGTTGCCGCCCATTCGCCGGGCATAAGCCTTCTTCTTTCACTTCTTCTTTGAATAAGCAGATTTCCCTTTGAGGAAACCACCCATATATGAACGACAAGATGATATTCTCCGCTTTTGAGAATGGTGCGTCCTCTGACGGCGGTGCGTCCCGTGACAACACCCTTTTCATTCATTATGTCCCAAATTTCCATTCTTTACCTCTTTTTGCTCTGACCGAAGGAATTTTCTTTGTCCGAAAATCCGTAATTTTTTCGGTTAAGGCCTACTTTAATTATTATAATAATAACAAATCCCTCAATAATATACAACCAAAATTTTGTGAATTATTTTTTAATGTTCAAATAATGCTTGTAAATAGAATAAAAATATATTATAATATGTTAGCAACAAAAACCTTCGACTGTATGAGAGGGTGTGCGAATGGGCGGGTCCTGTGCGACAGGGTACCGTGAACCATGTCAGGCGGGGAACCGAGCAGCATTAAGCAGTCCACTCTGTGCGCCGCAGTAAATCGGCTCATTCGTACGCCCTGTCATACAGTCATTATTATATTCGAAGGGAGGATTTGAAGGCTGTGGCATATAAAGCGCTATACAGAAAATACCGTCCGCAAACCTTTTCGGAGGTCTATGGTCAGGAACATATCACAAAGGTCCTTTTGTCCGAATTGGAGTCAGGGAAATTCTCCCACGCCTATCTTTTTACGGGTACACGCGGAACGGGTAAAACAAGTTGTGCCAGAATTTTGGCACGTGCCGTAAACTGCCTTAACCCCAAAAGCGGGGACCCTTGCTTGGACTGTGAAGCCTGCCGCCTTGATTTAGAAGAGAAGGCTACCGATATTGTGGAGATGGATGCCGCTTCAAATAACGGTGTAGATGAAGTAAGGATACTTCGTGAACAAATCAATTTTACTCCCGCAAATTTAAAATACAGGGTGTATATTATTGACGAGGTTCATATGCTCTCGTCCAGTGCCTTTAATGCCCTTTTAAAGACTCTTGAAGAG
>JAZNJE010000017.1:0-4690 GCA_045577905.1 Acutalibacteraceae bacterium | reverse complement strand
ATTATTGTGCCAACTCCTTGGCTCACAGAACGACATGGCTACGATCCGACTTCTATTGTCTCTATAATTCTTTCGTCGATGCCCTCGTAATGACCGCAAAGCAACACGATTCTATCCATCTTTGAAAGTTCTATCGCTCTTTGCTGGGTAAAGGTAGAACCCTTGGGCGAAAGATATATTAAATGAGGTTTTTGTTCGGTTTTCGGATCATAAAGTGAATTATAACAATTATAAATCGGTGTTGCCGACATAACCATTCCCATTCCGCCACCGTAAGGTGTATCGTCCACCTTATTATGTTTATTACCCGAAAAATCTCTTATATTCACGCAAGATATATCAACCTTTCCCGATTTTCTTGCACGACCTATTATGCTTTCGGACAAAACAGAATCACACATATCCGGAAAAAGGGTCATAATGTCAATCTTCATCATCAAAAATCCCCTTTAAAGGTCTAATTACAATTATTTCATTATCAATATCTACATCAATAACTACTTCGGGAATTGAGGGAATTAAATACTCTTTCTCTCCCCTTTTTATATGCCAGACATCATTAGCACCCGTTTCGGAAACATCTGATAAAACACCTAACAGTTGGTTTGTGTCGGCATCAAAAACACGGCAACCCAGCAAATCGGAAATAAAATGTCTCCCCTTTGGAAGTTTTACATCTTTTCGGTCTATATAAAGAACACGGTTTCTAAAAGTTTCTGCTTTTTCGATTGAATCAATCTCGCCTACCGACAGTATAACAATATTTCCGTGCGGTTTAGCAGATGATACCTTCAAAAACTCTTGTCCGTTTTCGTCAAGATAAAGTTTTTTAAACAAGCAAATAAATTCGGGAGAGTCACACCAAGGCTGTACTCTAAGTTGACCTCTTATGCCGTGTGTACCTACTATTTTTCCCGTTTCTAAATATTTTTTCTTCATAATAACTCCAATTAAGGCAGTGCCCCCATAAGGATATGGGGGCACAATCTTAGTCGATTTCGACCATAATTTTCTCGTTCTTTCTATTTGCTGCTGAACGCATAACAGTACGAATAGCCTTTGCTATTTTTCCCTGTTTGCCGATTACTCGACCCATATCGTTTTCAGCAACATGAAGATGGTAAACGATAACTCCTTCTTCATTGGGCTCGTCAACAGTTACACTAATTTCGTCGGGTTTTTCAACTAAGCCCGAAGCAATAGACTTTAATAACTCCTGCATAAATAGAGTCCTCCAAAACAATTAAATAATTTCTGCTTTTTTAAGAAGAGCCTTTACGGTATCAGTAGGCTGAGCACCGTTTGCAATCCATTTCTTTGCCTTTTCGCCGTCGATATTAACAACAGCGGGGTCACGAGTAGGATCGTAGGTTCCGATTTCCTCGATGAAACGACCGTCTCTCGGATATCTGGAATCTGCAACAACAACACGGTAGAAAGGAGCCTTCTTTGCACCGAGTCTGCGAAGTCTGATTTTTACTGCCATTCTAAATACACCTCCGAAAATAACTTTTTTGTATAAATAAGAGATAACTCCTAATTATTTAAAATCCTTTAAAGCCGCCGGGCATTTTCATACCGCCCATCCGCTTGCCAAATCCTTTGTTGTTCATCTGCTTGAACATCTTTTTCATTTGTTCGTACTGATTTACAAGCCTGTTGACATCCGAAACATCGGTACCGCTGCCTGCCGCAATTCTACGCCTGCGGGAGGCATTTAAAATATCGGGTTTCTCCCGTTCCTTTTTAGTCATTGACTTGATTATTGCCTCTGTCCGGGCTAATGCGCCTTCATCAATTTCTGCATTTTTAAGTTGATTTCCCATACCAGGCATCATAGACAAAACGCTTTTAATATCGCCCATCTTTTTAATCTGCTCAAACTGTAATAAAAGGTCATTCATATCAAACTTATTTTGTTGAAGTTTTTTAGCAGTTTCGAGCGCCTGTTTCTCGTCAATTTCGTTTTCAACCTTCTCAATAAGCGACAACATATCGCCCATACCGAGAATTCTTGAAGCCATACGGTCGGGGTGGAACTCATCAAGGTCATCAATCTTTTCACCGACGCCCGTGAAAATAATCGGTTTGCCCGTTACCGCTCTTACAGAAAGGGCGGCACCGCCTCTTGAATCGCCGTCGAGTTTGGTAAGAATTACACCATCAATTTCAAGAAGTTCGTTAAATGCTTTTGCTACGTTTACCGAATTTTGACCGATCATTGAGTCAATAACCAAAAGAATGTTATGGACCGTAACCGTAGATGTGATACGTTTAAGTTCATCCATAAGTTCTGAATCGATTTCAAGACGGCCCGCAGTATCAAGAATTAAATAGTCGTGACCGTAGTCTCTCGCATATTTAATCGCCTCGACAACCGTTTTTTCGGGTCTCTCGGTACCCTTTTCAAAAACAGGAACCGAAATCTGTTCGCCAAGCACCTTTAACTGGTCTATCGCAGCAGGTCTGTAAATGTCGCCTGCAACCAACATTGGTCTATGACCGTTTTTCTTTAAATACTTGGCAAGTTTTGCAGCGTGGGTCGTTTTACCTGAACCTTGAAGTCCGCACATCATAATAACGGTGGGAATTTTATCAGAGGTTTTAAGACGGACCTGTTCACTACCCATAAGGTTGGTAAGTTCGTCACGTACAATTTTTATTACCATTTGTGCCGGCGTAAGGCTTTCCATAACCTTCTCGCCTATGCACTTTTCAGAAACGCTGTTTGTAAAGTCTTTTGCAACCTTATAGTTAACGTCGGCCTCCAAGAGAGCCAGACGAACCTCGCGCATCGCATCTTTAACATCCTGCTCGTGAAGTTTGCCTCTGGAGCGAAGGCGTTTGAATACGCCGGTAAGTTTATCGGTTAAACTTTCAAATGCCAAAAAATCACTCCTTAAAGTTTATCTATCGCTTCTGCGAGTTCGTGCAAGTCGGCTTGGCCGCTTGAAAAAAGTTCAAAAAGAGACTTTATGTTGTCACTTTTTTCCAAAAAATTAAGTTTTTGTTCCAGTTCAAACAGTTGTGCCACACTTCGCTTAACGAAATCTGATGCACCTTGACGTGTCATCCCTTCGTTTTCAGCAATTTCAGAAAGGGATAGGTCGCAGTTGTAATATCCATCAAGGATTCTTTGCTGTTTGTCGGATAAAACCGGTCCGTAGCGCTCAAGCAGATGGGAAATCTCAATATTTACTGCCAAAACGCTCACTTCCCTCTGTAAAGTAAATCACTTGCGGGGTTTATAATAACACATTAGTATTGTTTTGTCAAGTGTTTTTCTTGACAGACTCCGCTCGGGTAAAACCGGGCGGAGTCTGTACTATCAATTTTGTGATATTTTTCATAAAAAGACAAGGATAATGAATTATATCTTAAATTATACCGTTTTGCTTTGCGAAACACCTTAATTCTGCATTTTGCGTTCTCCATTTTGCATTTCAAATGTAAATTCCGCTTCCCACTCAAAGGGTGTGCCGAGGCCCATTTTCTCTGCTACAAAACCTAAATTATTAAGTTTACTGCCAAGCCCGTCGTTTGATTCAATATGCTCAAAATTATAGGTGTCATAAATTCGCAATTTTAAAAGATATCCGCCGTTTTGCTCGGCGGTTGTAATATCAACATAAGCCTTTCTGACCGAAAGCCATAAATCAGGCTCATCGCTTGCAAATTCGACCCAAGTATTTTTGGCAACTACTCCTTTTTTATAGTCCTTGACGGCATCCTCTGCGAGTGCTTTTATTTTGGGAGAGTTTTTCATAGCAACCGATATCAGGTCTGCCTCTTTGAAAATCATCTTTTCACCCTTGCCCCTCATCCAATGCCCAAGCATAGAGTATGAGATCGACAAATCTTCTTTTGTTATTACATCAGCAGATTCAGTTTCGTTACTTGTATCGCCGATGTTTTCACTCGATACCTCACTTGACGAAGGCGCGTATGAATTTTCGGGGAGCCTATCTGCATCCTGGCAAGAAACAAACAAAAAAGCCGCAGCCATAAACAGCATAATTATTTTTTTCATAGCTTACTCCCCTTTCAAAATTTATATTGGCATAAAGAGACAATAATTGCAAGATTTTTAAAATAAAAATTATGGCGCGTCCCCACCAAATATATAAATAGTGTCGTCGGCGCCTTTGATATTTGTCCCAAACTCACAAATTTCTATTGAAAATAGTTTCAGTTCATATTATACTATATAGTATATTAAGTAATGGTGATAAAATGAAGTTTTTTGTTAAATTTCTATCGGTCTGCCTATGTGTTGCGGCTTTAATCGCGGCAGTAGGCTGTGGCAATAACTCGGGCGATGCCTTCATATATTTTGAACTCGAAAACAAGCCTTCTACACTTGACCCTCAACTTGTATCAACGAGAGAGGAAATGGTTATTGTTCGCTCGCTTTTTGATACACTGCTTCGCTATGACGAGGACGGTAAACTTGTTCCGTCTGCCTGCAAAAATTATGAGAAGGACGGGCTCGTATATACATTCAATATAAATACCGATATTTCTTGGACTAACGGAACAAAACTTACCTCTCATGTTTTTGTTTTTGCTATGAAACGTGCGGTGGACCCTAAAACAAACGCACCCGCAGCCGCCTCCTTGCGCTGCATACAAAATGCAGACCTTATAATTGAAAGCAATGCCGACCTGTCCACCCTTGGGAAGTCGGAGG
>JAZNJE010000016.1:0-5577 GCA_045577905.1 Acutalibacteraceae bacterium | reverse complement strand
GATCCGACTTCCAACCGCGTGACTGCAACTCTAATTCTTTCTGAAAAACTTTAAATTCCATTTTTGTTTCCTCCAAAATAAAAATTTTTAAAATTAGTTCTTACGCTCGTCATAAGCACGACGGACGGCAGAAATCATTTCATCAACCATAGCGGCCCTGTCGGGAGCCTTTGCAACGCCCGAAGAAGAACCGGTAGCGTCTGCACCTGCAATAATTGTGTTATAAACATCTTCGCCGTTGGAAATTCCGGCAGCGGTAAGAACAAGAATGTCAGGATTGACGTCCTTAACCGATTTGGTTGCTGCCTCAACATATTCCTTGCCGACCGAAACGCCGGTGCCTATAAGTTCGGAAGGCTCTGCAACGATAATGTCGGGGTTTAGTGCTGCGATTTTAGAAGCGTCGCTCATAGAATCTGCACAAACGATAGAGATAAGGCCAACCTCGTCAGCCCTCTTAATTGTTTCTGCAAGAACATCAAACTCCAAAGGCTTCTCACAGTGGTTAAGCATAACCCCGTCTGCGCCTGCCGCAACAAGAGATTCGGGAAGTGTGTCTGCAAGACCTCTGCCGGGATAGATGGGGTCCATATGAGGAGCAAAAACAAATATGTTCTTTGTTGCTTCTTTTACCCTTCTGATGTCAACAACGGGGGTAGTGAAGATAATACTAACACCGTATTTTTCGCTTGCCTTATCGGCTGCCAATGCCAAATTGAGAACATCGTCGCCGTAAAGATAACTTTTAGGTCCAATCTCAAAGAAAGGGGTAGTAATTTTTCTTTTTTCTGCCAAAACAGTTCACTCCTTAAATTTTCTATATAAATTATACATTATAGCGGTAATATAATCAATAATATTTGCCTATTTTCTGTGATTTCGTTAATAATTACAAAAAATAGGCTGTTTTTAAAACAAAAATTTACTTGATTTTTCAAAAAGAAAATATTATTATCTAAATAACAAAAAAATTCTTTCGGAGGAAAATAAAATGATAAGTAATGAAGCATTAAAGGCTGCAAAGGACGCTTTTGATATTGAAGCGGCATGCATTAACGAAATGAAAGACTATTTTGACGACGAGCAATTTAGCCGTGCGGTTGAACTGTTGTGTTCTGCCGAGCGAATCGGTGCGGCAGGTTGCGGACATTCGGGCATTGCCTGTCAGCACTTTGCACACCTTATGTGCTGTGTAGAGCGCCCTGCAAAGTTTATCTCTCCCGCAGAGGCGGTGCACGGCGGTACAGGCTATCTTCAAAAGGGAGATGTAATGATTTTGGCATCTCGTGGCGGTAGCACTAAAGAACTTTTCCCAATTGCCGACATTTGCAAGGCAAAGGGCGTAAACATTATCACTATAACCGAGAATATGACCTCTCCTTTGGCAGAGACTGCCGACGTTGTAATTAAACAGCACGTAAACCGTGAGACCGATAAATATAATATGCAGGGTACAACAAGCACAACGGCACTATGTATGCTTTTTCACGCATTGCAGGCTGCAATAATTGAACAAACCGACTATCAAAAGGAAAAGTTTGCTCTTGTACATCCTGGCGGTGCAGTGGGCGAGCGTCTTAACAATAAGAGTCTCTATTAAGTCATAGGGGGATTAAAAGTGGCAGAAAGCAAACTCAAAATTGACATTCGCCGCGATAAAATATTAGAAGAACTTAAACGGTCGGGCAAGGTTTATGTGTCCGAGTTGTCGGTATCGTTGGGGGTTACTCCCGTAACGATCAGAAACGACCTTTATGCCCTTGAAAGGGACGGTTATCTTATCCGTATGAGTGGCGGTGCGGTCTATTCAAACCGCAATTCCGAAAAACCGGGAATTCCCCACAGTATCGAAATCCCGCAGATTGAACAAAAGGAAGAAATAGCCAAGAGAATATCCGAAATTATTGAGGACGGTGACACACTGTTTATAAATTCGGGTACCACAACCGAACTTATTGCGGCCAAACTTAAAAACAGAAACAACCTTAATATAGTGACCAACTCTATTGCGGTGGCAACCTTACTCGGAAATGTTTCTTCCTTCCGTGTTATACTGTTGGGTGGCGAGGTAAACACAAAATACAGGTTTACCTACGGCGGAGATGCACAGGAACAACTCAGCAGGTATCAAGCCGATTGGGCGGTTATGGCGATTGACGGAATCGGCGTTGAGAGGGGAATTACCACCTATCATGCTGAGGAGGCTATCATTGACCGTATGATGATGAAGGGTGCAAAGCAGATTTTAATAGCCGCCGACCATACAAAAATCGGCAGGGCAGGTTTTATGAAGGTTTGCGACTGCTCTGCTAAACTTTGTCTTGTAACCAATGCCGCTAAGCCGAACGAAGAAATTGCGAATCTGTCAAACAACGGTGTAACCATCGTAGAGGCATAGATTATTGTTAAAAACATAACAAAGGATTGGCTATAATATCATAAAGATTGTATATTTTCGGCATTGAAAACAAACTTTAAAAGATATATTATCTATTTAGTACCAAAGTAGGAGGTAAATGTATTATGAAACTACTTATTGATGATGCTGACATTAAAAGAATTAAGGAAATTTGTGAATATTATCCCATCGACGGTGTAACTACAAACCCTTCGATCCTTTCCAAAACGGGAAGAAATCCCTATGAGGTGTTAAAGGAAATCCGCGATTTTATAGGTCCCGATGCCGAACTCCACGCGCAGGTTATCTCCCTTAAAGCCGAGGATATGGTAGAAGAGGGAAGACATATTGTTGAGGTTCTCGGTCAAAAGGCAAAGACCTTTATTAAGATTCCCACCATTCCTGAAGGTTTAAAGGCGATGAGAATTTTATCAAAAGAGGGATATAAGGTAACCGCAACGGCGATTTATAACCCACTTCAAGCATATCTTGCTGCAAAGAGCGGTGCCGATTATGCCGCACCTTATATAAACCGTATAGACAACCTTGGCAATAACGGAATTCAGGTTGCCCGAACAATGCAGGATATTTTCGTTTCAAGCGGATATAAGACGAGAATTCTTGCCGCAAGTTTCAAAAACTCTCTTCAGGTTCAGGAACTTTGTGAAACAGGCATACGTGCCGTAACGGTAGCACCTGACGTAATCGAGGGACTTATTAAACATCCCTGCGTTGACTCGGCAGATGTAACATTTATTGCAGACTTTGAAAAACTGTGCGGTCAAGGTAAAACAATGTTCAATTGTGATAAGTAAAACAACAGAAAAAATCAGCATAGCCGCAAAAGATAATGAAGCATTTTGCTTCGCAAAATATGAGGCAAGGGAATGCTTCACCGAAAAAAACTCCTTGAGATTTCTCAAGGAGTTTTTTGGCCTAACACGCAAAATGAAACCGGTCTAAAATTTAGTTTTCTTTAAAATTTTTAAATTTTAGATTTTGGTTTGCGGCTAATCAATCCTTTTAATATCTTACTTGCTATATTAGGATAATACCCCAGCAATTTATTATATTTTCCTATTTTGCTGTAAGGCAACCTCGTTTTGTGTCCGCTAAAGCGGAATGATGTTGACCTAACGGTCAAATGATGTTTGCGGGTTCACCGCAAAACGATGTTGTGTCCTGCGGGCACAAACAGAAAAAGAAAGACACGATGTAAATCATGTCTTTCTTTTTGGCACCCCCTGCGGGAATCGAACCCACAACTAACCCTTAGGAGGGGTTTATTATATCCATTTAACTAAGGAGGCATATTCGATGCCTAAATATTATACATAACACAGGCTCGTTTGTCAATTGTTTAAGGCAAATATTTACACCTTGCAAATTTTCAACTTTTGTGCTACAATATAAAAACTGATTTAAAGGGGGGGATACCAATTGAAACTTAGGGTTGCCGATATTAACCTTAAAGTCGATGTTACCGACCCTAATACCGAGCAAATCTGTTCGGATTTTTGTTTCAATTTCCAAAAGCCCGACCTATCTTTAACGGTTTCTCCCTTTGAGGTAAAAGAGGAGTTGGAGAAAAGTGCAATACCCGTATCTTTTTCCGAGGCAGAATGTTTTTTGATATTTAAAAAACTGTCGAATGAACTTGCGGGCTTTTCTGCTTTTTTAATGCACGGTGCCGCAATCAGTGCCGGGGACAGAGGAATTGTCTTGATGGCTAAAAGCGGAGTTGGCAAAACCACACACGCTCTTTTATGGAAGCAGGTTTTAGGAGAAAAATTTTCTTTTGTAAACGGCGACAAACCGATTATTCGATTTGTCGATAACGAGCCGATAGCCTACGGTAGTCCCTGGTGCGGAAAAGAAGGTTTTTATTCGGTTAGGCCTTCCCGTATTACCGATATCTGCCTGATTGAACGGGCAGAGCAAAACCGAGTTGAGTCGGTAGAACCTGCTGCGGCGGTAGAACCGATTTTAAATCAGGTTTTATTGCCGAAAAATTCCGCAGAAACTCTTTTGGTGCTCGGGTTGGTTGACCGTATGCTGAAAAGTGTACGCGTCTGGAAGATTTTCTGCAACAAGGATATATCTTCGGCAGAACTTGCCGTAAAAACTATCTTAGATGAAGAGGAGAAAACTGTATGAGACTTAAAGGAGAATTTGTAGTAAGGCGGGTTGCAGATAAAAACGTTGCAATTCCCATTGACGGTGTCTCTTCCGGTTTTAACGCAATGCTTACATTAAATGAAAGCGGAGCATTTATTTTTGAACATTTAAAGGAAGATACCGACCTTGAAAAATTAGTAAGCGCGTTTTTGGATGAATATGATGCAACGAGAGAGCAGGCAGAAAACACAATTAAAAAGTTTATTGCAAGACTTAAAGAGCAAAACTTAATCATTGAATAAAATAAGCCCGTTGTTCGGTTACGAACAACGGGCTTATTGTTTAAAACATTATTTTGCCTTGGTAAATTTTTTGTCGGCATAGTTTCTCCAAAGCACCCAGAGGGGAGAAGAAACAAAGAGAGACGAAAAACAACCCGAAACAAGTCCGAATGCCATCGGTATTGCGAAACTTCTAAGGCTTGTAATTCCGAAGAACTCGGCAACAACGATAATCATTATAACTGCGAGCAGGGTGGTAACGGTTGTAACAATTGTACGTGTTTTAACCTTATTAACGGCACCGTTTACAAGTTCGGCCGTGGGAAGTTTATGATAAAGTGTTCTGTCCTCACGGATACGGTCATAGATAACGATTGTATCATTAAGTGAATAACCAAAGATGGTAAGAAGCACCGCCACAAAGTTCATATCAATTTGCAGATTGAAGATTGTGCAGGTAAAGAATGCTGCCAATATATCTATAAAGAGTGCCGCAAGGGCGGTCAATGCAGCCGAAACACCGCCAATTTTCTTAAAGCGGATACCTACATAAACAACAACCAATGCACCTGCAATAAGTACGCCAACCATACATTTAAGGAAGAAAACACCTGCTAACGAAGGGCTGACCGATTTGGCTTCGCCGAGACCGAAAGCGGCGGCGGGCCAGTTTTTGGTAAGGGTATCTTCAAGGGTTTGTTGTTGGTCGGTTGTAAGGGTCTGTTCTCCGACGAGGGTTACGATGAGTGATTTTGAGTCATCGGCAAAACCTTGGTTTTC
>JAZNJE010000015.1:0-7101 GCA_045577905.1 Acutalibacteraceae bacterium | reverse complement strand
ATCCGACTTTATCATAAAATTCGCTCTCAAAAACGGCGGTGTCACCGACAGAAATCAGTCTTTCGGCATCATTTTTCGAGTCGGCTCCTATATCTATATACAGTTTATCCTCGTCGGGATATTTTTTCTGCTCTTCTTTTGACGCCAAATGTTTCGGTTTAATGCCGATAACGCCTTTTGCCCCGTTTTCGAAAACAACCCGTTTACCGGCTTTCACGGCAGAAGAAATACCGCCTACCGAAGCAAACTTCACAAACCCGTCGGATGTAATATAGGTTGCGATAAAACCGATTTCGTCCATATGGGCATCGACCATAATCTTTTTGGCGGCCCTCTTTTTGCCCTTTTTAAAGCAAATCAGGTTTCCGTTTTGGTCAATATTACATTCGGCAAAGCCGGATACTTCTTTAATAATAAAATCGCGAATCGCGTCTTCTCTGCCCGAAACGGCGGGTATAAAGCAAAGTTTAGAAAGTAACTCACGCATTTTCATTACCTCCCAAAATAAAACTTTCCAGAATATCTGCGAGATTCTCTAAATCGTCGAGGGAGATAATCTCATAAGGAGTATGCATGTTTCTGAGTGGCAAAGAAATAAGCCCTGTCGGAATACCGCTTTTTGAAATCGAAATAACATCGGCATCGGTACCGGTTTTTCCGCCCATAACCTCGTTTTGGTATGGCAGGGAATTTTTTTCTGCCGCCCTCTTGATTTTGTCGGTAATACTCTTGTTTAGAATGGGAGATATGCCAATCATTGCACCGCCGCCAAGTTTTCCGCTTTGTTCGGAAGGAACATCGGGAGCAGATGCAAAACTAACATCAAGCACAACGGCAAAATCTGCCTCGTTTGCAAAGGCAGAGGTAACGGCACCCCGCGTTCCGAGTTCTTCCTGCTCGGAAAGGGAAATTATAATATTAAAGGGCAGCGGCTTATCGTAAATACGGGAAGCCACCTCTATAACAGCGGCACACAGGGCACGGTCGTCAAAACTTTTGCCTGAAATTCGGTTTCCTGCCAAATCGGCAACCTTTGTGTTATAGGTAACATAGTCTCCTACCGAAACAATATCCTTTATGTTATTTAAGGCGGTATCAAGATAAATTTCGTCAAGGGGAACAGCGGCAGATTCTTCCTTTGCCAAATGCAAAGGGGTGCTCGCAAAAACTGCGGGAATATCGGTTTTTCCGTGGACCATAACGGGGGTTGAAGGCAAAATTCTCGGGTCGATACCTCCGACTGCCGAGACCTTTAAAAACCCGCTGTCCAAAACCGAGGTTACAACAAATCCCACCTCGTCTATATGTGCGTCAAGAAGAAGGGTAGCCTTCGCGCCCTTGTCTATTTTTCCGATAAGACCTATACTGCCGAAATCTTGCACCTCGGCATATTTCGAAAGTTCTGCCTTTGCAATGTTTGTTGCTTCTTTTATGTTGCCTATTCCCGATGCCTCGGAAAGGGCGGTTAAAAGTTTTTTAATATCCATTTAAAATGCCATAACCTTTTCTTTGAAGAATTTGCCTCTTGCCGCAAAATTGGGGAATGCGTCGAAGGACGCACAGGCGGGAGAGAGGGTTACAATATCGCCGCTTACCGCAAGGGAACGGGCAAGGTCGATAGACTCGCCGAGGTCATTTGTCTTAATGATTTCGGGTTTGCCCTCCACAAAGTCCTCGCACTCAATAACGGCCGATTCTATTTTATCGGCGGTAGGACCGCAGAGAATAAGGGTCTTTACCTTTTGGCATATATAGGGAGCCATCGGTTCAAAAGGAATATGCTTATCATATCCGCCGGCAAGAAGAATGACGGGACTTGAAAAGGCTTTAAGTCCTGCAATGGTACGGGTAGGACTCGAAGCAATCGAGTCGTTATAATATTTAACTCCGTCTAGTTCTCTTACAAACTCAATTCGGTGCTCAACACCCTTAAATTCCTTTGCAACCTTTCGGATATTTTCGGCGCTTACATATCCCCAAACGGCGGAGATAGCCGTAAGATAATTTGCAACATTATGGTCGCCTAAAATGGTTATATCGTTTTTGTGCATAATAGGAGCATCAATTCCCCGATAGGACATATGGAGGGTACCGTCGGGGGCAAGCCAGGCCCCGTTTTTAACACGGCGTTCCATACTGAATCCGAGAGACTGACCTCTTACTATATCACGGAAACCGTAGGTAATTTCATTGTCGTAATTCAGTACGGTACGGGAAAAAGCGTTCTGATGAAGCACGACGTTTTTCTTTGCCTCGACATACTCATCCATATCTTTGTGAACGTCGAGATGGTTGGGGGCAACGTTTGTAACAACTGCAACGTCGGGGCTTTTTCTCATAGAGATAAGTTGGAAGGATGAAAGTTCAACAACAACAAAGTCTTCGGGTTTGATGTTTTCAATTTCGGGGAGAAGGGGGTTGCCGATATTACCGCCCACGTGTACGGTTTTGCCCTGAGCCTTCAACATTTCGGCAATAAGAGTGGTGGTAGTGGTTTTTCCGTCCGAGCCGGTAATGGCAAAAATCGTTGCGGGGCAAAGGTCAAAGAAAACCTCCATCTCACTTGTTACGGCAATGCCCTTTTTACGGGCAGCCGAAAGTTCGGGCAGATAAAAACTCATACCGGGAGTGCGGAAGATTATATCAACTTCAAGGTCGTCTAAATAGCCTGAACCAAGTCGCAGTTCAGCACCTGCCGCTTCAATTCTGTCGGCAAGTTCGCCGATTTGTTCACGGCTTCTCTTGTCGCAGGCATAAACGGTTGCTCCCTTTTTGATAAAGTCGAGAATAAGAGGGGTGTTGCTTATGCCTATACCGCACATAGCAATTCTTTTTGACGAAATATTATCCCAAAACTGTCTGCAATCCAAAAAAATTCCTCCCAGAAAGTTATATATATTTTATTATACTTTAAAAAAACTTAAATATCAATAAAATAAATTACTTGATCAGGCTATTTTTCCATATTTTTTTAATGAGAAAAAAATACCAAAATAATAGGTTTTTGCCATTGAAAAATGTCGCAAGTTGTATTATAATAAATTATGTTATTGGGTTGCTTATCTTTTTCGAGTGTGGTGTGGCAATATGAAACTTCTTGAAGATAAGATTTTGGAATGCGGAATAGTAGGAGAGGGCGATGTCCTCAAAGTTTCGAGTTTCGTAAATCATCTTATTGATGTCGATCTTATGGTTGAGGTAGGAAAAGAATTTTACCGTCTTTTTGGGGAGGATAAGCCTACTAAAATACTAACGATAGAGTCGTCGGGCATAGGAATTGCCTGCCTTGCGGCGCAGTTTTTCTCGGTACCGGTGCTTTTTGCAAAAAAGTCAAAATCAAGTAATATTTCGGATGACCTTTACACCGCTAAGGTTCCGTCATTTACGCACGGCAACGTGTCGGACATAGTTGTGTCTAAGGAATTTTTACTTAAAGAGGACAGAATACTTATAATAGATGATTTTTTAGCCAACGGTTGTGCACTTATAGGGCTTAAAAGCATATGCGAACAGGCGGGCGCCGAGATAGTTGGCGCAGGAATTGTAATAGAAAAGGTTTATCAGGGCGGAGGGGACAAGCTTCGCCGAGAGGGTATGAGGGTAGAATCTCTTGCCGCCATAAAATCAATGTCGGTCGAAGGCGGAATTGAGTTTGTTTAAAAAAGCACAACGCTTTTTTAAATATATTTAACTTCTTTTAAGGAGGAAAACAAAAATGAAAAAGTTACTCGCACTTCTTCTTGCCGTTGTAATGATCTTCTGCTTTGCAGCATGTAGTAAAAACGGCAATAAGCAACAGCTTCTCGGCATGAGCGATGCTCCTATCGCTGCGGTAGAAGTAAAGGTTGATTATGAAATCCCCGAAGATTTCAAAATTGGTTTCATCTGCTTGCACGATGAAAACTCCACCTACGACCTAAACTTCCTCAATGCCGTTGATGCTATCCAGAAGGCTACCGGCCTTAAAGACGAGCAGGTTATCGTTAAAACCAACATTGGTGAAGATGATGCTTGCTACAACACAGCCAAGGACCTTGCTACCCAGGGTTGCGACATTATCTTTGCAAACTCCTTCGGTCATGAAGCATTCATGATTAAGGCTGCAAAAGAATTCCCCAATGTTCAGTTCTGCCATGCAACAGGTACAAAGGCTCACACAGAAAATCTTCCTAACTATCACAATGCATTTGCTTCCATCTATGAAGGCCGTTACCTTGCAGGTGTTGCTGCCGGTATGAAACTCAACGAAATGATTGAGGCCGGCAAAATCACAAAGGAACAGGCTAAGATGGGTTATGTTGGAGCATTTACCTATGCAGAGGTTATCTCCGGTTACACCTCCTTCTATCTTGGCGCAAAGAGTGTTTGCCCGACTGTAACAATGGATGTTCAGTTCACAGGCTCTTGGTATGACCCCACCGAAGAGAAGAATGCTGCTGAGGCGCTCATCGATAAGGGATGCGTTCTCATTTCTCAGCATGCTGACTCTATGGGTGCTCCCGGTCCTTGCCAAACAGCAGGCGTTCCCAACGTTTCTTACAATGGTGCTACCTATGAATCTTGCCCCGAAACCTTCATCGTTTCTTCCAGAATTGACTGGACTCCTTACTACAACTACATCATCAGATGCGTTGTAAAGGGCGAAAAGATTGCTGCTGACTGGTGTGGTGGCATTGCAGAAGGTTCAGTAGTTCTTACCGGTATCAACCAGGATGTTGCGGCTAAGGGAACTGTTGAAAAGATTAAGGAAGTAGTTAAGGGCTTTGCTGACGGTACTATCAAGGTATTTGATACCAAGACATTCACCGTTGAAGGCAAACAACTTTTAGCTTATCTTGCTGACGTTGACGATATGGGCGACTA
Organism: Acutalibacteraceae bacterium; assembly: GCA_045577905.1. Classification (GTDB taxonomy): domain Bacteria; phylum Bacillota; class Clostridia; order Oscillospirales; family Acutalibacteraceae; genus SFWF01. The sequence goes on along the minus strand of JAZNJE010000015.1, from coordinate 2,238 downwards.
TCAGCCTGATACCGAGGTTGTTGAAGGCGGCGCATTCAACGAATCTGTAAAACGTTCTGCACCTTACTTTGACCTTAAGATTGATGGAATCACTCGTCTAAACGAGAAGTTCTAAGTAAAATTTTTAGGGCGGGGCAATTCTGCACCGCCCTAATGTTTAAGTATTAAAAAAGGATATCTTACAAAAGATAGCCTTTTTTAATACTTAAAACTGTTTAGGAGGAAAAGGCTTGGCAAATGCAGCGATAGAGTTAAAGAACATTACCAAAACATTTGGAAGTGTTGTTGCTAACCGAGATGTTAGTCTCTCGGTTAACCGCGGAGAAATTTTGTCCATTCTCGGCGAAAACGGAAGTGGCAAGACCACCCTTATGAATATGATTTCCGGCATTTATTTCCCCGATAGCGGACAGATATTCATAGACGGTAAAGAGGTTGTTATCCGTTCTCCGAAGGACGCTTTTGACCATAAAATTGGTATGATTCATCAACATTTTAAACTTGTTGATGTTTTTTCGGCGACCGAAAACATTATTTTAGGACTTAAAGGTAAGGACAGATATAATATTAAGGAATCGGCTAAAAAGGTTGAGGAAATCAGTCATAAATACGGCTTTGATATCGACCCTAACAAAATGATTCACGAAATGAGCGTTTCAGAAAAACAGACGGTTGAAATAATAAAGGTTCTTTACCGCGGAGCAGACATTCTGATTCTCGACGAGCCAACCGCCGTTTTAACCCCTCAGGAAACACAAAAGCTTTTCGCAATCCTGCGCCGTATGCGCGATGACGGAAAATCCATCATAATCATAACCCACAAGCTTCACGAGGTTTTATCTCTGTCTGATAGAGTATCTGTTCTTAGAAAGGGCGAATATGTAGGCACCGTTAACACCGCCGAGACAAACGAGAGTGAGCTTACCGAAATGATGGTGGGCAAGAAAATCTCTCTGAATATTCATAGAAGTGAGCCTAAGGACAGCGAGGACAGGCTTCAGGTTGAAAACATTAACTGTGTCAGCCGCGAAGGAGTAAAGCTTCTTGACTCGGTTTCCTTTACCGCAAAAAGCGGAGAAATCCTTGGCATTGCAGGAATTGCAGGTAGCGGACAAAGGGAACTTTTAGAGGCTATCGCAGGTCTTCAGCATATTGATAGCGGTAAAATTCTTTATAACAATCCCAAAACAGGACTTCAGGATAATTTAAGGGACAAAACCCCTCTTCAGATAAGAGAGCTAGGAGTCAGACTTTCCTTTGTGCCTGAGGACCGACTTGGAATGGGTCTTGTAGGAAATATGGGAATTACCGACAATATGATGCTAAGGTCCTACCGCAAAGGTAAATCTGTATTTTTAGAAAGAAAAGGCCCTCACGACTTGGCAGAAAAGATAATTGCCGACCTTGAGGTTGTAACACCCGGAACCGAGACCCCTGTAAGAAGACTTTCAGGCGGTAACGTTCAAAAGGTCCTTGTTGGCCGTGAAATCGCCGCCGCACCCACAGTTTTAATGGCGGCTTATCCTGTAAGAGGCCTTGATATCAACTCCTCTTATACAATCTATAACCTGCTTAACAGTCAAAAGGAACAAGGCGTTGCCATTATCTTTGTCGGCGAAGACCTTGATGTTCTTATAGAGCTTTGTGACAGAATTCTGGTAATCGGCTCAGGATGTGTAACAGGTATTGTTGATGCAAGAACCACCACAAAAGAAGAAATCGGTCTTCTTATGACTAAGGGGAAAGGAGTAGAAAAATAATGGAAAATGTAAAGAAAAAGAATTCTCTTTCCTTTCATATTGTAAAGCGCGAACAAATTGCCTGGTATAAAGGTCTTGCCATTCGTGCCGCAGCAGTTCTTTTAGCCCTTGTTGTTTCAGGTATAGTAATAACACTGCTCACAGATAAAAATCCATTTGCCGTTTATAAGTCAATGTGGAGCGGCGCTTTTGGAATGAATATCCGTGTCTGGAGTCTTTTTCAGGATGTTGCTATTCTCCTTTGTATTTCACTTGCAGTTACCCCCGCTTTTAAAATGAAATTCTGGAATATCGGCGCAGAGGGACAGGTTTTAATCGGCGGTCTTGCTACCGTTTCGGTTATGATGTTCTTAGGCGGAAAAATACCCCTTCCTCTGCTTCTTATTATAATGATTGCCGCATCCATTGTGGCAGGTATTATCTGGGCTGTTCTTCCTGCTATATTTAAGGCTTATTGGAACACCAACGAAACACTCTT
>JAZNJE010000014.1:0-9704 GCA_045577905.1 Acutalibacteraceae bacterium | reverse complement strand
TGCTTCAAGAGCCAGAGATATTTCATCAACATCGGTACCGAGAACATCTGAAAGCAAGAGTTCATTTCCGTCCCAGTCTATATTTAATGGCTCATCTATTGAAACCTCATTTTTAACCGAGGAAATCTTTCTTAAATACATAAGAATTTCGTTTTCGATGCAACGGGAAGCGTATGTTGCAAGTTTTATGTTTCTGTCGGGGCAAAAGGTATTCACCGCCTTTATAAGCCCGATAGAACCGATAGAAATTAAATCTTCTATTCCGGTTGCGGGAGCATCATATTTTTTTGCAATATATACCACAAGTCGCAAATTTCTGGTTATCAATGTCTCCTTTACCTTGGGGTCAATCCCGTCGTAACCTATTAAAAGTTCCTTCTCCTCCTCGGCGGTAAGCGGCGGAGGTAATATATCGGGACCGTTTATGTAAAAAACCTTACCATTTTTAAAAATTTTTGCAATAAAAATAACAAACATATCAAATAGTCTCATAATCCTTCTCCTCTACTATACTTTTTGGAATTATCAATTCATAGTCGTCATCTGCCAAGTGCTCTGAAACAGCAATTATCGGAGTTTTAAAACGATAACGACGTTTTCCCACTGTAATTTCTCCTTTGTCAATTCTAATTGCAGATAAAATTGCCTTTCCCGTAACTGTCTCTACCGGAATGATTCTGTATCTCGTTTTATTCCTTTCTGCATAGGGTTCTAAATCTTCCCCTAAGAGTTTTTTTATTCCCTTTTTACAGATAATGAAAACCTCTGAGTTGCTGATAGGGTCCGATATTGCATTTCCGCTGTCAAGCAAACCCGTAAAATTAACAGAACGGCCGTCTAAAATAAGATTGACCGCACAGTGCTCCTCGCCCGCCCTGTTTTTTTTAATTCTAAAATAAAAAAGCATACCAAAATAAAAAATAACGGTTAATATAATAAGTAGAATCGGCGAAATACCGACATAAAAGAATGTGTTGTTAACCTTAACCGACTCCAAGCGAAAAACCGTAGATAGAAAATCTAAAATTCCTCCGAGTGCAAATGATAGTAAGGAAAAAATCAACGTCGCATTTATTATTAACCGAAGTTTCTTGCCAAAAAACGCTACCCAAACAATGATAAAACCAAAGGCAATTCGAAGCGCAATGTCGATAAAAATGCTTTCAGTTAATACGAATATGTAAAATGAAGAGGCACCGCCTAATACAGCACTTATTATTTGAGTTAAAAGAGAAATCTCACACTTTAAAATTACTGCGGTCAAACTAATTAACAGATAATCAATAAACATATTGGAAATAAAAAGCACATCTCCGTATATTACCAATGCCTCACCTCCGTTTAAATATATTATATATCTCAAATAGTAAAATTACTGTCGAAAGAGAAAGGCACAAAAAATAAAAAAATCATCTTATGAGACATTTCTCATAAGATGATTAAAACTATAACATAATTCAAAAATCTTCAATGTTTCCCGGGGCTTCTTCCAACCCGTTACCCCCAAGGTTTTGGGCAGAATTATAATAACTTTCAGATTTAAGTGATAAAAGTTTTACGGAATATTCGGCCTCCGACCCAATCTCGGTTACTACTTTAACACGAACTATATCATTGGGTTTTGCTGTTTCTATAACATCCAAAACATCGCTCTTATCGTTAATTCTTTTTCCGTTAATTTCGGTAATGATGTCCCCCGCCTTAATAAAATTTTTAAGGTCACTTGCTTCGTCAACAGAAGCAACCAACATGCCCGTGGTGGGAAGTTCCTCGAAATATGCATAAGCCTTGTTAGCAAACAAATAGGTAATGCCAAGCCTTGCACGGTCGGAAACGACACCGTTTTCGATTATTTCATCTGCGATTTTCTTTATTAAAACAGAGGGTACAACATAATTTGAATTATTTAAAAACTGTCGGTCAAGTTTTCCGATAACGTGACCATAACCGTTAACAAGAGCACCGCCGTACGCAGACGGGGATACCGTGAAATCAATTGTAATAGACTTTGACGCATATTTTGTATACGGGTCCGAAACCCTGTAATCGCAGGCAGAAACCGTTCCCCCGTTTAAGGTTGATTTCTCTCCGTAACCGTTCTCAAATCCAATTGCATATACCCACTCACCTACAACAGTCTGGTCTGAGTTTCCTAAGGTTGCCGGCACAAGATTTTTTGCATTATTGATTTTAATCACCGCAATATTACTAATCGTGTCTCCGCCTACAAAGACCGCCGGGTATTCGGTGCCATCGTTAAGCCGTACAAAGAGTTTTGCCTCGGGTGCAACAATAAATGTAGAATCGGATGTTATAACATATCCGTCCGACGAATAAATAATTCCCGAAGCAATAGCCTCTTCGCCGTTTTCCGAATAGGCATATACAGAAACAATACTCAATGAAACGCTGTTGTAAACTGCCGCGGCATTGCCTTCTTCTGCGCCGAGAGGCTTATTTATGAGACCCGCCTTAACGGTTTGATTCTTGCCTATGAAATAGCCTGCGGTTGAAAAGATACCCAAAACAAGAACAACCGCAAGAACGAAGCAGAAAATTCTTACGCCTTTTTTATCTGACTGTGTTTTTTTCTGTCCGATGCCCATAATATTTATTTTTTCCGCAGCAAAAAACTCATTTTCAAAACCGGAATTAAAAGAAGAATCTTTCTCTTCTGAGAAATCTTCATAAGTTTGTTTCTCGTTATTTTCGTAGTTGCTATCCATTTAAAACTCCTGAATATAATCAATTTTTAACCTGAACAGGCAGAGTAACTGTGAATTCTGTATATTCGTTCGGTTGACTTATAACATCTAATTCTCCGCCGTGCAGTTTAATAATAGTCTTTGTGATATAAAGCCCTAATCCCAGACTGTCCTTGTTACCCGAACGGGATTTGTCCGCCTTAAAGAATCTTTCAAATATGTACTTCTTATCTTCATCCGAAATTCCGATACCGTCATTTCGAGATGTAAAAATAAGTTGATCTCCTATTCGTTTTGTGCCAAGTCTTATATATCCGTTATTGTTAGAATATTTGACGGCATTATCAATAATATTATAAACAACCTGATAAATCAAATCCTTGTCGGCATATATTACGGTATGAGAAAGTTGGTCAAGCCCCTCCACACTAAGTTTTTTGTCGGAGATTCTTTGCTCCATCGAAACAGTTACCGACAAAACCACCTCTGCAAAATCGAAATCACTCGGATTAAGCACCTGCTCGTCCGATTCAAGTCTTGTTATACTGAGCATTGACTGAACCAATCGCGAAAGTCTTTTTACCTCGTCGGAAACGATTTTTAAATAGTAGTCACGCCGATTTTCATCAATTGTTCCGTCTATAATTCCGTCAATAAACCCGCTGATTGTAGTCATCGGTGTTTTAAGTTCGTGCGAAACATTCGAAATAAAACTTCTTCTTGCCGTTTCATTTTTTGTCAGAGAATCGGTCATTCGGTTAAACAAAACCGACAGTTCCCCAATTTCATCGTCGCTCATAACAGGAATTCTGTGAGAAAAGTCGCCCTTTGCGATAGATTTTGCTGCAATCGACATATATTTTAACGGTTTCGTAAGTTTATATGTCAAAATATATTCCGCAATGAACATAAGTATAAGCGGAATTATTGCTGAAACCGCATAAATTTTAAACAAATTTCCAAGCATTTCACCGGCATTAAATGTCGTTGCCGTAGCGATAACATACATAATAGAGGAGGAATTGACCCTCTTATGAGCAACATAATGCATTCTATCGAATCGGCCCTGCATAGTAGAAAGGCTAAACTGACCTTTAGAACCTATTTGAGACATATAATCTCTACCGATTGCATTATGAGAATGTACACAGTGCGAAGAATTAAAAAACTCATTACAAGAGCAATGGATAATATTTCCTGACTCATCGCAGAGCATAATATCAATCTCGTTAATTCCGCCTATTGAATTGATGTTATATAGAATATCCTTTGATTCCGTATGGTTTTCTGCAAGATATCCAACAGAATCAACCGTCTTTAAAAGTAACTCCTGTTTACTCTCGGTAACACTTGAATTGACTGCAAAAGACATAATGACAAAAAGCAGTGTCAAAATTACCACTAGTATGCAAGAAGTAGCAAGAAAAAAACTCTTGAATAATTTTAATTTCATAAGAATTTCAGTTATTTAACCTCGAACTTGTAGCCAACGCCCCAAACCGTTTTTAAAGACCATTGGTCCGAAATGTTTTCAAGTTTTTCACGAAGTCTCTTAACGTGAACATCGACAGTTCGTGAGTCGCCGTAATAGTCAAATCCCCAAACCTCATCAAGAAGTTGGTCGCGAGTATAAACACGGTTTGGATTGCTTGCCAAATGATAAATTAGTTCCAGTTCCTTCGGAGGAGTATCAATCGAATTACCGTCAACAACGAGTTCGTAATTTGTAAGATTGATAATAAGTTTATCAAATCGCACTTCTTTAACCGCATTAACATCGTCTCCGGCACTTCTTCTTAAAACTGCCTTTACCCTTGCGATGACCTCTTTTGTATCGAAGGGCTTTGAAATATAATCGTCAGCACCGAGTTCGAGTCCCAAAATTTTATCAAAGGTTTCACTTTTGGCGGTAAGCATAATAATCGGAACATTAGAATTTTTGCGAATTTCTCTGCAAACCTGCCATCCATCCAATCGGGGAAGCATAATATCAAGCAATATTAAATCAGGCTTTTCGCTCTCTAACATTGAAACTGCCGACATTCCATCGTTTGCGATTACTACCGAATATCCCTCTTTTACTAAATATAGCCTTAACAATTCACAAATATTTATATCATCATCAACAATAAGTATTTTTTCGGAAAACATAAAATCACCTTTAAATTATTATAAGATTCATTATAGGTATATAATAACACTATTCTGTTAAGAGAATATGAATAATATAAAATTTTAAGAAAAAAGGCACGGATAACCGTGCCTTCAATCCAAAACTTAGTTTTCCGTTGTCTGTTCTTCCTTCATCTTTGCATAGCACTCACTGCAATATACCGGGCGTTCATCACGGGGCATAAAGGGAACCTTAGCGGGTCCTCCGCACGCTGCACAAACTGCATCATGAAGTTCTCTCGGTGCACGACCTGCATTCTTGCGCTTGTCACGGCAAGGTTTGCACCTAAGAGGCTCGTTTACAAAGCCTTTGGATTCGTAAAACTCTTGCTCTCTTGCAGTGAATACGAACTCTTCTCCGCAGTCCTTGCAAACAATGGTCTTGTCTTCAAACATGTTTTTTTACCTCTCTCGATTTTTGGTTTTGCCCCGGACGGAATCGCACCATCATCTTTCAAACAAACGCTCTACCTTATTGAGCTACAAAGGGCATATTTTTGTAAGTTATAAAAGTGAATCCAACTTTTTTCTTATTCTCATAAGAGCATTATCAACACTCTTTCGCGAAAGATTAAGTTCCTTTGCCGTCTGTTCATAACTTCCATTTGTTAAGAAGACCTTTAAGACCGAAAGTTCCAGTTTTGAAAGATGATTTTCAATCTTTTCGGTAACCTCTTCGTGAGCCTCCCTTTCAAGAAGCATTCTTTCGGGATCACCTTCGCGAGTTACAACCTCATCTTTTTCACTTAAAGAAACAACAAGTCCCAATGGAACCCTCTTCTTCGCTTCCGTTTTTCTAAGTGCTGTAATGACACCCCTTTCAACACAAACCGACGCAAAAGTTTTAAATGTTGAAGATTGAAAATCGAAGAACTGTGCGGCATAATAAAAAGAAATGCTGGCTTCCTGATATAAATCCTCTCGGTCAGATTTAGCCGAATACTTGGACACTATGCCGTTAATCATAGACGAATATCTTTCAAGCAAAATTTTATAGGCGTCGTTGTCGTTTTCCCGAACCCTTAAAACAAGCGCATTGTCCGATATTTCATTATTTAAGAACGGAGCATCCTTGCACATAGCAACCTCTGACAAATAGAATAACTTACTAATAAATTTTAACTAAATTGCAATCTATTGTCAAGAAAATTAACGCATTTTGTTTAAAAATCGACAAAAAGCCATATCGAATCGAGTAATATTTGTGCAAATTGCTTAATATCGCATTAAAAAGAAGCGTTTTTGTGCAAAACCAAGCCCATTACATTTGTTGTAACCATTAAACCATTTAACAAATCTGTGCATGCCCACAGAAACTCAGGTCTGCATACGGCTCCAATTATTACAACAGCGACCGATAAAAAAATCCATACCTTTTCTCCCCTGTTTTTAAAGAGAACAGAAAAATTTATTTTACCAAAATAATTCCAACTGATTATAGATGAAAAGGCAAAAAAGAATAAAGAGACTGCAACAATTACTCCGCCAACAGCATCTCCAAACTGTTTTTTAAAAGCCAACATCATTAAACTGCTCTCGGCAAAAGTCTGATGACCAATCAAGTATCCGTCTTTAAAATACAAAAAACTAATCATTACAAGAGAAGTCAGACTGAGTATCACAAAACTGTCGATAAACACACCGAGCATAGCCGAACAGCCCTGCTCGTGCGGGGAATTAACTTTTGCGCAAGCGTGAGCATGGGGCGTTGAACCCATTCCTGCCTCATTTGAAAACAATCCTTTTTTTACACCTTGATTAACGGCTTCTTTTAACGAATATCCACTAATGCCGCCTATTACCGCACTTCCATTTAAGGCAGATTCAAAAATTAGAGATAAAGAGCGCAAAATCAAATCAAAATTTAAAATAAAATATACTATACAGCCGAATATGAAAAAGCAGGCCATAAAAACAACTGTACTTTCAATAACCTTTAATATTCTGTTGGTACCGCCAAGATAAACTACTCCCGCCAATACGCCCAGAAGCACACCTGCAACAACCCTGTTTATGTTGAATGCCTCGTAAAAAGCACATGCTACTGCATTTGCTTGAAGCATGCCGCCTACAAACCCGAGATTAAGCAAAGCCGAAACGGAAAAAATAACCGCCACCATTTTGCCCGCATTTCCTTTTATCGCTTTTTTTATATAAAAATAAGGGCCTCCCAAATTTTCTCCCTTGTAATTTACAGTTCGAGTTATCTGCGACAATACCGCTTCTCGATAAACCGTCGCCATTCCTATAAAAGCGGTTATCCACATCCAAAATACTGCGCCGGGACCTCCTATCAATATTGCTCCTGCCGCTCCGACTATATTTCCTGCACCGACTGACGAAGCAACCGCAGTGGCAAGCGATGTAAATGAACTTTTATTCTTAAAGGTAATGTTTACACCTTTTTTAAAACCTCTTATTTGTATAAACCGTGTTTTAACAGAAAAATATATACCGCAACCGAGCAATATAATAATTGTCAGTTTATCAAATACAACACTATTAACACTCTTTATGGTTTCTTCAATAATTCTTAATATTGTCATACTTAAAATATTGCAAATATACTTTAAAATATGACAAAAAGGCAACACGTAGTGTGTTGCCTTTTTAACTATATTATTTCCCTATCCAAATCTTTACAAAGTTCATAAAGAGCAGATTTCGAACGGAGTCCTGAAGTTGCATCAGGAGTGCTAAGTGCCGCAATGGCGGCCTGGGAAGCCAAATCCAAAATGTCAACATCAGAAAGTCCCATATAAATTCCAAACAAGGCTCCTGCGCAGAAAGCATCACCTGCACCTGTTTTACCTTTTATGAAACCGGGAGGTACCGCATAAGCGGGCATAACGTTATATCCGTTTTTAGAAAGGCAAACTCCCCTATCTTTCATATGGATAATAACCTTTTCGCGCACACCCATGCTCATTAATTTGCGAGCAATCTCCTCAAGGTTTTCGGGATTCGGCTCAATATTCGCAAGTTTTCCTGCCTCTAACTCGTTTATAATAAGATAATCGGTATATTTTAGGCAAGGAATTACAAGTTTATATCTGTCGGAAGTCTCACTTACAAGGTCAATAGAGGTTTTAACACCTGCATCTATTGCCGCTTTTAAGATTTTTTCGCCGTCTCCGTTATCAATTTTGTCGAGAAGAAGAAAATACCCTAAATGAAAAATCTTAGCATTGAGTTTATTAAAATCAATATCCGAGTAAGAGTAGGTTGCACTTGTTCCCGGATAGGTAAAGAAGGTTCTTTGTCCGCCTTCAATACTCATAACATCCGTAAAACTTGTAGCCTCATTATTGTCAATTACAATATTATCAGTATCTACTCCCTCATTTTTGAGGACATCAATTATAAAACTTCCTTCCTCGTCGGCTCCCACCTTTCCGTAAGCATATACGGGAAGTTTTGGGTCAATTTTTTTAAGGTCAATTCCAACATTTGGAACTAATCCGCCAACGGCTCTACTCATAGACTTAATTTGAACAAGTTCGCCGCAGGGAGGATAGTCTGCTATTCCCTTGATTTTATCTACAAGGATACTGCCTGCAACCGCAATTCCGTTTCTTTCCATGGTTTAATTACACTCAGCGTTAAGAGGACCTGCAAGTTCCTTCATAAAGAACAACTTGCCGGGAAGATAAGGAATATAGGAAGAAGTAATCCAGGGAGTCTTTCCGTGACGGAGGGTCATCCAAAGGCTCATACCCTGCCACTGCATACCGCGGTTAAATGCGCCGTCGCATCCACCGATAGCGTAGTCTGCCTGCAAGAAGAGGCCGGGGCCTATCGTGTTGGCTCTGCAAGGAACGAGAGTTGTACGTGACTTGAAGCTTGTGATAGCGTTCTGCTCAATGGTAAGGGGGTGAAGCTTTGCGCCTATGCGGTAGCACTGCTTCTTCCAATCCTCAACGCTTGCGAATTCATCGGAGAAGTGGGGCTCCCAGAATGCGATATGGCACATTCTGCCTATACCGTAAACAAGCACGAGCTTTGCGCCCTCTGCTTTAAGCTTTGCGATCTTTTCGGGATATGTAGGAAGATTGTCCTTTGTAGCAAAGTTTCTCTGTGACTCGGGAACTGTCAGCTCGCCGAGAGGATTGAAGAGCGCGTTGCACATTGCGTTCTGGAAAGCTGCGGGATCGTTTGAAGGTAACGTGTTGCCTTCAGCGTCACTCCACTCGTCCATGTTGAACGTGTAAACGTGATCACACTTCACATTCCATTCCTTAAGGAAGTAAACCGCCCATTTATACATACCCATAGGACCAACTGGAAGGATGAAAGCAACCTTTTTGCCTGCGTCCTTTGCCTTCTTGATCTCAAGAGCGATCTCGTGACCCATGTACGTGTCGAAATCGCCGAGCGTTTCGCATCTTACAGGTGTGAAGCCGTCATTCCAGAAGCTCTGTCTGTCTTCAACCTTGTTTGCGGGATTGCAGCATTCGTCAATTTTAGCCATGTCCCATCCACGGGGATAAAATCCTTCGAGCATTGAGCCCTTTACTGTGCTGTTAAAATCCATTTTGATTACCTCGCTTTTAATAATTATTTATTCATTTTCTTTAACTGTTCTACGACGAGAGCAACGATTTTGTCAACGTCAGCGGTGCTCATATTAGAGTCGCGACGGTCTGCTCCTGCCTTGCCTGTGCTGGAGAAGAGCTGCATTTTAGCTATTGTTTCCTGCTTAACAGCTTCAACAGCCGCGGGAATGAGGTCGATGATTCCCTTGTTCATATCCGTGAACTTTGAGAACTCTGCCTTAACTGCCGCAATGTTTATGTCGGTAAAGATATTAACCTTGCTGATACCCTC
>JAZNJE010000013.1:0-4948 GCA_045577905.1 Acutalibacteraceae bacterium | reverse complement strand
CCTTGTACCGTCCGCTAGAATAACCCCTTCTGCAAATAGGCTTATATGTTGATCTGTTATATCGCCATCAAGGTTCACCAGGTATCGCTTGTCCGTATTGCTTTTGGGAGAAATAACCTTATGTGCAAAATCTCCGTCATTGGTTATGATAAGTAATCCCGTTGTATCCTTATCAAGTCTGCCCACCGGAAAAAGATCATAATGAGAAAATTCACTAGAAACAAGGTCAATCACCGTTTTTGCATTTTTGTCATTTGAAGCAGAAAGAACTCCTTTTGGCTTATTCATTACAATATACACAAACTCTTTATAAACCATGGGTTTGCCTTTAACAGTAACCGAATCTCCTTCTTTTACTTTGAAATCTGATGAAGTTACAGTAATATCGTTAACAGCAACTTCTCTTTTCTTAATTAGTCCCTTTGCATCATTTCTTGAAACTGCGTAAGATACAGAGATATATTTATCAATTCTGATTTCTTTCACGATATGACTCCTCAATTTATATCAATAACCATTTAGTGCATAATGCGTAATCGAAGCATTATTATAAATATCTCCTCCAACAATGCGTCCGTTATAAACCAAAATACTGACGCATATCGGTTGCTTTTTTAAATTATATGAATACCTTTGAAGTTTTCTACCCGAAAATTCAGAAATATCATATCCTGCCTCTTTTTGTAAATTATTATAATATACAAATTCGGCATCCAAGTAATCAAAAATCAAAAAACTGCTAATTTCAGCACATTCACTCACATTATAGCCGAGATTATTTAGGTAATCGCATCTTTTTTGATAAGTGTCTGCATTCTTAACCGAAACTACTGATGCTTGAAAAAAACTAATCACAAGCAAAATCACAAAAAACGCCACCAAAAGATAAAACGCAATAACTCTTCTGCTCAAACGAAATGATAAATAAAACAAACAGTCTCACCCATAAATGCTATGAGTATCAGTATAATATTATTCCGTCCTGTCAATCAGGCAAACCGCATGCGCACTTATTCCTTCAAGCCTGCCCGTAAATCCAAGTTTCTCCTCGGTAGTTGCTTTCACGTTAACAGAATCAATGCAAATATTACAGATTGAGGCAATGTTGCTTCTGATTTTATCTATATACGGAGATAGTTTTGGTTGCTGTGCAATAACGGTAGCGTCTATGTTGATAATTACATAACCTTTATTATTTAGGAGCAAAACAACATCGTTAAGTAATATTTTACTATCAATGTTTTTAAACTTATTATCTGTATCGGGGAAATGCTTGCCAATGTCACCAAGAGCCGCTGCTCCGAGCAGTGCATCGCAGACTGCGTGCAACAAGACATCAGCGTCCGAATGACCGAGCAAACCCTTTTCATAAGGAATTAACTCTCCTCCGATATAAAGTTTTCTGTCATCGGCAAAACGGTGAACATCATATCCGTGACCAATACGCATTATCAATTCTCCTTATTTGTGAAAAATTGTGCAAGAGCAACATCATCAGGTGTTGTAATTTTTATGTTTTTATAATCGCCCTCAACGATTTTTGTTGAACAACCAACCGCCTCAACTACTGAGGTGTCATCTGTAAACCGAGAAAGCGAATAGTTTACTGCCGACTCTAAAAACTTTTTTACAGAAACTCCTTGCGGTGTTTGAACACTCATTAAGAAATCTCTTTGAAGGGTCTTTATAACAATAGAGTCCTCATTTACACTCTTTACCGTGTCTTTTACCTTGACGGCACAGGTAACACTGTCAAAACTGCCAAGAGCCTCACAAACACGTCCAATCACCTCTCCTGAAACAAATGGTCGTGCTCCATCGTGAACAAGGACCTTATCAATATTCGAGTCAATGCACTTAATTCCCCTTAAAACAGATTCCTCTCTGCACGTTCCACCCTCGCAAATTGCAGAAATCTTTGAATATTTACTTAAAAGGGCCGAAAATTCTTCAATTAAATCGGCACGAGTAACAATGATAATGTTAGAAATATCAGCCGAGTTTTCAAAAGCCGACACGGTTCTCTCTATTACAGTAAGACCGTTAATTATGGTTCTCATTTTATCTATACCGCACATTCTCGAAGAACTGCCTGCGGCAACAATTATTACCGGATATGTCGATTTGTTTAGGCGCTCTACAACCTTATATTCAAGTTCATAATCGAGACATTTCATTCGGTTCACCTTTTTTAACTTTTGGATATATCGCCTTAAAATAAAGGAAGGAAATATTATACGCTACAATAAATCCGACTGACCAACCTGCAATAACGTCGGATATATAATGAACTCCAAAATAAATTCTTGTAACTCCGATGACTAAGGGCATAAAAATACATACAATGCTTGCAGTTAGTCTAATCTTTTTCGAACTTGCAAAAAACAAGACTACAATTAAAATTGCAATATATAACGCCATATTGTTTTGAGAATGTCCACTCGGAAAACTTGTCTCAGAAACATTCAGCAATTTAAAATCAGGTCTTTCTCTGTTAAGAATATGTTTTAGTGTTGTGTTTATAAGATAAGAGGATAAAGTAACCATAGCAATGGGCATACCAAAATCAAAAAAACGTTTAATAATTACTGAAACAATAATAATGATTGCGGTTATTGATATGACCCCGACCGCACTGCCAAGTTGTGTAATTAGATAAAACGGAAGGTCAAAAACAGGAGACAAATGACGAAGTGTACTGAAAATTGACCTTTCAAAATTATAAAATGTCACTTCATTTTGGACAACAAAGAGTCCAAGAGCAAAAGCAAGTAAAAACAGCAGATTAAAATAATTATACTTTTTCATAATAACTCCAATGTTAATAAAGCCGCACTCAAATGAGCACGGCTTTGATTGATTTATTCTTCGCAATCCGAATCGCAGTCACATTCAAATTCAAATTCAAGACGGGTTCCGCAGTTAGGACAAATCATTTCTTCATCTTCAAGCATAGATTCGTCAAGATAAATAATGTCGTGACACTCGGGGCACTCAACCTCATAAAGTTCGCCTTCGATTTCTTCATCATCCTCGTCATAGTAGAAGTCCTCTTCTATTGCGGAAAGGTCCTCATCAACTGCATCAAGTTGCTCGCCAAGTTCTGCACAAGCCTCATCGATTGCACAAATCTCATCTACCATATCCGAAAGAAGATTGATAATTTCGAAAAGCACCTTACCTTCTTTTGTTGAATCATCAACTCCGAGACCGTCTGCAAGTCCTTTAATATAATTTATTTTTTCACTAATATACATTGCAAATCTCCTTAAAAATTATATGTTATGCGCGTTCCATATACTCGCCGGTACGTGTATCAATACGAATCATATCGCCCTCATTGATAAAGAGAGGAACACGAATTTCTGCTCCTGTTTCAAGGGTGGCGGGCTTGGTAGCATTTGTAGCAGTATTTCCTGCAAATCCAGGGTCGGTTTGAGTGATTTGAAGTTCAACAAATGTTGGAGGTTCAACACCGAAAACTTTTCCCTTATAAGAAAGAATTTTACAGGTCATATTCTCCTTTACAAACTTAAAGGCATCGCCTAAGTCTTCTGCACCAACAGGAATCATCTCAAAAGATTCAGGGTCCATAAAGTAGTAAAGACCTTCATCACTATATGAAAATTCCATATCTTTTCTCTCAACAAATGCGGTTGGGTATTTTTCGTTAGGGTTAAAGGTGCGTTCAACAACCGAACCTGCAATAACATTTCTGATTTTTGCTCTTACAAAAGCGGCTCCCTTACCGGGCTTTACATGTTGGAATTCGATAATTTGATATACGTTACCATCCATTTCAAATGTAACACCGTTTCTGAAATCTCCTGCACTTACCATATTTTTTACTCCTTTAAAGTGTCTTTTAATAAATCGAATGGCAATATATGCCTCTTCTTTATAAAATTATAAGGTCTTTGGGCGCTTTTGTCAAGTTTTTACAACCATTCTTCTTAACAAAAAGCATATCTTCTATTCTGACACCAAAATTTTTAGGGAGATATATTCCAGGCTCGTTAGATATAATCTGCCCCGCTTTAAGCTTTATATTCTCCGCTTTTGGTGAAACAGTTGGCTTTTCGTGAACAAAAAGACCTATTCCGTGTCCTGTACCGTGACCGAAAAATTGGCCATAACCAGCGTTTTCTATAACATCTCTTGCGCCTTTATCCACCTGAGAACAATCGGCTCCTGCCATTACTAACGACTCTGAAGCCTTTTGCGCTAAAAGGACGGTGTTATAAACCTTTTTCATTTCATCGGTTGCAAAGCCTACACAAACGGTTCGTGTCATATCACTGCAATAGCCCTGATACATTGCACCGAAATCCATTGTTATAAAATCGCCCTTTTCAATTATTTTGTCACTTGGTACGCCGTGAGGCATTGAGGAATTTGCACCTGACACAACAACTGTATCAAAAGCCGCTTTCTCAGCACCGTAGCATTGCATTTTATAATCTAACCTTGCGGCAATTTGCTTTTCGGTTACTCCTATTTTGATAAAATTTAAAATGTCATCAAAGGCTTTTTCGGCAATTCTTTGCGCAGTTATTATATTGTCAACCTCAGTCTTTGTTTTAACCGAGCGTAAATCAAGAAGTCTTTTAGACAGACTGTCAGAAGGCATAACCTTTACATTTAATTTTGCTTTTAAGGCATTATAAAGGGATATTTCGTTCTCGGTTTCAATATAAAGCTTTTTTATGTTTTCCTTTTGCAAGGCATCTTTTAATTGCTCATAAATATTCTTTATTAGTACAACCTTAACATCTTTTGCTTTGTCCTCGGCCGCTTCGAAATATCTGCTATCAACAAAAAGTGTGTTTTCATTCTTGGTTAGAAGAAGAAAGCCAAGAGAAGATGGAAAGCCTGTTAAATATCTTCTGTTTACAGGGGTGTAAATAAGCACCGCCGTACTGTCGGTTACATATCTTAGCTTAATCAC
>JAZNJE010000012.1:0-6811 GCA_045577905.1 Acutalibacteraceae bacterium | reverse complement strand
TTCCTAAGACCGCTTGGCCTCCGACTTCGATATTCCTGAGGCACCGAACAAAGTGAACTCTGTCCCAGTGCCGCCGACATAAGCCTTGCGGCATTTTCGCCGAGAAGGTCAGACTGTAAACAGTTTTCAATAATTATTCTCGCCTCCATAGGGTCAAGCCGTGAACCGATAGAGTTTACAATATGCATTATCGCAGAACTTCGGCTGAGTTTTATTCGGGATATTTTTATATATCCGCCGCCGCCCCTTCTGCTTTCTATAATATACCCTTGTTCGGGGGTAAACCGCGAAGAAATAACATAATTTATCTGGCTCGGTGCACATCCGACTATTGCCGCCAACTCATTTCTCCCAATCTCTGCTATGTTTTCCTCGGATTCTTCAAGCATCTGCAAAATCCTCTCGGTAATTATATCGCTCATTCGCATAAATTATCACACCCTTTATTTCTCGCTCGTAAGATTTTGACTTTAACTGACCTTTGATTTTATTATACACGAAAGTCAGGGAAAGTCAAGATTTATTTTTGTAAATATTTTGTGACCGAACAAAGTTTTTCGGCATAGTATGTGTTGTAAAGACGAAAGGAGGAAAACTGAATGTGTAACGGAAATTTCGGCGGAAACTGCTCCTGGATTCTTATTATAATCCTTCTCCTTATGTGCTGCGGCGGTAACGGAGGTTGCGGTTGCGACAACAACTGCGGCTGCTGCTAATTACAGCATATACTTGCCCCTTGAAACAAAGGTTCAAGGGGCAAGCGCATTTACATAAAAAAACAACCCGTGAAAAACGGGTTGTTTTTTAATTAGGTGTAACTATTATTTATTGAAAAGGTTGATAACATCTATGTAGTTACCCTCTTCATTTTCCTCTTCGTTGCTTGCGATGATAGACTCTAATACAGGGGCCGAAGCATCCTTCTTCTTCTCGTCACCGAGACCGGTTGCTACAACAACAACCTTCATTGTGTCTTCAAGTGTATCGTCAAGTTGTGCACCCCAAATGATGGTTGCATCGGGATGGGCCATATCGTGAATAATTGTAGCAGCCATCTCTACCTCGTCGAGGTTCATATCCTCAGAACCGGTAATGCTGATGATAACACCGCGAGCGTTCTGCATAGAGGTCTCAATAAGGGGACTTGTAACTGCTGCACGGGCTGCAAGTTCTGCCTTGTCTCTGCCGGTAGCGGTACCAACGCCCATATGTGCATATCCTGCATCCTTCATAATGGTTGTAACGTCTGCAAAGTCGAGGTTAACAAGTGCGGTAACATTGATAAGTTCAGAAATGCTCTGAACACCTTGGCGAAGTACATCGTCAGCAATATTAAATGCATTCTTAAATGTAAGTTTTTCTTCGGTAACGAATTTAAGACGCTCGTTAGGAATAACAACAAGGCTATCTACCTGGTCGCTGAGTTTAGCAATACCGCCCTCAGCCTGAGTCATACGATTCTTTCCTTCAAAGGGGAAAGGCTTTGTAACGATACCAACGGTAAGAATACCGAGTTCCTTTGCAATCTGAGCAACAACGGGTGCCGCACCAGTACCGGTGCCGCCTCCCATACCTGCGGTTAAGAAAATCATATCAGCGTCGCGAATTGCGGCTGCAATTTCGTCCTTTGACTCTTCAGCAGCGGCTCTTCCCTTTTCGGGGTTTGCACCTGCACCCTGACCGTTAGTGGTTTTATCTCCTATTTGAATCTTAGTGTTGGCCTTAGACTTATATAATGCCGACTTGTCGGTATTGATTGCAACAAACTCAACACCTTTAATGCCTGCGTCAACCATGCGGTTGATAGCGTTTCCGCCGCCTCCGCCGACACCTACGACCTTAATAATCTGCGCCGCATCGTTTTCAAACTCAGTTGTAACATCGAATGCCATTTTAATTTTCCTCCAATATTTTAAAATCCCATTTGCACTAATACGAATTTATACGAATTTATCATAGCACAATGAAATAAAAATTTCAACACTTTTTTTCAATATTTTATGTCTTTTTCAAATTTATTTATATATTAAATAATTATCAATATTTTTTTGGCTGGCATAGACCTCGTCTTTATCAGGATTGAAGGAAGCAAGGTCTATCAAAATACCCTTTCCTTTACCCAATTCGCCGTTAATCAGTTTATCCTTATCTTTAAGGGTTGCCGCCAAAAAGTCAAGTTTTCTTTCAAGATATGCTGACGAGCCGAGTTTGACAACGGTATTGCCGTCAAAAACCACATAACAGTCATAAATATCTGTAAGATTGATTAAATTTACGCTATGTTCTTTTTCAAGCATAAACTTCAAAATCGCTGCGGTTAGTTCCGACTTAACGGTATCCTCGCATTTATACGGATGGCCCAAAGCAAATGTAAACGACTCTCCCGAAACCACTATCGGCAGATTTTGAGGCTCATCCTTTGTTTCCCTTAATATTTTTCCTGTGCCGTCCGCAGTAAAATATGTTCCGTCTTTATAAAAGCAATATTTTTCGGAAGTTTCGGTAACAGAAATAGTTATTCCCCTCGGGTACTTTTTCTCCACAGTGACACCTTCAATATAGGGAAGTTTTGTTTTTAGCAAATAGTCAACATCTTTTCCGCTTAAAAAGATAAGATTATCACCTTTCTTTATGCCCGACGCCTCAATTATCTGCTCATAACTGTAAAGAGTATTTCCACTAACCACAATATCCTCTACCCTGAAAACTCCGAGTATAATTACGCAAAATAAAACGGCAAAAACCACACAGAGAGAAATCAGTGTGGTAATAAGCCTTCTTCTCTTTTTTAGACGCACAGCCTTTTTGTTGCCTTCCCTGCGTTCTCTTTCTCTTATTTCTTTTTCGGTCATTTTTCTATTCCTTTCGGATTATTGCGCCGAGTTTTGTCAGTTTTTCATCTATTTCCTCATATCCTCGTTCGATATGAAAAATATCATATATTTCGGTTTCGCCTTCGGCGGCAAGACCCGCTGTAATCAATGCGGCTCCACCTCTTAAATCGGTTGCCTTAACCCTTGCCCCTTTTAAGGAGAATACCCCCTCAATAACTGCAACTTTATTGTGTATTCTAATATTTGCTCCGAGCCTTACGAGTTCGTCCATATATCTGAATCTGTTTTCAAAAATTGTTTCCACAAAAACCGAGCAGCCCTCCGACTTTGTAAGAGCCGCCGCCAAAAGCGGACCTGCGTCGGTCGGAAATCCGGGATATACCAGAGTTTTTGTTAGATGAACCGCGCGAAGTCTCGGCGGAGCCGACACAAAAAGTGAGTTCTTATCGGAGATAATTTTGCATCCCGCCTCGGTAAAACTTGACAAAACCGCATCCAGGTGTGAAGGTTCGGTTTTATTAAGTTTTACTTCCCCTCCTGTTATTGCTGCCGCCGAAATAAATGTTGCGGTTACTATTCTGTCGGAGATAACCGTGTGTTCAGAATCATGCAGTTCGTTTACCCCGAATATTTCTATTCTTTCGGTGCCCGCCCCGTAAATTCTTGCACCCGCCCCGTTTAAAAAATCAGCAAGGTCGGATATTTCGGGCTCCTTTGCGGCACCCGTAATTACGGTTTTACCTCTTTTAAAAACCGCCGCTAGCATTGAATTCTCAGTAGCACCGACACTCGGAAAAGAGAGACTTACAGCCCCTTCATTAAATGATTTGTCAGACTTGCATATAATATATCCGTTTTTATCATCTACCGAATAACCTAAATCTCTTAATGCTTTAAGGTGAAGATCGATGGGCCTCGGTCCTAATTCGCAACCTCCGGGACTGCTTATAACCGCAGACTTGCATCGTGAAAGTATTGCACCCAAAAACATTACCGAAGAACGCATTTCTCTCATTAAATCTTCGGGTATTGTGTCGCAAATAACATCTCTTGCATCAACCGTTACCGTATGTCCTTCTCTTTTGCATCTGCAACCGAGTGATGTTAAAATTTTTATTGCGACCTCAACATCCGAAAGATAGGGACAGTTATGTATAACCGAAGTGCCGTTTATTAAAAGGGTTGCGGCAAGAATGGGCAAAACACTATTTTTTGCACCGCCGACATCAATTTCTCCTGATAGACGGTTGCCGCCTGTGATAACTAATTTTGACATATTAACACCGACTTATATGAAAAATAAAAAAGCATACGCCTCTTTATTTTCATACTATGCAGTCGGTTAATTTTTGGTGTAAATCTCCTTTATAACCTTATAAATTCGCTCCTTGGAATCGGGAATTGCCGCCTCTAATGCGTTTTTCTTCATAGAAGCCAATTTTTCCTTGTCTTCAAGAACTTCGCAAACCGTTTGGGCAAGTTTTTCTCTTGTGAGATTTTTCTCCTCTATAACCTCTGCCGCAGAGACATTTTTAAGGGTCATGGCATTATGATATTGATGGTTCTCCGCAACATAGGGTGAGGGAATCAATACCGATGGCTTACCGCAGACAGCAAGTTCTGAAAGGGTTATTGCACCTGCACGGCATATAACAATATCGGCGGCCGCCATACAAACATCCATATCGTCTATATATTCTCGTATGATAATTTCGGGTGAAAGTTCACCGCACTCATCTTTAATGAGTTTTACAGTTGATTCATATCCGCTTTTTCCCGTAGCATGTATATGATAATATTTTCCTGTGCCGTTATGGGCGCGTATAACACCTACAATCGACTCATTTATCGGCTTTGCACCAAGACTGCCTCCAAAGGAAAGTATCATAGGGCGTTTGTTATCCATATTTAACCGCTTTCTTGCCTCTTGGCGGCCGATAGCAGTAAGTTCGCCTCTGACAGGGTTGCCTGTAATTATAGGATTTTTATTTAAATTAAGGTGTTTTTTTGCCTCACCCATAGCGAGCATTACACGGTCAACATTTGAAGCCAATGCCTTTGTTGTAATACCGGGGAATGCATTTTGCTCGTGAATTGCAGTGGGGATTTTGAGTTTTACCGCCTCACGAAGAACGGGGCCGCTCACATACCCGCCCGTTCCTACAACTACATCGGGTTTTAACTCTTTAAGAAGTTTACGAGCCCTAACCGAGGAGGAAAACATCTTCTTAACCGCAACAATATTTCTGCAAATATTCTTTACGGTTATCTTTCTTTGAAAACCTCTGACATCAATAGTGTAAAAATCGTAACCTGCCGCAGGAACAAGTCTTGCTTCTAACTTATCGGCAGTGCCGATATAACTGATTTTTGCCTCCGGATTTTGTTCTTTAATATATCCCGCTACCGCAAGTGCAGGGTTTATGTGTCCTGCCGTTCCGCCGCCTGCAAATAATATATGCATACATTTTACCCCTAAAATTTATTTTTCTACTGAACTTTCACGAGAAATTGCAAGCACTACTCCCATTTCTGCAAGAAGGATAATCAGTGCAGTACCGCCGTAACTGAAAAAGGGCAAACTTATTCCCGTATTCGGGATAGTGTTTGTAACAACCAATATATTAAGGAGGGCTTGCAGACCGACGTGGAATGTGAGACCGATAGAAAGGAAAGAACCAAAGGTGTCCTTTGCCTTCATCGCAATTGTAAAACCCCTCCAAACAAGAGCACAGAACAATCCTATAACAGCAAGTGCACCGATAATTCCAAGTTCCTCGCAAATAATTGCAAAAATAAAGTCATTATGAGGTTCGGGAACCCAGAGATATTTTTGTCGTGACTGACCAATTCCCCTACCCATAAGTCCGCCTGAACCTATTGCCAAAAGAGACTGAATTGTCTGATAGCCCTTGCCCGACGGGTCGGCCCAAGGATCAAGCCAATATTTAATTCTGTCCGAACCGTAACTTACCGCACCGCTTATAATAGCGATTATACCACCAAGCAGTCCTGTGCCTACACCTATTCCTATCCACCGTTTAGGCATACCCCCTACAATCAAAAGGATAATTCCTATCGAAAATATAAGGAGGGTTGCAGAAAGATGAGGCTCCAATACAACGAGCACACAAGGTATTGCAATCAACCCTACCATAGAGAAAATATAGCGAGCCTTTTTAATCTTTTTGGGGTTTGCAGAAAGCCAACTTGCAAAAAGAACTGCAACCGCAATTTTTGCAATTTCGGAAGGCTGAAAACTAAAAGAACCGATTGCGAACCATCTTTTTACTCCGCTATCTTCTACCATTGGGGGTAAAACAAGCAAAATCAAAAGCAAGGCAATTGTCGCTATATATAAAGGCCACGCAAACTTTTTATATATATGATAATCAATTTTCGAAACCACAAGCATTACTACTACGCCGATTGCTGCAAAAACCGCCTGACGGGAAATAAATCTGTATGAATTTCCGAAATTCGTGTCGGAGTAGGCATAACTTGCCGAGAAAAGCATAATAAGTCCTACCGAAAGCAAGACCAACACAAGACTTAAAAAAGGAATGTCTAATTTCCCCGAAAGTGTAAAACTTTTATTCATTTTCTTTTTTTCAGGCATAAGACACACCTCCCTGCCCCGTTATTTTTACTTATTACAATGATTGTTGTTTATCGAAACACTTTTGTTTCGGCCTCCACTAATGATTACAAGAATATCGGTAACAGCGCCAAGAAACAACCTACAAGTGCAACTATACTAAAAACAAAGCAGATTTTTTCTTCACTCCAACCGCACATCTCAAAATGATGATGAATAGGGCTCATTTTAAATATTCTTTTGCCCGTAAGTTTAAATGATAATACTTGAAGGACAACCGAGAGAGCCTCTAATATATAAAGAATCCCAAAGAGTAAAAGCAAAACCGGTCGGCCGGAAGAAAAACCGAGTGCAACAACCAATCCACCTAAAAACATAG
>JAZNJE010000011.1:0-2320 GCA_045577905.1 Acutalibacteraceae bacterium | reverse complement strand
TTACGTCTTATTTTTTCTGTTAACTGTCCCGATTCCTCAAAGCCTACATATCCGGGAGGCGAACCGACAAGACGGGATACGGTGTGTTTTTCCATATACTCAGACATATCTAGCCTTATCAGTGCCTTTTCATCCCCAAACATAGCCTCGGCAAGAGCCTTGGTAAGTTCGGTTTTTCCGACACCGGTCGGTCCTAAAAAGATAAATGAACCAATAGGTCTTGACGGGTCTCTAAGCCCTGTTCTGCCCCTTCTTATTGCCTTTGAAACCGCCGAAACCGCTTCATTCTGTCCGATGATTCTTGAATGGAGCACCTCCTCCATACGGAGAAGCCTCTCGCTTTCTTCTGTCGTCAGTTCCTTCACCGGAACACCCGTCCATCCCGAAACTATTTCAGCAACGAGTTCTTTTGTAACGACACCGCTGCTCTTTTTAACCTCTTTTTCACGTGAGGCTTTAATTTCAGCAGTAAGTTCTCTTTCTTGGTCGCGGAGTTTTGCCGCTTCCTCAAAGTTCTGATCGCTTATTGCGGCATCCTTCTGTGCGGTGATGCCTTTAAGTTCCTGCTCCATCTCTTTGATACTGTCGGGCGTTTCAGATGCCTTTATTCTAAGCCGAGAGCCTGCCTCGTCAATTAAATCAATTGCCTTATCCGGCAGATAGCGGTCGGTTATATACCTTGCCGAAAGTTCAACCGCAGCCCGCAAAGCATCGTCGGTTATTTCAACATTATGATGAGCCTCATATTTGTCTCTTATACCTTTAAGAATAAGAAGCGCATCCTCCTCCGACGGCTCGTTTACGGTAACCGGTTGAAAGCGGCGTTCCAATGCGGCATCCTTTTCAATGTTGCGGTATTCTGCCAAAGTTGTAGCACCGATTAGTTGCAGTTCGCCTCGCGCAAGTGCAGGTTTTAAAATATTTGCGGCATCGGTAGCACCTTCGGCGGCACCTGCACCAACAATATTATGGACCTCGTCGATAAAAAGAATTATATCGTCGCATTTTGAAATTTCGTCTATAATCGTTTTAATTCTTTCTTCAAAATCGCCACGGTATTTTGTTCCCGCAACCATTCCGGTAAGGTCGAGCGAAATAAGCCGCTTATGCTTTAATATTTCGGGAATCTCGCCCGATTTGATTTTAAGTGCCAACCCTTCTGCAATAGCGGTTTTTCCGACACCCGGCTCTCCTATAAGACAGGCATTATTTTTAGTCCTTCTGCAAAGAATTTGAATTACCCTCAAAATCTCTTCTTCCCTGCCAATAACGGGGTCTATTCTGCCGTTTTGTGCCTCCTCGGTCAGGTCTCTGCCGTATTTTGAAAGGGTCGGTGTTTTATTGTCTTTTTTAGCCTTTTTATCATACGTTTTCTGAGACAACTCATCACCCTGCGCCACACCTGCCGCATCAAGTGTTTTTAGAGCAAGTTCTTTTATATCAACCCCGAGTTCGTTCAAAAAACGAATTGCATAGTTGTCGTTTTCGCCTAAAATTCCAAGCAAAATATGCTCTGTGCCAACCTTTTCCGCCGACATATTTTTAACCCCTTGAACCGCTGTTTCAAGCACCCTTTTTGCTCTTGGCGTAAAGGCATCGGGGGTCAATGCGGTACGATTTCCTGCACCGATTGTGTCTTCAATCAATTCGGTTATCGACTGTGCGGTAACTCCGTAATCGCTCAAAATAGAATATGCTACACCATCTTCCACCTTCATTAAGCCGAGCAAAATATGCTCGCTTCCGATATACGTATGTCCAAGCCCTTCTGCCGAACTTATCGCCTCATTTAACGCACTATTTGCAGTATCTGTAAAGCCGTTAAAAGAATATTTCATATTATCACCTGATTTCAGTTATTCGTTTTGAAGAGCCTTTCTTACCTCTCGGGCGCGAAGTTCATCCCGTTCGTTAGGCTCCATTTCCCCGAATTTTGATTGAAGCATTCCGGCTCCCATATTGATGAGAAGTTCCACGGGGTTTAACTTCTCATTCTTAATTATTCCCATATCAATGCCAAGTTTAATCCTTGATATAAGATGCATAAACTCCTCTGTGTCAAGCAGTCTCGCAAAGGATGCCGTTCCGAGAGCCCTGCAAACCGCATCTTCAACCCTAATTATTGGCATTTCGTTTCTCGCATTTTGCTCACGCCCAACAATCTGTTCGGTTATGAGTTTAAGGTTCTCTATTGAACTCTTTTCCGAGATTCCCAAGGTGATTTGGTTTGAAACCTGATAAAGTGATGCCATAGCAGAACTGCCCTCACCGTACATTCCCCTGATTGTAAAGCCGATTTTATTTACCGACTCAGTAATAG
>JAZNJE010000010.1:0-6353 GCA_045577905.1 Acutalibacteraceae bacterium | reverse complement strand
ATGGCTACGATCCGACTTATGTCGAGGGCTCTCGACAACCGCACCGGTGTAGCGGCTCTTATTACCCTTTTAAAAAGGGATTGCGAATTTGATTTTTATGCTACCTTTACGGTGCAGGAGGAGGTAGGCCTCCGCGGAGCAAAAACCGCAGCGTTTTCGGTTGCTCCCGACGGAGCCATTGTGCTTGATGGCACTACTGCCGCAGATTTGGAGGGCGTTTCGGACGATAAAAAAGTGTGTACGTTGGATTTCGGCCCCGCCGTTTCTTTTATGGACAAAGCCACCCTTTATGACCGAAGGCTCTATGATGCTGCAATGAATTCGGGACTTTCCTGCCAGCCTAAATCTGCCGTTACAGGCGGCAACAATGCAGGAGCCGTACATTTAAGCCGCAGCGGGGTGCCGACCGTTGCCATAAGTGTTCCCTGCCGGTATATTCATTCTGCTTTGAGTATCGCAAGTATTAAAGATATTTGCAAAATGTGTGACCTTGCCGAATATATGGTTAACAAAATGGGATCGGGAGAAATTTTATGATTGTAAAAATCAACCGACTGCCTCAAATTTCGATAAACACAATGTCCCTCGCCAAAATCTTTGCACAGGAACTCGCTTTTTCGGGCTCCCCTCTTGAAAACGATTTTTGGATGCAGAAGTTAAACGGAAAAATTACCGCCCTTATTTCGTTTGATTCGGGCAGTATGAATGTTTGGTGCCAAAACCCGAACTATGAGGAGTTGAAAGACTTTATTTCTGCTATTCGCCCCTCGGTTATCTTTACCGAACATAAAAATGCCGAGCCGCTTGGACTAATATGCGAGCGTATCCGCAATATGCTTTATAAAAAATGTGACGGACATTCCGACCTTTCGGTCGATTTTTCCCTTAAAGAACTCTATAACAGATTAAATGAGGGCTGTGACGTTGACATTCATCTTCCCTCTTTTGACGTCTTTGCCCCCGACGTTTCCCATCGGCTTCGCCACTCGGCGGCATCTGCCACAGTTTCCGAAATCGGTGCGGCTCTTTGCTTTAAATATAAGTACGGTGCTGTTATGAGTGGAATTGCAGTTGCAAAAGAGCAAAGAGGAAAAGGCTTTGGAAAAAACCTTTTGCTCAGTTTGCTTGATTCGGTAAACGGCGACTTTTTTGTAGCCGCCAACGAGAATAATACAAAATTTTATCTAAGAAACGGATTTACCCTAATGGATACGGTCTGTTTCGGAAAACAGGAGAATTGACCCCGTATTATGAAAGAATTTTTTAAGATTGATGAACGACTTTTAGAGTACGATAAAAAGGCTCTGGAACTTTGTAAGCCTATTTTTGCAAAAATTGACGAAACGACTCGATATAACCAACACAAGGTGCTTTCGGCATTCATAAATAACGGTGTTAGCGAAACCCATTTGGGCATTTCCACAGGTTACGGTTACGGCGATTCGGGAAGAGACAAGTTGGAGCAGGTTTTTGCTGAGGCGGTCGGTGGAGAGGACTCCTTAATAAGGCATAATTTTGTTTCAGGCACACATACCCTGACCGTTATGCTTTTCGGCGTGCTTCGTCCCAATGACCGAATGCTCTCTTTGACCGGCAGACCTTATGATACCCTTATCGGGGTGCTTGGAATTGATGAAAAAAGCGAGGGCTCTCTTGCCGATTACGGTATCGGTTATGACGAGGTTGCTTTAAACAACAAGGGTGAGCCCGATATTGACGCAATAAAAACCGCACTTGGCGAAAGGTTTTACAAGGTTGCCTACATACAGCGTTCCCGAGGATATTCCCTCCGCCCGTCATTAACGGTGGAAAAAATAGGACAACTCTGTAAAGCGGTTAAGGAGGTTTCCCCAGAAACCCTTATTCTGGTGGACAACTGTTACGGCGAGTTTGTTGAAAAGAGCGAGCCTCTCTCGGTCGGCGCTGATTTAATTGCAGGCTCCCTCATTAAAAATCCGGGCGGCGGAATTGCCCCGACCGGCGGTTATATTGCAGGCAGACACGACCTGATTGAATTGTGCGGATACCGCCTTACGGCGCCCGGTGTGGGAAGAGAGGTCGGTGCTTCGCTCGGTCATAACCGTGAACTCTATATGGGACTGTTTGCCGCACCTCATACGGTCGGAGAAGCCCTTAAATCTGCCGTTTACGCCGCCGCACTCTTTAACCTTTTGGGATATGAGGCTACCCCCGCTTATGACGCAAAGAGAGCCGATATAATAGAGAGCGTGCTTCTACGTACACCCGAAGCACTCGTTGCTTTCTGTCAGGGTATGCAAAAGGGTGCTCCCGTAGATTCCTTTGTTATACCCGAGGCCTGGGATATGCCCGGCTATGACGATAAGGTGATTATGGCGGCAGGTGCCTTTACACTCGGTGCATCAATTGAACTTTCGGCAGATGCACCTCTTCGCGAACCTTATGCCGCGTGGCTGCAAGGCGGTCTAAATTTCCACAGTGCCGAGGCAGGCATTCTCTTGGCCGCCGAAAGTATGAGAGCCAAAGGACTATTAAAATTGGAGGATAAAATCAATGGATAAAATTTCTCCCCACAAGGCATTATCCCTCTTGGGACTGCCCGCAGGCTTTGTATTTGCCTACCCCTTTGAAATTACACCCGAGGCTATGAAGGTCGGGTACAAAATGGTGTCCTTTGACGACGGAAAAATCTCCAACGTTACACGGAGCATTTACACCCTTACAAAATTCGGTCCTATGTACCGCACCTTCGATAAGAAGATTAAAAACTTTATTACAAGCCGAGCAGTTTTGTTTGACGACGGCAGAGCCTTTGTTGTAGAGGAGGACGGCAGCGCCTTTTGCGTTGATGCATCGGGCAACATTACCTTTGACGGTAGCCTTAAATATCAGGGCCTTGTTCCGTCGGCTATTGCCGCTGTTGGAGAGACGCTTTGGGCTGCATATGAGGAAAGAAACACACTTGTTAAATATAATATCAAGACAATGAGAGAGGAACTCCGTATCGGTGGTTCGTCCTCCCCTTTCGACTCTCCCATCTCGATTTACCCCGCGGGCACAAAACTTTTTATCTGTAATAAGGCAAGCCGCGACATCTGGAAGATAGATACTAATGATTACTCAGCCGAACTTTATTATGAGTTTCAAGAAACGGTTTATGACTATAAATTCATTGATAAATATGAAATTGTCTGTCTTGAATCGGGAATATATCTTTTATAATTTACACCTTTGAGGAGGAAAAAATATGAAATGTCAATCTTGTAACAACGAAATCCGTGAGGGGGCTTCTTTCTGTGCGGTTTGCGGTGCTCCCGTTTCTGCTTCGGGCTCGGTCTCCGACTCGGCTCCTGCCCCTTCGCTCGCACCGACCAAGCGGCTTGGAAAACTTGCATACATAAGTAAACTCGGCACTAAAAAGTCTAAAATTCTTTCGATAATTGTCATAGTTACAGCAATAATTGCCATTTTGGCTTCTGCCCTTTCGCTTAACAATATGTTCAATTCTTCCCTTATGGAAATTCCTGTCGTTGAGGCGTTCTTGCCCCAGGACGCATCCGAAGAATTTGAAGATGAATTAGATGACCTGCGTGAGATAGTTGACCGAGCAGAGGAAACCTTCGACGAAAATAAGAGCGAACTCGACCAAAAAACGAGAACCCTTGTAGCCGATACCCTTGATTCTTTGAAGGAATTTACCAAAACCCCGTCCCTTTCATCTCTGAATGAAATTATAGCATCCTATGAGGTCCTTGCGAATAATGTTGAGGAACTTTCCGAAGCCGACCTTGACAGCGACTTTGATATCGACAGTTTCCCAAGCGAGTTCCTTGAAGCCACAAAAATTTTGGATATTGTAAACGCCGTTTTCATAACTATCGTTGTAATTGCCGCCCTCTTTATGATTTTAGCGGCAATATTCAAGAGTTTCGGTTATGTAATTCCCGCAATGATTTTAAGTCTGCCGATTTGTCTGCTCGCAGGAGGCTCTGCACTCACCCTTCTTATGCTTGCGGCAAGTATTGCTACAATCGTACTTTGTG
Organism: Acutalibacteraceae bacterium; assembly: GCA_045577905.1. Classification (GTDB taxonomy): domain Bacteria; phylum Bacillota; class Clostridia; order Oscillospirales; family Acutalibacteraceae; genus SFWF01. The sequence goes on along the minus strand of JAZNJE010000010.1, from coordinate 2,331 downwards.
CAATAATCAGCAGCGAATACAAGGCTTATAAGAGATCGTTTTAAAACCTAAGATGCCAAAAATGGTCGCCAACGGCGACCATTTTTTATATCTTTTTTATCTCATTTATAAGCCATTCGTTAATCTTCTCGGCAATCGGTCTTAACGCCCCGCGAAGATAAGGAGGTTTTATCCCTGCCGACACACAAAGTTCTCCGAAGGTCTTTGTTCCTGCACCGTCAACAAAGGACAAATATTTTGAAAAGGCCTTTTCTCTATCCTCCAACGATTCGGCAAAGAAACTGAATGCCACCGACTGTGCCATACAATAGTCGATATAATAAAGAGGATAAAGATATATATGAAGTTGCCTTTGCCAACCGCCGCCCCGCGAATAAAAGGGCAGGTCTGTGAGTTTTAAGTGAGGACGGTATTTTTCCTCCAACCTGAGCCAGGTCTCGTTTCTCTCGTTGGGGGTCAGGTCTTCATTTTCATACATAAGATGCTGAAATTCATCTACCATACAACCGTAGGGAATAAAGTTCAACCCGTCGGCGGCGTGATAATACTCGTATTTAGAGGTTTCTTCTCCAAAAAAGGCATTGTGCCAGGGCGCACTCAAAAATTCCATAGTCATTGAATGAACCTCACAAGCCTCGATTGTGGGGCTTATATATGCCGACAAAAGTCCCTTTCTCGATGCCCTGAAATATGCAAAGGCGTGACCCGCTTCGTGGGTGAGAACATCTACGTCGCCCGCAGTACCGTTAAAATTAGAGAAGATGAAAGGTGCTTTATAGTTTGCAAACTCGGTGCAATATCCTCCCGGCGCCTTTCCCTCTTTGGACTTTAAATCCCAAAGTTCATTCTTATACATAAAGTCGATAAACTCGGCGGTCTCCCGACTCATTTCTCTATACATTTTTATTCCTGCCGATAAAATACCCTCGGAATCTGAATGTGGCTTAACATTGCCGTCTTTAAACATAATATCGTTATCGTAAAGGTGCAGTTCTTCTACCCCGATACGCTTTTTCTGTTCCTCTTTAAGGCGTGACACGATGGGCACGACACAGGCCTTAACTTCATCTCTGAAAGCCTTTACCTCAATCGGAGAATAACAGTTTCTGCCAAGGCGGTCATAACCCATTTGAATATAATTTTCATATCCGAGAATTCTTGCCTGCTTGTTTCTTATTTTAACAAGTTTATCGTAAAGGGTGTCAAACTCCTCTCTATGAGAATCGAAAAACTCAGCGTCTTTAAGGAATGCCTTTTTCCTTATTTCTCGGTCGGGTGAATTTTTGTGAACGCCAAGCATCGGGAGCGGTATTGTTTCCCCCTCCCATTCCACCGTAGCCGAGGCAAAAAGTTTTTGATACTCCGACTGAATGCGATTTTCCTCGGCGGAGAGTTCGACTATTTCGGAAGAGAAGCATCGAACGGCAATTTCAGTATTCGTGAAAAGCAACCTACCAAAAATATTTTCAAGTTGCGCTCTGTGTTTTGAATCAAGCATAGAACGGTTTATTTTATTCAGCATATTTGAAACGGTAGGCCCGTTTTCATCAAAATAGTCGTTTTCCGCCTCGTAAAATTGGTCCTTAGTGTTTATCGTATGGCGGACATAGGCAAGCGAACCCATAGTAGAATACTCTTGGGTCAGTTCTTCCGCCCGACGGTAGGCATCAGCAGCGAAATCGGGTGTTTCGGCATTTATAATATTTTCATTTATTTTTGAAAGTTCCTCACAGAGCGCCTCTATATCTGGACGTTTATACGGCATTTCGGAAAATTTCATACGGAGTCTCCTTTTATTGTTCTAAACATTATTATTCTACCACCCTTTGGTTTTATTTGCAATAAACTTAAACAAAGATACTTAATTCCGACAGCCTGTGGGGTACCTGCCTCTCAAACACAGGCTTTGACAAAAACGTTTTCTTGTGGTAATATATCTTTGCAACTCGGTCAGACGGCTGCGGGCGGGGTATAATGCCACCGTCTGAGGAAAGTCCGGGCACCGCAGGGCAGGATAACGGCTAACGGCCGCCGAGGGTGACCTTAGGGATAGTGCAACAGAGATATACCGCCGATTTTTTCGGTAAGGGTGGAAAGGCGAGGTAAGAGCTCACCGGCGTGGTGGAGACACCACGGCCATGTAAACCCTATCCGGTGCAACATCAACTGAAACCATACATTTGCCCGATGTGTTTCGAAAGATGGCTGGAGCGTTCGGAGTAATCCGACGTCGAGATAGATGATTGCTTTCAACAGAACTCGGCTTATAGGCTCGGTCGCATATTTTATAAGAAAGGGTTTAACCTTATGAAACCCATTGCCCATATTTTC
>JAZNJE010000009.1:0-2589 GCA_045577905.1 Acutalibacteraceae bacterium | reverse complement strand
CCCTCCGCCGATTTGAACCTTTAAACCGCTCACCTTTATTATCTTTTTAACCGTTTCTATATTAGGAGTGTTTCCGTCACGGGCACCCTCCAAATCAACTGTATGTATATATTCCGCACCCGCATTTTTAAAATACTCGGCAACCCGTTCGGGATGCTCACTGTAAACGGTCATTTGGGAATAATCTCCTTTATACAGCCGTACGGCCTTAGACTCATATAAATCTATTGCAGGAAAAATCTTCATAAACTACAACTCACAAAACGCTTTTAAAATTGACAGTCCCTTTTCGCCGCTTTTTTCGGGATGGAACTGCATACCGTAAACATTTCCGCACTCGACCGAAGCAGTCAAAACTCCGCCGTAGTCGGTAACCGCCGTAATGAACTCATCACAGTCGGCGGCATAATAAGAATGGACGAAATACATATAGTCGCCCTCATTCAAATATTTGAAAAGTTGACTTTTGGGTTTATCTTTCGGAAAACAAAGTCGGTTCCAACCGATGTGCGGAACTTTAAGTCCTTCCTCTATCACCGATTTTATGGGTTTTATCGAACCTCTTATCAGTCCTAAACCGTCATACTCTCCATACTCATAACTTTTATCGAAAAGCATCTGCATACCGAGGCAAATTCCAAGCAAAGGTTTGCCTTTTTGCGCTTCCTCGACTATAACCTTGTCAAGTCCGGTCATTTTAAGTTTTTCAATGGCATCGGAAAAGGCACCTACACCCGGAAGCAGAATTTTATCGGCCTTTCTCAAAACATCGGCATCGCCCGAAACAACCGCATCTGCTCCCACCATTTTAAGAGACGATGACAGACTAAACAGGTTTCCCACCGAATAATCGACTATTGCTATCATTATAGAACTCCCTTTGTAGAAGGAATTTTATCGGCATTTTCGGCATCAATTTTAACCGCCGTTTTGAGCACCCTTGCGACCGCCTTGAAGCAACCTTCAATTATGTGGTGGGTATTTGTGCCCGACAACTCTTTAATATGCAGTGTTATACCTGCATTCCTTACAAAAGCAGTAAAGAATTCCTCACAAAGTTCGGTGTCAAAATCGCCTACCCTAAGGCTCGGCAGAGGCAAGTCGAAGGAAAGATATGACCTGCCCGAAATATCAAGTGCGACTAAAATAAGCGCCTCGTCCATAGGAAGAATTATGTGGCCGTAACGGGTAATTCCCTTCATATCGCCGAGTGCGGAGTAAAATGCCTTGCCGAGGCAGATACCTATATCCTCTGCCGAGTGATGGAAATCTACATTCGTGTCCCCATTACAGGAAATATTAAGGTCAAATCCGCTGTGACGTGAAAAAAGGAGCATCATATGGTCAAAGAATCCGTTACCTGTGGAGATTTTTCCCTCTCCCTTTCCGTCAAGATTCAATGATAAAGTTATATCTGTTTCTGCGGTTTTTCTATTTATTTCGTAACTTCTCATTTTGTTTCTCCCAAAATCTTATCGGTAACCACAAGAAGATTATCCATCTCCTCTTTTGTACCGATTGTAATTCTTACATAGTCCTTTATTTTATCAAGCCCGAAATGTCGGACCAAAATACCTTTGTTTTTAAGGGAAAAATAATATTCCCATCCGCTGATTTTATCGCTTTTCACAAAGATAAAGTTGCTCTTGGAATCGGTCATACTAAAACCGCGTTTTTTCAGTTCCTGCTTTGTATATTCCCGAATTTCGGCGGTCGTTTGATTGCATTTTTTGTAATATTCGGCATCCTCGAGTGCATAATAGCCTGCTATTTGGGTCAGACGGTTTATATCGTAAGGATTAGTCGAAAACTTGATGGTATTAAGGTCAGAAATAAGTGCCTCGTTACCTATTGCAAAGCCGAGACGGGCACCCGCAAGGGAGCGTGACTTTGAATAGGTCTGCACCACCAAAAGGTTGTCATATCTTGCAGTCAGGGGTATGACACTTTCGGCTCCGAAGTCAACATAGGCTTCATCTATAACCACCACCCTGTTCGGGTTTGCTTTTATAATTTCTTCAATTTCCTCAACCTTTAAAGTCAAGCCCGTCGGTGCATTGGGGTTTGCAATTACCACCATTTTATCAGCGTTATAATAATCTTCAGCGTTTATGCTGAAATCTTCCATCAAAGGAATTTTTTTATAATCTATTCCGTAAAGTTGGGCATAAACCTCATAAAAACCGTAACTTATTTCGGGAAAAACTGCACCGTTTTCTTTATCGCAAAACGCCATAAAGGAGAAATTTAAAATATCGTCAGAGCCGTTGCTGACGAAAACGTTTTTTGGCTCTACGCCGTAAAACTCCGCCAATCTTTTTACAAGTTTAGAGGCGGTGGGGTCGGGGTAAAGTTTTAAGTTTTTAACCTCTTCGCCGTTTATCGCCTCAACCACGCGCGGCGAAGGTGGATAGGGTGATTCGTTTGTATTCAGTTTTATATACTTCATATCCTTCGGTTGCTCACCCGGTGTATATGGGGTAAGTGCCGAAAAACGCTCGCTTAAAAATCTGCTCACTTTATGTCTCCTTTAATTCTGACCAATGCACTTCTTGCGTGTGCCGACAGCCCTTCCTTTTCGGCAAAGAA
>JAZNJE010000008.1:0-2716 GCA_045577905.1 Acutalibacteraceae bacterium | reverse complement strand
GGTCAATCATATTAACATCGCTCAGGTCGGCGGTTGCCGCTTCGTAAGCATAGTTAACGGGATGATTTAACGAAAGATTCCAAATCGGGAAGGTCTCGAACTTGGCATAGCCCGCTTCTATACCCCTTTTGTGTTCGTGGTAAAGTTGCGAAAGGCAGGTTGCCATTTTACCGCTTCCCGGACCGGGTGCAGTAACTACAACAAGTTCACGTTCAGTCTCGATATACTCGTTTCGTCCGTATCCCTCTTCGCTTACAACCTTTGATATGTTTGACGGATATCCCTCGATCGGATAATGTTTGTAAACCTTGATACCCAATCCTTCAAGCCTTTTTTTGAATGCTCTCGCCTGAGGCTGACTTGCATAGCGGGTCATAACAACGCTTCCGACGTAGAGACCCATATTTCTGAAAATTTCTATCAGACGAATGGTATCTATATCGTAGGTTATCCCGAGGTCTCCCCTCACCTTATTCTTTTCTATATCTGCCGCATTGATAGCGATAACAATCTCAACCTGCTCCTTTATTTCAAGAAGCATTTTTAGTTTGCTGTCAGGTTTAAAACCGGGAAGAACACGCGCGGCGTGATAATCGTCGTAGAGTTTTCCCCCAAATTCAAGGTAAAGTTTGCCACCGAAAGCATTTATCCTTTCCTTGATATGTTGTGACTGCATTTTTAAGTATTTATCGTTATCAAATCCTATTTCCCTCATATTAAAAAGTACCTACTATTTTTATTCATTATATCCGTTTGGATTGTTCTTTTGCCACCGCCAAGTATCTTCACACATTTCCTTTACGCTGTGTTTTGCTTCCCATCCGAGCATTTCTTTTGCCTTTGCGGCATCGGCAAACACCTCTGCCAAGTCTCCGGAGCGGCGAGGAGCAACTACATAAGGAATATCTCTTCCCGAAGCCTCCATAAACGCATTACGAAGTTCCAAAACCGAAACTCCGTTACCGGTGCCGAGATTTACCGCTTCGCAGCCCTTATTTTTGAGTGCCCAGCCCACTGCCTTAACATGACCTTGGGCCAAATCGACAACGTGAATATAGTCGCGTACACCTGTACCGTCTGCGGTTGGGTAATCGTCGCCAAAAACACTAAGTTGCGAGAGTTTGCCTACTGCTACCTGAGCAATATAAGGCATCAGATTATTGGGTATCCCTTTTGGATCCTCTCCTATTGTGCCGCTCTTATGAGCGCCGATGGGATTAAAGTAACGAAGAAGTACTATACTCCAAGTGTTGTCGGATACAAAAACATCCCGTAAAATCTCCTCGATAAAGTACTTTGTTCTTCCATAAGGATTAGTTGCGCCAAGAGGCATCTCTTCCTTTAACGGAACCTCTGTCGCCAAACCGTAAACCGTAGCCGAAGACGAGAATACTATCTTTTTACAGTTAAACTCCCTCATAACCTCCAAAAGTGAGATTGTGCTGATAAGGTTATTGTCATAATACTCAATAGGCATTCTTACCGATTCCCCAACGGCTTTTAGACCTGCAAAATGAATTACGGCTTCGATACTGTTTTCCTTAAAAATGCGTCTTAATGCTTCCTTATTGCGGACATCTTCCTTGTAGAATTTAATCTTTTTTTGTGTAATCTTTTCTACACGTTCCAAAGACCTATCACTGCTGTTATCGAGATTGTCTATAACAACAACATCGTAGCCCGCATTCAAGAGTTCGACACAGGTATGGCTTCCGATATATCCTGATCCGCCGGTTGTCAAGATTGCCATTTAAAATCACACTCCATAATACATATACATATTTATGTTAAGATAATTTGACGGTTTTGTCAATCTTTATTTGTTAAAAATCCCTTATTTACAAGTGATAATTTTTGTGTTAGAATAAAGATTATTATGGGGTGTTATCCCCTTATTTAAGCCACGGCGGCATCGTGCAAATCCGCTACGTTGACGCTTTTGTAAAAATAAAGGAAAGGAGTCTGCCTTATGAATTTTACACTTAATTCCTCTGTGATGAAAAGCGTATTTTTTATGCCTTCGGATGCGTTGCGCTCACATTTGAAGCCCGCCACCGCCGAACAACTTAAAGTTCTTATACATATAATGAACAATATTTCAACCGGTATTGACATTGATGCCACAGCAGAATTCCTTTCAATCCCGAAAGAAAACGTGACCGATGCTCTTAACTATTGGTGTGATGCGGGGATATTCATAAGGGAAGGAAATGAGCCCCAGACCGCTCCCCAGAAAACAAGAACAACGGCGAAACTTGATGCTCCCCTCCCCTCACGAGAGGAAATTACAATGATGGGCGCCGCAGATGAAAAAATTGTATTTTTGCTCCGCGAATCAGAACTTAAATTTAATCGTCCACTCCGTTTTACCGAAATGCAAAGTCTTGTTTCCCTCTATGCTGATGATGGAATGGACGTTTCACTCATTCTTATGCTTGTTGAATATGCAATAAGCGAAGGAAAAGGTACAGTGAAATTTATTAACGAAACGGCAAGACTTTGGATTGCAGCGGGCGTTGATTCGGTGGTTTCTGCCGAAAAACAAATTGAAAGACGCAACCGACAAAAGTCGGCTTGGAGTATCGTACAAAAGGCATTCGGTCTGGAAGAACGTATGCCGAGCGAAAAGGAACTCGCCTATTCGGACAAATGGGTAATAGAGTGGGCTTTTACACGGGAAATGCTCCGTGCCGCCTATGAGGCCTGCGTTGATACA
>JAZNJE010000007.1:0-12526 GCA_045577905.1 Acutalibacteraceae bacterium | reverse complement strand
AACAGTCGAGAAAGAGAAATAATGTGTATGCGGTTCGGTATGGGTGGCTATACCGAACTAACTCAAAAAGAGGTAGCGGATAAACTCGGCATTTCACAGTCGTATATATCCCGACTGGAAAAGAGAATAATTGCAAAACTTAAAACAAGTTTTGATGCGTTAGCCAATACCTAATTATATCTTTTTTCTTTGCCTTTTTTAATGTTATCGTTTGGCAGTCCTTGCGCAATAGTAGGAAAAAGATTATCAGTGTCTGCGGTATCTTGCACCTCGTAGGTTCCGTATTTATTTACCAAATCAAAAGCGTCTGTTTCGCTATACTCTCTTGTTATTTCCTTTTTCTTTTTCAAAATAATCACCTCAGGTTTATTTTTTGCGAAAATATGTTATCTAACATAGGTAAAACTTGCCCTTTTATATAAAATTTGGTAGAATAAATCAGAGGTGTAATATTTGAGATACTTTTTAATATATTTGATTATAGTAAACGTTATAAGTGCGGTAGTTTGTGCAGCCGACAAATACGCTTCCAAAAGAGACATGCAAAGGGTTCCCGAAAAAACTTTATTTTTGCTTTCGTTTCTCGGTGGTTCGGCAGGGATGCTCATAACTATGAAACTTATTCGTCACAAAACAAAACATAAACGATTTATGCTTGGCATACCGCTTATAATTTTGCTTCAATTGTCGGCTTGTTTTTTATACCTGTACTTGACAAGATAATTCTTTGCTATTATAATAGTAGTGTCTTCGGGGCGAGGTGCAAATCCTCACCGGCGGTAAAGTCCGCGAGCCTTATGGCAGATTCGGTGCAATTCCGAAACCGACGGTTATAGTCCGGATATGAGAAGATAGCGCATATTATGCTCTTTTTCCCCGAGTGTTTTCTCGGGGATTCTTTTTTTGAGGTGATTTTGTATGAAGAAAAACGATATAAGAAAAATAAGCGTGGTTGCGATGCTTACAGCGACTGCATTTCTTTGCACCTTAGTGTTTAGGTTTAAGGTCGGCTTTTTGACCTTTGATTTTAAGGATGCAATAATATCAATAATTTCTCTTTTATACGGCCCCCTTTGGGGTGTTGGCTCTGCGGGGACTGTCGCCTTGTTTGAAATGATTTCCGCCAGCGATACGGGTCCCTACGGGATGATAATGAACTTTATATCAAGCGGAACATTTGCACTTATGACAGGATTGGTTTATAAATATAACAGAACCTTTAAGGGAGCAATAATATCTGTTACCAGCGCGGTTTTCGGTGTGGTTTCGGTTATGATGCTTGCAAACATTCTTATTACACCTCATTATATGGGTGTCACGACGGCTGACGTTATCGCTCTTATTCCTACTATGCTCTTGCCCTTTAACTGTGCAAAGGCAATTTTAAACTCGGCAGTTGTTCTCGTTATATACAAACCGCTTACCAATATCCTCAGAAAGATAGGGCTTATAGAAAAGGATACGGGTAGTCGGGTTTTGAGATTAAAATCTGTAATTTTATTGATAGTGTCTATAATAATTATTATTCTGACAGTTTTATTCATAATTCTAATAATGAACGGTCAGTTCGAGGTTTTTCGCATCAATTAGTTGACAAAATCGGCCTCAGCCGTTATAATACAGTTTGTAAGTTTAATATCTTCCTTATCGAGAGTGGCGGAGGGACAGGCCCTGTGATGCCCGGCAACCTGAATTTTCAAGGTGCTAAATCCTGCGGATTATCCGAAAGATGAGGTTTTTTTAAGCCTCGTTTTGTGACGAGGTTTTTTATTTTTAAAGGAGATATCAATATGTCTAAATACTTATTTACTTCCGAATCAGTTACAGAAGGTCATCCGGACAAGGTGTGCGACCAGATTTCCGATGCCGTTTTGGATGCAATGCTTGAAGGCGACAAAATGTCGCGTGTTGCCTGCGAAACCTTTGCAAGTACGGGAATTATAACCATTATGGGAGAAGTTACAACAAATGCCAACGTCGATATAGAAAAGATTGCAAGGCAGGTAGTTTGCTCAATCGGTTATGATAGCGATGATGCCTGCTTTAACGGAAACACCTGCAAGGTTAACATAATGCTTGATAAACAGTCGCCCGACATTGCTATGGGTGTCGATAATTCTTTGGAATTAAAGGACGGCAATGATGATGCCCTTAATCAGTTCGGCGCAGGCGATCAGGGTATGATGTACGGCTACGCTTGTGACGAAACCGAAGAACTTATGCCTATGACAACCGCACTTGCACACAAGATGGCAAAGAGACTTACAGAAGTTAGAAAATCGGGAGAACTACCGTATCTTCGCCCTGATGGTAAAACTCAAATTACTATTGAATACGAGGACGATATACCCATAAGACTAGATACGGTTGTCCTTTCAACCCAACATTCTGCGGATATTGACCTTCAAATTTTAAGAAAAGAAATTCTGGAAAAGGTTATAAAACCCATTATTCCCGAAAAGTTTAAAAATGACGACTTTAAGGTGTTTATCAATCCGACAGGAAGATTTGTTGTCGGAGGTCCTATGGGAGATACCGGTCTGACCGGCCGAAAGATTATCGTGGATACCTACGGCGGAGTCGCCCGTCACGGGGGAGGAGCCTTTTCGGGCAAAGACCCCACGAAGGTTGACCGTTCTGCTGCCTATGCCGCCCGTTATGTCGCTAAAAACATTGTTGCGTCAGGTCTTGCAAAGCGTTGCGAAATTCAACTTGCGTACGCAATAGGTGTTGCAACCCCCGTTTCGGTTATGGTTGATACATTTGGCACGGGTAAATATTCTGATGAAGAGATTGCGGCGGCGGTTAATAAGGTGTTTGATTTGCGTCCTGCCGCCATTATCAACGGTTTAAAACTCAGAACCACAAAATATCAACCCCTTGCGGCATACGGCCATATGGGTAGGAGCGATCTCGACCTGCCTTGGGAAAAGTGCGACCGAGTCGAAGACTTAAAAGAATGTTTCTAAAAATAAAACTCTGCAAAGAATTTCTTTGCAGAGTTTTTCTATTTGCGTTTCTTTTTTTTGTTTTGGGTGTTTCTGATGGGACTTCTCTTTTGGTCGGGGCGAGACGGTCGGGTGTCCTGAATAAGACAGTCTTTGCCGTTACCAATAAGGTCGGACCTACCGTATTTTTTCAAAGCAGAGATTACGATATTACGGTTTTCGGGCTTAAAGTATTGAAGTAGAGCCCTTTGTTCGGCTTTTTCGGCAGGGGTTTTTGCGGTATAAATGGGCTTCATTGTGTTTGGGTCAAGCCCGGTATAATACATACAGGTCGAAACGGTGCCCGGGGTGGGGTAAAAGTCTTGTACTTGTTCAGGCCGCATACCTTCCTTTTTAAGAAAGAGAGAAAGTTCGATAGCATCTTTCATAGTGCTTCCGGGATGACTCGACATCAAATACGGTACCAAAAACTGTTCCTTGGCTTCGCTTTTTGTCAGTTCATAAAAGCGCTTTTTAAATTTCAAATAAGTATCAATTTCGGGTTTGCCCATAGCAGACAAAACTGCCGCAGAACAATGCTCAGGGGCAACCTTCAACTGTCCGCTGATGTGGTGTTTGACAAGCTCTTTAAAAAAGTCCTCGTTCTTATCCTCCATCAGATAATCAAATCTGATACCGGAACGAATAAAAACCTTTTTAATACCATTGACTTTTCTGATTTTGCGTAGCAATTCCAAATAGTCTGAATGGTCAACATCTAAATTAGGGCAAGGTTTGGGTGCCAAACATTTTCTATCGGCACAAAGTCCGAATTCTGACTGTTTGGCGCAAGATATTTTTCGGAAATTTGCGGTAGGACCGCCTACGTCGTGAATATATCCCTTGAAATCAGGCATTTTGGTTAAAAGTTCTGCCTCTTTAACAACCGAGTTGTGGCTTCTGGTTGCAATTTGTCTGCCTTGATGATAGGCAATGGAGCAGAAATTGCAGGCGCCGAAACAACCTCGGTTATGAACAAGGGAAAACTTTACCTCTTCAATACCTGGTACTCCGCCCAATGCTTCGTATGACGGGTGATATGTTCTCATATAGGGGAGTTCATATACCGAATCAAGTTCTTCGGTAGTGAGGGGAGGCATTGGGGGATTTTGAACAACAATATAACTGCCGTGTTTTTGAATAACCGTCTTGCCGCGAACCGCATCTTGTTCGCGTTGCTGAATTTTTGTTGCAACGGCATATTGTTTTTTACCGCTTTCGGATGGTTCTCTTACAGTTTCATATGAAGGACACTCTGCCACCGATTGCCATATATAGTCAGAGGTCTTAACCTTATAGCAGGTGCCCCTTATATCGGTAATCGTGTTAATTTTTTCTCCGCTGTTTAATCTGTTTGCGATTTCAACTGCGTGCCGTTCTCCCATACCAAACATAAGCAAATCTGCATCACTGTCAATAAGAATTGACGGACGAACCTTATCATCCCAATAGTCATAATGAGCAAAACGTCGTAGAGACGCTTCGAGTCCACCTATCGCAATGGGTATATCCCCAAAAAGTTCTCTGACCTTTTTGGAATAGACTATAACGGCTCTATCGGGTCGGCTGCCGCTTTTTCCTCCGGCGGTATATGCATCGTCACTTCTGCGTTTTTTTGCCGCTGTGTAGTGGGCAACCATTGAATCAAGGTTGCCTGAATTTATATAGAAAGCGAGACGCGGTTTGCCGAATTCCAAATAGTCTTTGTCGCATTTTGGCTGACTGATTATACAAACCGAATATCCTGCCGCTTCGAGCACCCTGGAAATTATTGCCGTGCCAAAAGAAGGGTGGTCAACATAAGCGTCACCCGTGATTATAACTATATCGGGAACCAAGATTCCCGCCGTTTCCATTTCACTTCTTTTAATAGGTAAAAAAGGCATAATAACTCCTCAAAATTATTCTAAGGTTATTCTATCATAATTTAATCGGTTTTACAATAATCTAATAGAGGTGAATATGATGAAAAGCAGTTTTTTAAATATTTATTGTAAGATTTTAATAGCACAAGCGATTTTTGTTACGGCTATATTATTGTTAATAACTGCAATCAGGTTTATAAATTACGAGCTTTATACCGAAATTGTTTCGTTTTACAATCAGTATATAAACCGTGAGATTTCAATCTCGCTTGTATTAGAGGGAAAATAGCGTGACATTAAAACTGTTTGGAATAAGGGTTTATATTTCCTTTATGTTTACTGTTTTCATTGCCGTAATTCTTTTAACAGACAAAACGGGTTATATAGGTTATTTTTTTCTATCGGCCGCCGTCCACGAGGCGGCTCATCTTTTTGCAATGTTGTTTTTGAAAGCAAAACCCGAAAAAATAAAACTCATGCCCGGCGGAATAAATATTGCGGTTAAGTCGGTTACAAGCGACACCGAGGATGTTATTATTTTATTCTTCGGGCCTTTTATAAATTTAATATTTTGCCTAATAACAAAAGGAATATTTTCTGCCGTAAATCTTCTGCTGTTTATCTATAATATTATGCCCTTTGGAGGCCTTGATGGAGGGCGGATTCTTATCATACTCCTGTCAAGGATAACGAGTGAGAATACGGCATTAAAAGTTCAAAAAACACTATCTTTCTTGGCGGCAACGGCTCTCTTTGTGGCTTTTGTTTTACTTTATTTAGGGGGTACCGTTAATTTCTCTCTTATAATATTTTCTCTCTATATAATTTCTACGGTTTTTTCAAAAAAGGTGTTGAAAGAAAAGACGGTTTAATGTATCATATAAAAAACAATAAAAAGTTGCGGAGAAAATTATGGACCAAAAAAGATTTGAAGAACTTATAATGTCGGTACAAAAGCCAGGCAGATATTCGGGCGGAGAATTGAATTCTGTTATCAAGGACAAGAGCAAGGTTGATGTTCGTTTTGCTTTCTGTTTTCCCGATACTTATGAAATCGGAATGTCACACCTCGGTATGAAAATTCTTTATTCGCTCTTTAACGAACGGGATGATATTTGGTGCGAGCGTTGCTTTGCGCCATGGATAGATTTTGAAAAGGTAATGCGTGAAAACGATATTCCGCTTTTTGCATTGGAAAGTCGCGACCCTATTCGTGATTTTGATTTTGTAGGGTTTACATTACAGTATGAACTTTCTTATACTAATGTTTTGGCAATGCTTGATTTGGCGAAAATTCCGCTAAAATCAAAGGACAGACAGGGTTTTGATTATCCCATTATTGTAGCGGGGGGGCCTTGTGCTTCAAATCCCGAACCTCTTGCCGATTTTATTGATATTTTCTTCTTGGGAGAGGGGGAAGAGGTCGATTTAGAGGTTATAGATTTATATAAAAAGTGTAGGAAAGAATCACTTTCAAAAGAGGAGTTTTTAAGACGCGCTTCCCTTATTGAGGGGGTTTATGTTCCGTCCTTATACAACGTTACATATAATGATGATGATACAATAAAAGCAATTGAGCCGATTTATAGCGGCATACCAAAGAAGGTAAAAAAGAGAATTATTAAGAATCTTGATACAGTTTATTATCCCGATAAGTTCGTCGTTCCGTATGTTGAAATTGTGCATGACAGAGCGGTTCAGGAGATATTTAGAGGTTGTATCAGGGGTTGTCGTTTCTGTCAAGCGGGATATTTGTATCGCCCCGTTCGAGAAAAATTGCCCGAGACCGCAAATGCACAGGCAAAGGCGCTCTGCGAGTCAACCGGTTATGACGAGGTTTCTTTGTCATCGCTCTCAACAAGCGATTACAGGGAGATTGAAAGCCTTTTAAATCAAATGCTTGAATGGAGCGAGGATAACAAGGTCAGTCTGTCATTGCCGTCGCTCCGTATTGATAATTTTCCCAAGGAGTTGCTCGAAAAGGTTCAGTCGGTAAGAAAGAGCAGCCTGACCTTCGCTCCCGAAGCGGGAACGCAACGCCTTCGTGATGTTATTAACAAAAACATCAATGAAGAAGAAATTTTATCAACCTGCAAAATGGCATTTGAGTCGGGATATACTGCGGTTAAACTATACTTTATGATGGGTCTGCCGACTGAAACCGATGAAGATATAAAGGGAATTGCCGACCTTGCTCAAAAAATTGTTGACCTTTATTATAGCAACACCGATAAGAAAAAAGGCAAATCCGTTTCGGTATCGGTCAGTTGTGCCACCTTTGTGCCAAAGCCCTTTACTCCGTTCGAGTTTGAACCTCAAATTTCTCTTCCTGAAATTGAGAGAAGACAAAAATATCTGCTTTCAAATATCCGTTCCAAAAAGATTACCGTCAGTTGGCACGGTGCCTATACGAGTATGCTTGAAGGCGTTTTTGCAAGAGGGGACAGAAGACTCGGAGAGGTTTTACTTACGGCATATAAAAAGGGACTTCATTTTGACGGTTGGGATGAATGTTTTGACTATAAACAATGGCTTGAAGCATTTAGAGACTGCGGCGTTTCTTATGAGTTCTTTGTTAACAGACAAAGACCTTATGAAGAGATATTACCTTGGGAACACCTTGATTACGGGGTAACAAAAAAGTTCTTTATAGCCGAAAATATCAAGGCAAAAAAAGGCGAAACAACCAAGAATTGCCGTGAAGAATGTGCACATTGCGGTGCGGCTTGTTATGGGGAGGGCGTTTGCTTTGAAGGACGTTAGAATTTTCTTTAAAAAGACCGGCAGAATGAAGTTTATATCCCACCTCGATTTGCAACGCTTTATGATAAGAATGATAAGGCGCTCGGGTATTCCTGTTTGGTATTCGGAAGGCTTTAACCCCCACCCTTATATTACCTTTGCTCTGCCTCTGTCACTCGGGTTTGAGTCAACTTATGATATAATGGATATGCGACTGGATGACGATGATTTTCCCCTTGATAAGGCACTTGATATGCTTAAATCGGTAATGCCCGAGGGTATAGAACTGTTCGGAATCGCCGAACCTCGTATAAAAGTGGGAAAGATAGCCTTTGCCGATTACGAGATTACCTTTGACGAAATTTCGGAAGACACCTGTCTTGCTCTCGCAAATTTTTTGGCGCTAGATGAAATTCTAACTGAAAAACAAAGCAAAAAGGGCAAAATGAATACGGTGAACCTCACGTTTTCTATAAAAGACTTTTCGGTTTCAAATAATAAAATTTTAATTACTCTTGCGGCAGGGGCAAACAACCTAAATCCAAAACTTCTTTTTGAAACATTTGAGCAGAAAAGCAGTATAAAACTTCCGTATTTGAATATTGTAAGAACAATGATTTATGACGAGGAAATGAATGAATTTGAATAATAAAAAAGCCGCTATGCGGCTTTTTTATTATTCTGTTTACAACTATCTGAATTTTCTTACCTTAACGATCGGCAGGTCGGAGTGAATCTTCTTTTTGAAGTCCTCAAGAAACTCCAACGCGTGCTTATTTGCAAAGTGCTTATAGCCGAGCCCGAAGCCGCCGCCCTCTGCCGCAGTGATTACGATAGTGGGTTTATATGTAATATCTTTATCCTTGTTGAGCCTGATTTCGAGGGAATATATCTTGTGGAAAAGTCCGTTGAAGTCTCCGCCTTTGAGTCTATATTCTATGCAAGAAATATCATTCTTTGTGAATCCAAATTCTGTGATAATGTCGCTCTGGAAACTGCGGATTTTGTCATCGCGGCTTATATCCGATGCTAAGAAACCGAGTTTTCTTTCACTTACTCCGAATTCACCCTCATAATTGCTCTCAAAGAACCAACCTTTATATGTGGATTCCTTGCCACTTGTTTTAGCAGTGTGTTCCTTTTTTTCTTCAAGATATTTCAGAAACATTCTTATAACCTCGTCGGTGGTGGGTTTTGCGCGGTTAAGATACTTGTAATTTCCTAGTTTAGCCGAAAAACGAACAAAGTTTAAAGCGGCAGGAAGCTCATATTTCTTGTGACAATCCGCGCAGACGTTGATATTGCAGTTGTCTGCGATGTCAAGTGTTGTGGCGGTTCCGCCGAAGAATCCCTTTGTGATTTCTTTTCCGCAAAATGCGCATTTTACTGTTTTAGCCATTGTTTTTTTCCTCCAAATGTTTTTTATAAATTTATTATTTGTTTTCGATATATTTTTTAATGGTGAAGTATGCGGGTACCATTAAGGTTAAGAAAAGTCCGACTACGAATCCGGTTATTGTGCCTACAAGTGCTGCTACAAGGTCTGCAACGCCATAGAAGGGGATGAAGCCTCTGAAAATTCTAAAGCCTGTCGGGATGCACTTAAAGGGGAATGCCAAGAGCTTTAAGGGACATACGGTTAATGCTACTATGAAGCCGATGAGCATAAGGAGTATGCCGAAGCCGCCGATTGTTGTTGATTTCGATGCTATCCAGATTATTGCGCCAACGCTTGAAATTAGGGGAGCGAAGTAGCGAACGGTCTTAAAGATTTCCCATACATTTGTCTTTGTCTCTGTTTCGGTTGCCTCTGTTGTTAAAATTTCCTGATTTGTGATGATGTTTTCCATTGTTTTTTCCTCTTTCATTTTATATTTTTTAGGGTTTTCCTTGCCCCTTACAATAATAGGGGGGTTCAAAGTTTCATTCGGTTTTATTTTTTTTAAAATTTTTTAAAACTTTTTTTAAAGCTTCAAGTTTTATCTTTTCGGGCGGATCGTGCACCGCCTTGTCTTCGAGAAAGATATAGTAAATATTTAGGTGTTTTTTGTCAGTCATCCGCTGTCACATCGCATAGAATTAACCCCCTGTTATCATTAGGCTTTTTGCCCTTCTGATAATAGGGGGTTTTGACTTTTAGTTTGGTTTTATGATTTTGAAAATTTTTTAAAATATTTTATCGAACGATATAAACATCGAATTCATTATAATTTCCGTTGATTTTATAAGCGCAAATTACAACGCCGAAGCCATCAATTTCGTTTGCCTCATAATATTCATAATCCTTGATAATTGTGTTGCCCGATACAAGGTCTATAATATTTCCGTCTGACTCTACAAGCCATTCGGCAAGCATATTGCCGTGAACCGTGAAGTCGCGATCCTTAATGCAGAAAAAATCTCCGTCGATCCAGTCGCCCTTATAAGTCTGAAGAGCATAATTGTTATCCGACTCAAAGTCGCCTCTATAAAGCTCTTCGCCTGTTGCCGCAAGAAGAACGGCATCACCTTCATCAATTTTAGCACTTAATGCAAAGCGGAAAACCTCGTCGAAATAGACATCATATCTTACATTTTCATAAAGAATGTTGCCCTCGAAATCATAAATTTCATTGTTGTAAGAGCTGCTTGTTATGATAAATTTGCCATACTGATAACGAATGAAGTTAAATTCAGCCGATATAATATTTCCCTCAAAGTCAACGAGGAAAAATTTATCATCTCTATTGCCGCGGATATAGTCGCCTACCTGTCCGTCAATAGAGTAGTCGGTGGCTTCAAAGGCGAGCGTTCCGTCGGGCTTATATACTTTTCTTCCAACCGAATAGTATCCGTTATCGTAGCCAATGGTGTAATCATCGGATTTTTCTCCGTTTGAGAAATAAATATGTCTCATATAGTCTCTTGTAAAGCTAATAATAGGACCTTGTGCATATAAATTTTCATCATCGTTACCATTTATATTAGGAACGATTTTGCCTGTACTTGCATCAAATACCTCCCAAGTACCCTTGCAGGAATAGTATTTGTCGTCAATATTTATGGAGACTATGTTAATATGAGGGTCATTGATGTCCTCATTATATGCCTCAACGGTACATACCTTATAGAAGGTGCTGCCGATATAATAAATGAAGGCATATTTTTCGTCGAGTAATACCTTTCCGCTTTTATCAATAAGACCTAATTTATTAAGGTCGGTTGCGGTTTCGGGGGCGGGATTATATTCCTTCGTAGTGAAAGCGAAACAGTCGCCAACAGGGTCGATGTGGCCGTATTTTGCACCTGTATCGGTCTTGCCGTCAAATGAAATGAAGCCCCATTTTTCATTTTCATTATAAACGAATCCGTTGTCGGAAACATAATTTATGTTCTTCTTAATAGTAGTGATTTTTTTGCATTGAAGCTTTTCGGGAATTGCTCTGTAAGGGGATTCGTCAACACTAAATCCATTATCTCCCGATTCAGACGAGCCCTGTGAGGCATTGTCCTTGTCTTTGCCTGCGCTTGCATCATCCTTGCTACAAGCGGCAAAGGAAAGCGCGAGCATTAAAACTGCTAAAATGATTGTTAAAAGTCTTTTGATTTTCATAAAATTTACCTCCAAAAATCTTTGAATTTATTATAATAAGCGAAATTAAGTTTGTCAAATTATGTCATAAAAACATCCCCCTATTATCATCCTTCTGATAATAGGGGGGGTGAGTTTTAATTTGGTTTTATAAATTTTAAATTTTTGATTTAATAGTCGGTTTCACGCAGTATATAACCTAAATCGCGATAACTATTAACAGTTTCCCAAAGGTCTCTGCCAATGAAATCCGGGTTGGTTTTAAGGTTGTCGCTTGTTGTAAAGCTGAAGACAGTCTGGTCGCCCGACTTTGAATATTCATAGCCTCGGTCTTCTCCGCAAAGCTTGTTGGCATAGGCATTAGCACCTGCCTCGGTATCCTCGCCGTAGAATTTTTTGGAAGCGGCCTCGGTTGTTATTAGAAGGTAATCAAGACCGATTATCTTACCGTTTTCATCTGCTTTAAATGAGAGCATTTCAACAACTCCGCGATTAATTTCGCGAGCGATTACGGGAGCGAGGGGGTCGAGGGTGGTGGGCACGGTAATCTCGTTTCTCAAAGCGAGCTGCTCAAAGTTGATTGAGTAATAAGGACGCTCGGTTTTTGTCATATTAAGTGTTTTGGTGGTGCCGTCGGGGAGCTTAATTGTAACAGAAAGGGTTGAGTCGCTATTCGCTATAAGAGAAATAAGCTCGAATTCTTCATATTCTGAAACCGATAGAGGGGTAAGCGAGAAGTTGTCGGTTTCCTTTACGAAGCTATAAATAGGACCTGTCGAGCCACCGCCACCCATAGGCGGATTGAAGACGTAATGCAGAACGCCGTTTATCTCGACAAATTCTTCATGCTCTTCGTTTTGAGCCTTAATGAAAAAATCCTCCCAGCCTTCGCAGTCGGGGTTATATTCAAGAATATAGGAAACATCGCTTGTGTTGTGCGCCGAGTAATCAAGAGGGATAAATTCGTCAAAGCCCGGTTCAAAATCGAACATAACGACCGGTTGTTTATAATTTTTATATTCTCCGTCAGCCGCTGAATAAAGTGCGTTGCCCTCGGGGTAGAAGGTCGCGGTAACTGTGTAGCTTACATAGTAATCGCAGTCGGAATAGGAATCGTATTTACTCAGATAAAATGTATCGGCAACAAAGTAATCGAAAACCTCTTTTGCGGCAGGTGGTATAGTCGGAGCGGTGGGGATTTCGGGCGTTTCGCCCTCTGAAGCGGTAGAGGAGGAAGCAATGCTCGACAAATCGGCAAAAGCCTCTTTTTCGGGCAGATTTGTTAAAACAGCAGTTGTGCCACCAACCAAGACACCTGCGGCAACGATACCTGAGATAATTTTTGTGGCAAGGGGAAGAGC
>JAZNJE010000006.1:0-4224 GCA_045577905.1 Acutalibacteraceae bacterium | reverse complement strand
CCTTCTTAAAAGAGCAGGTTGATGATATTGAACGTTCTCGTACCGAACTCGGTAAACTGATTTCTCAATTAACAGAGCAGATGAAGGAATTATTTGTAGTCGGCTTTAACAGTATCAATGAAAACTTCGGTAAAACATTTGTTGACTTGTTTGGAGGCGGCTCTGCAAAACTTGCCTTTACCGACCCTTCAAATGTTCTTGAAAGCGGAATTGATATTATAGTTAAACTTCCGGGTAAAAATGTTCCTAACCTCGACGGTCTTTCGGGCGGTGAAAAGGCACTTATTGCACTTGCAATTTATTTTGCCATTATGCGCGTAAATGCGCCTCCGTTCTGCTTCCTCGATGAGGTTGACACAGCACTTGACGATATAAATGTTGACAGATTTGCCGACTATATGAAGAGCAATAATTTTGATACTCAATTCATTTGCATTACCCACCGCAGAGGTACTATGGAGGCGGCAGATATGCTTTACGGAGTGACTATGCAGGAAAAGGGTATTTCTAAACTTCTTGAACTAGATGTTTCAAGTGTTGAAAAAATGCTTAAACTCGAAAATAGGTGAAATTGATGGGTTTTTTTGACAAAATTAAGGCAGGACTTACAAAGACTCGTTCCGGCTTGGTAGATTCCATTAACAGCGTTATTAGCAGTTTTACCAAGGTTGATGACGACCTGTTGGATGAACTTGAAGAAATTTTGATTATGGCCGATATAGGTTATAATTGTTCTCAAGAAATTTGTTCAAGACTTCGTGCTGAAATTAAAGCGGATCGTATTACCGAGCCCGCCGATGTTAGGATTCGTCTTAAATCAATATTAAGCGAAATGCTAGAAGGCGATACTTCACTAAAACTGGACACAAAGCCTTCTGTTATCCTTGTTATCGGCGTAAACGGCGTTGGAAAAACTACCACAATCGGCAAGATGGCAGCATATTTGAAAAGCCAAGGCAAGGGAGTAATGCTCGCCGCCGCCGATACTTTCAGAGCTGCCGCAATTGAACAACTTGAAGAATGGTCTGTACGCGCTCAGGTTCCTCTTGTTAAGAGTGTTAAGGGAACCGACCCTGCATCGGTTATTTTTGATGCTATTGCATCAGCAAAATCTAAGGGCGTAGATGTGCTTATTTGTGATACGGCAGGCAGGCTTCATAATAAGAAGAATCTTATGGATGAACTTGCAAAAATGCATAGGGTTATTTCACGTGAACTGCCCGAGGCTTCGGTTGAATCTCTGCTTGTTCTTGATGCTGCCACTGGTCAAAATGCGGTAAACCAAGCGAGGGAGTTCAGTACTGTTACCGACATTACGGGAATTGTTTTAACCAAACTCGACGGTTCTGCCAAGGGCGGGATTGTAGTTTCGATTAAAAACGATCTTCAAATACCCGTAAAATTCATAGGGGTAGGGGAGCAGATTGACGATTTACAACCATTTAATTCGGTTGAATTTACCGCTGCCCTTTTTGACGCGGAGGAATAAATGAAGTTTTTTATTGCAACTAAAAATCTAAAAAAATTAGCCGAACTTGAAAGAATCTTAAAGCCTTTGGGTATAACACCTATTTGTGAAAGAGATTTAGAGAGCCCTCTTGATGAGGTTGTCGAAGACGGACTAACCTTTAAAGACAACGCGCTTATAAAGGCTCGAGCAGCAGTTTCTCAACTTAATATACCTGCTATTGCAGACGATTCGGGCTTGTGTGTTGATGCCTTGAACGGAGAGCCGGGTGTTTATTCTGCTCGTTACGCAGGCGAACCTTGCGATAACGATAAAAACAACCAAAAATTACTTTTTAATATGAAAAATGTTTCCGATGAAAAGAGAACCGCCCGATTTATTAGTGCGGTTGCCTGTGTCTTTCCCGACGGAAGAGAAATTGTCGTTGAGGGAAGATGTGAGGGTATAATTGCGCACGATGTTAAGAGTGGAAACGGTTTCGGATATGATTCACTCTTTATTTCTTCGCTCGGACGCTTTTCTGAAATTTCTGATGATGAAAAAGATAGTATTAGCCATAGAGGAATTGCTTTAAGACAGTTAAAAATAGAACTTAGTAATATTTTAAAGGAAGATAATTTATGTTAAATTCAAGACAGAGAGCGCAACTGCGAGGTCTCGCAAATTCACTTGATACAATTTTACAGATTGGCAAACAGGGTATTGTTGAGCAAACGATTAAACAAATTGACGACGCTTTGGAGGCTCGCGAACTTATCAAACTCCGTGTTCTGGAAACGGCTCCGATTACGAGTCGAGAGGCGGCTGATACTATTGCTGACAGTCTTGGAGCCGATGTTGTTCAGGTAATAGGAACTCGCTTTGTTTTATATAGAGAGAGTTTGCAGAATAAAACAATCAAGTTGGTAAAATAATATGAAATCGTTAGCCGTTTTTGGTGGAACTTTTAATCCTCTGCATATAGGACACGAGCAGATGATTAAAACGGTATCTTCACTTTCATTTATTGACAAGGTTGTTCTTATACCGACAAAAATACCTCCTCATAAGGATGTTGATTTTTTAGCAAGTGATGATGACAGATTGGCTTTTTGTGAACTTGCTGCCGGAAAGTTCGCAAATGTCTCTGTAAATAACACCGAACTGCTGAGAGACGGGAAAAGTTATTCTATTGATACACTTAGGGAAATTGCTTCTCAGTTTACAGGTCAAAAGATATATCTTGTTATCGGCGGAGATATGATGACAGGTTTTAAAAAATGGAAGGACTACAAAGATATTTTGTCATTGGCTTCTTTGTTAGTTTTTTCTCGCGGCGGGGTTGATGCAGATGAATTCAGTTCTTCGGTAAATGAACTGACCGATGAGGGTGCAGATATTGTACTAATTGAAACCGATATTTCTGAAATATCGTCAACCCAAATCAGAAATGCACTTTCGAAAGGCGAATGTGTTGGCGGTTTGCTGCCCGAATATATTTATGAATATATTTGTGATAATGGTGTTTACGGTGACTTATAATGTATGATAAATATTTGGATATTTTAAGAGAAAAACTTGATGATTACAGATTCAACCATTCACTTGCCGTAGCAAAAGAGGCCGAGAGATTGGCTACAATTTACGGCGGCGATGTAAAAAAAGCGTATCTTGCAGGACTCTTGCACGATATAACAAAAAATTTTAGTAGTAAAGAACACTTGAAGATTTTTAATGACTTTGATATAATACTTCCTGATATTGATAGGTCATCTTCAAAACTTTGGCACGCTATATCGGGCTCGGTCTATGTTGAAAAGGTTTTAAAAATTTCTGATGCGGATATTATTAGTGCAATAAGATACCATACGACTGCAAAAAGCAATATGTCCTTACTGGAAAAAGTAATTTATATTTCAGATTTCACGTCTGAGGATAGAAAATACCCTGATGTTGACATAATGCGGGAACTTTCAAGGAAGTCTTTGGAAGAAGCTATGATTTATGCACTCAAATATACAATTAGCGAACTTTTACAAAAGGAAGCGTCGGTTCACCCCGATACACTTTCTGCCTATAACTATTTAATTATGTGCAAATAAAAGAGGAGAAAATGTTTTGTTGAATAGTGAGAAAATAATTAGCATTGCGTTAAACGCATTGAATGATAAAAAAGCACGAAATTTAAATGCAATCCACGTAGGAGAACTTACGGTGATTGCAGAATATTTTATAATTGCAACTGCAACCTCACAGCATCACATTAAGGCGCTTGCCGAAGAGGTTGAGGAGAAACTAGAAAAGTCGGGCTTTTTGCCTGATCATATAGAGGGAAGAGCTACGGGTTGGATGTTGCTTTCTTATAACGGCGTTGTTATTCATATTTTTTCTGCCGATGCTCGTGAATATTATAATCTTGACCGTATGTGGGCGGATGGAGATAAATTGGATTTGGACAAAATTCTGACTACTGCAAGGGAGGAAGATTAGTATGCAGTATAATTATAGTACAATTGAAAAAAAGTGGCAGGATATATGGTATTAAAAACAATCATTTGCCGCAAAAAAGGACTACACTCTCCCCAAATTTTACGGACTTGTAGAGTTTCCTTATCCTTCGGGCCAGGGCCTTCATGTTGGACATCCCCGTTCTTACACTGCACTTGACATCGTTGCACGAAAGAAAAGGCTTGAAGGCTATAATGTTCTTTATCCAATGGGTTGGGACGCATTTGGCCTTCCTACCGAAAACTTTGCTATAAAGAATCATATTCATC
>JAZNJE010000005.1:0-4286 GCA_045577905.1 Acutalibacteraceae bacterium | reverse complement strand
GGGTGAGAGTATTGAAACATATTCAAAATAATATACCGTAACGGGAATTATCACAATAATTGCCGAACAGGAGGCAATTATGACCCTTAAAGCATAGTTTATCGGCTTTGCAAGAGGCGAGGAGGACTTAACCGTTTCGGTAAGATATATAATTCTGGGTGCTACGAAAATAATGCCGAAGGTTGAAAAGACAGAGAGTAAAAAGGCAACATTGCCCGCAATGAACGGGTTGCACAAAGTCATAACGGATACCGCAAAGCCAAGAGAATTAAGCGGGTCGGCTTTTCTGCCTATTAGGGTTGAAAGAAGTAACAGCATTCCCGTGACAGCCGCCCGTAGTGCAGATGAGTGGAAATCGCATATTACCAAAACGGCACAGATAAGAAAAAATACCGAAAGTATGCCGAGTTTTTTAGAAAAATGAAGTTTTTTAAAAAGCCAAAAAACTGCGCCCGTAAGAATGCCTATATGCATACCCGAAACAACAAGGATATGGGTAACGCCGCACACCTTTGTGTCGTTATACAGAAAATCGGAAATATATGTACGGTCTCCCGTAAGCAGTGCAATCAAGATGCCGCCTAAATCGTCACTGCGTACCGAATATATGTTGTTTTTAATACTTTTTCTTAAATTACCGATGCTTTTATAAATATTGTTGCCGCAAATTTCTTCATTTACGGTAATAACATTTGCATAAACAAAGGAACCGTCAGCCAAACTTCTTTTAGAATATTCAGGCTCAATAGAGAAAAAACGGAGGACCAAATCTGCTGAATCTCCCATAGAAAGGGAACATTTGTCGGTACGTACGGCAAAAAGTATGTTGTAATCGAGTTGGGGATGTTTTCCCTTGCAAAAATATTCGGTATAAATTCCGTAATTGGTCGGCTCACGAATGACGGTAACCGTCATAGAGGCGGTAGAACCGCTTATCCGTCTTTCTGCTTTATTGATGTGAATAACCAAGAATATCGAGACAATTAAAATAACAAGAATGATTCCTAATACGATAAAGGAACTAAGAGTACAACATTTTTTCTTAGAAGATATTATTAAGAGCACGGTTGTCCCGATAAGAAAGATTGTGAAGATAACGAGTAAAAGAATTAAATTTTTAACTATCGCTATAAAGGAGACGATGAGTGCAACAGACCCGATGACTAAAAAAGGCCTTTTCATAATTTTAAAATAATTCCCCGTCATATAAAACGGGGAAATTTTTATTTAAAGAAAAGAGGAAGCGGCTCTAAGAAGAAAATATCATCGCGGTTTGCGGCATCTCCCTCTGCTAAAACGGCACAAGCACCTGCTTCAATACCGCCTGCGGTACGGACAAGTTCTCTGACCGATTCAAGCGATTCGCCGGTGCTGACAACGTCATCAACGATAAGAACGCGGTTGCCTTTTATTAAATTAACCTCATCTTCACCAAGATAAAGATGCTGTTCTTTCTGGGTTGTAATGGAACGAACTGAAACAGAAACGGGGTTGCCCATATAAACCTTAACACCCTTGCGGATAACTATATATGGCTTACCCGACTGTCTTGCCATTTCATAAGCCAAAGGGATACTTTTAGCCTCGGGAGTGATAATGTAGTCGAATTCAGGAGCCTTTTCAAGAAGTTCTTTGGCGGCGGCAACGGTGATTTCAACATCGCCGAAAAGTATGAAAGCCGCTATGTCCAGAGTATCGCTTACAGGAAATTTTTTAAGACTGCGGTCAAGTCCCGCAATTTTCATATTATAAAAATCAGACATTTTAGTTTACCCCTTTTTAATTGATATTCAACCGGGAGGCCAACCTAAATTTCTTCTGGCAAGAAGATGAAAATGTATGTGGCCGACGGTTTGTCCCCCGTCCTCACCGCAGTTGTTTACAACCCGAAAGCCCTTATTGAGATTTTCATTCTTTGAAATAAGGCTGATTGCTTCAAAAACATCGGCAATAAGGTCTTTATTGTCGGAGGTTATATCTGCCGCAGAGGTTATGTGCTGCTTAGGGATAACGACTGCGTGGAAAGGTGCCTTAGGGTCAATATCCAAGAAGGCGTAAACAGTATCGTTTTCAAAAACCTTGGTTGAAGGTATTTCGCCTGCGGCAATTTTACAGAACAAACAGTCCTTCATAATTATTCTCCTATCATATCAGCAATAATTTGCTTTGCGGACGAAATGGCTTCATTTGCCTTTGAAATATCCTTACCGCCTGCCATAGCACTGTCAGGTTTTCCACCGCCGTTGCCGCCGGTAATCTTTGCAACTTCACGGACAATATTTCCTGCGTTTGCACCTTTCTTTACCGCTTCGGCACCGCAAGCGGCACAGAAGGTAAGTTTTTCGCCTACTGTTGAACCGAAAAGACAAACAGCGGCAGGGTTATCGCCCTTTACCTTATCACACATAGTGCGTAGGTCAGATGCAGGGGTGTTGGGAATAAGAGCACAGATAATCTTAATGCCGTTTTTCTCAATGGCATCTGCCAAAAGGTCGTTAATTTTGGAGCCTGCCATCTTTGTTTCAAGGGCTTCAATCTTTTTAGACATTTCCTTTAATTCGGATGTCAGTGCTGCGGCGCGGGAAGCAATTTCCATAACATTAACACTCTTTAAGACCGATGCCGTCTCATCAATAGTGTCTTTATATTTATTTAAAAGAGAAAGGACATTGGTACCTGTTACCGCCTCGATACGGCGAACACCTGCGGCAACGCTCGATTCGGATATGATTCTGAAAAGGCCGATTTTGGCGGTGTTGTCAATATGGGTACCACCGCAAAGTTCGGTAGAAAACTCTCCCGCCTTAACAACCCTGACAATATCGCCGTACTTTTCGCCGAAGAGAGCCATTGCACCGAGTGCCTTTGCCTCGGCAATAGGCATTTCACGGTTCATAACATCTATGCCTTCAAGGATAGCCTCGTTTACGAGAGCCTCAACAGATGAAATTTCATCCTTAGTAAGAGCCGAGAAATGGGTAAAGTCAAAACGGGTAATGCTTTCGCTGACGTAAGAGCCTGCCTGCTCAACGTGGGTACCTAGAACACGGCGCAAAGCCGCCTGCAAAAGGTGAGCAGCGGTATGATTTCTGCGGATAGCACTTCTGCGAGTCACATCAATTTCGGCAGTAACGGTATCTCCGACCGATATTGCACCCGAATCAACAGTTGCAATATGTGTAAAGACACCGCCGGTGGTTTTTGTTGTATTTTGTACCGAAAGGGTGGCGTTTACACCCTTAATGACTCCTATATCGCCGACCTGACCGCCGCCTTCACCGTAGAAGGGGGTCTTATCAAGAACGATAATAACCTTTTCTCCTTCGGCAGCCAAATCAACCGATTCGCCGTTATCGATGAGAGCAAGCACTGTTGCTTCACAGGAATTGTTAAGATAGCCTACAAATTCGGTGGCGGGAATACCGTCGAAGGAAATTCCGTCGCTCTTCCAACTTTCGCCGTCTGCCGCCTTGCGGGAAGCACGGGCAAGTTCACGTTGTTCCTTCATGAGGATATTAAAGCGGTCCTCATCAACTGTCATATTCTTTTCGGCGAGAATATCCTTGGTAAGGTCAAAGGGGAATCCGTAGGTGTCATAAAGTTTGAAAGCATCTTCGCCCGAAAGTTCTCCGCCCTTTTGGATAAGATCTTCTAAAATTGCAAGACCCTGGTCAATGGTTTTGGAGAAAGCCTTTTCTTCATTTGAAATAACCTTCAAAATAAAGTCGGTCTTTTCGACAAGTTCGGGGTATGCTGATTTGTTTTCACCGATAACAACCAGAGCCATAGTGGGCAGGAAGGCATCCTTTATGCCGATAAGTCTGCCGTGACGGGCGGCTCTGCGGATGAGTCGGCGGAGAACGTAACCTCTGCCTTCGTTAGAGGGGATAACACCGTCGCTAATCATAAAGGTAGCACTTCTTGCGTGGTCGGTAATAGCGCGGATAGAAATATCGGTATTCTTATCCTTGCCGTAGGTTTTATTTGAAAGTTCACATACCTTATCAAGAATCTTTCTTACGGTATCAACCTCGAACATATTGTCAACACCCTGCATTACACAGGCAAGACGTTCAAGGCCCATACCGGTATCAATATTCTTGTGTTCGAGTTCGGTGTAGGTGCCGTCGCCCATATTATTGAACTGGGTGAAAACGTTGTTCCAAATTTCCATATAGCGGTCACATTCGCATCCCGGTTTACAGTCGGGACTGCCGCAACCGTATTTTTCGCCGCGGTCAAAATAAATTTCGGAGCAAGGGCCGCAGGGTCCTGTGCCGTGCTCC
>JAZNJE010000004.1:0-2242 GCA_045577905.1 Acutalibacteraceae bacterium | reverse complement strand
AAATTTTCGTACATAACTTTTTACCTCCAAATAATTTATATTTTACAGAGGACAGTTAAGCAATAAATCCAACCGCAAATTAGACTTGGCGGCTAAGTCGGAGGCCAAGCGGTCTTAGGAAGACAAATTATTGTGCCAACTCCTTGGCTCACAGAACGACATGGCTACGATCCGACTTCTAAAATTTTCGTACATAACTTTTTACCTCCAAATAATTTATATTTTACAGAGGACAGTTAAGCAATAAATCCAACCGCAAATTAGACTTGGCGGCTCGATTTACCGCATAACTTTTCCCCTGTTTTTTGAACAATTCACTAAAATTTTGTGTGTTTTAAAAACACAGACAGACCGTACGTTTAGATACGGTCTGCCCTATTTTGTAATTACTTACGGATGCCAAGACGCTTGATGATAGCACGGTAACGCTCGATATCTACCTTAGTAAGATATGCGAGAAGGTTACGTCTGTGACCAACCATCTTTAAAAGACCGCGACGAGAGTGATGGTCCTTCTTGTGTACTTTAAGATGCTCAGTAAGTTCGTTAATACGGAATGTAAGAAGAGCAATCTGAACCTCAGGAGAACCCGTGTCGCCCTCGTGGAGAGCATACTCAGCAATAATTGCCGACTTTTGTTCGTTTGTCATTATTTTCACCTCATTTTAATATTTTGTCCGCCGATAAACAAAGCAAAGGGTCGTTAGGTGTTCTCCATTGGAGCAGTCGCCCGAAGCCTTGTAAACGGTAGCCAAATTAGTATATCATAAACTTTTTAAAATGTAAAGAACTTTTTTAATATGTAAAAATAAATTTTGCAAGCGCTTTAAAGCGGGAGCAAAATAGTTAGACCTTTATAAGGATCACGATTTAATATTTTATCGGATCCTTAATGTCAAAAACCAGTAATCAAGGGCATCAAAACAGTTTTTCCGGAATTCAAAATGCTCCCAGCATATTTTCAGTATAATTCAATGATATAACCCAAAGATAATAAAGTAAACACAAAATAACATTTTTTATTTTTTTATTTACTTTTTAATTCTTTTTTGTTATAATGGCATAGGTGTGTTGAACAGGCCTTAATTTGGCGTTTTCAACATTGAATTTTGTATTTTATACTCAAGGAGTGTTCTTATATGAGCCGTATGGTTGGTACCGTTTCAAGGGGTATCCGTACACCTATTATCCGTGAAGGCGATAATCTCGCCGAAATCGTCACCGCTTCCGTTTTAGAGGCTGCCGAGTGCGACGGTTTTGCCCTTCGCGACCGCGACATTATCGCAATGACCGAGTCTATTGTTGCACGTGCACAAGGCAACTATGCGTCGGTTGACGATATTGCCCTTGACGTTAAAGAAAAGTTTGGAGAAGAAACAGTCGGTGTTATTCTTCCCATCCTTTCCCGCAACCGCTTTTCAATCTGTCTTCGTGGTATCGCAATGGGGGTTAAAAAGGTTGTTCTTATGCTTTCCTACCCTTCAGACGAAGTGGGAAATCATTTGGTTTCCCTCGACGCACTTGACGAAGCAGGGGTTAATCCATATACCGATGTTCTCGACTTAAAGCGTTACAGAGAACTTTTCGGATACGAAAAACACCGCTTTACGGGTGTTGACTATGTTGAATATTACGAGCAACTCATTACCGAAGCAGGTGCCGAGTGTGAAATAATCTTCGCTAACGATCCCAGAGCCATTCTTTCATATACAAAGAATGTTTTGAATTGTGATATTCACTCACGTTTCCGTACACGTCGCCTTCTTAAAAACGCAGGTGCACAAAAAGTCTTTGGTTTTGACGAGATTCTTAACTCTCCCGTAAACGGAAGCGGTTATAACGAGAAATACGGTCTGCTTGGCTCTAACAAGGCTACCGAAGATACCGTAAAACTCTTCCCCCGCGACTGTCAGCCCCTTGTTCTTGATATTCAAAAAAGAATTTTTGATGCTACCGGCAAGGCGGTTGAAGTTATGGTTTACGGCGACGGCGCATTTAAGGACCCCGTCGGAAAAATTTGGGAACTTGCAGATCCCGTTGTTTCCCCCGCCTACACCAAGGGACTTGAAGGAACTCCTAACGAACTTAAACTAAAATATCTTGCAGATAACGATTTCGCAGGCCTTTCGGGAGACGAACTCAAATCGGCAATAAGCAAAAAAATCCAACAGAAGGATGAGGACCTTGTCGGAAAGATGGCAAGCGAGGGCACTACACCCCGTCAGTTGACCGACCTTATCGG
>JAZNJE010000003.1:0-6613 GCA_045577905.1 Acutalibacteraceae bacterium | reverse complement strand
AGTCAACATGGGGTGTGAATTCGGGCTTACCCTTACCGCGAAGCAAATCTGCAACACGACAGATAATGTCGAACTTGACGAGGGTGTCGGTGAGGTTGAGGGGCTGACGAACGATGAGTTTTAAGGTTTCAAGTCCGAAATAATCGTCAATCTCGCGGTCGTTGATTATAATCTTTCCTGTTCCGTTGTAAACGCGAACACGGGCAACAGAGCTCTTTCTTCTGCCGGTTCCGTAAAAATAAGGCTTTCCTTCAATCATTACTCTGTGCTCCTTTCTTAGTCTATAACTTCGGGCTTCTGAGCAGCGTGAAGATGCTCAGCGCCTCTGTAAACGCGAAGACGGGTTAAAGCCTCGCGGCCGATTGTGGTATCGGGAACCATTCCTTTAACAGCAAGTTCCATAGCAAGTTCAGGCTTATTAGCCATAAGAGTTGCATACTTAACTTCCTTTAAATGACCTACATAGCCTGTATGATGACGGTAATATTTCTTTTCAAGTTTATTTCCTGTCAAAACAGCCTTTTCAGCATTGATAACAATTACGTGGACACCGCAGTCAACATGGGGTGTGAATTCGGGCTTACCCTTACCGCGAAGCAAATCTGCAACACGAACAGCGGTGCGTCCGAGAGGCTTCCCTGCAGCATCAATCACATACCACTTGCGTTGAACCTCAGCGGGTTTTGCCATAAAAGTGGACATAATTCTTTCCTCCGTTATTTTTTCTTTTTTAAGATGCTTTGTTATTATATCGAAAGCAAAGACTTTTGTCAACATATATTTTCGATTTTTTTGAAATATCCTTTGCGAACTCGTTTTTTCTTTAATTATCTTTAATTTTCTCGCTTTTTCTGATTTATGATTTTTCTTTTTTGGGGCAAAAATTCGGGCAGAGCATAAAACTCTGCCCCAAAATTTATTTTGCCAAAACTCCGAAATACATCAGCGCCAAAATCAAAATACCCAATGCAATTCTGTACCAACCGAAGAACCTGAAATCTTTTTTCTTGATATAGTTCATCAAGAACTTAATGGCAACTATTGAAACGACAAATGCCGAAATCATACCCGTCGCCAAAATTACAACCTCGAATCCTGTGAACGCAAAGCCGAATTTCAGTATTTTAAGCAGGCTTGCTCCGAACATTACCGGGACTGCAAGATAAAAACTGAATTCTGCCGCTACCGTTCGTGAAGCGCCGAGCAACATTGCGCCCAAAATTGTGGCTCCCGAACGGGAAGTTCCGGGAATGAGTGCCAAAACCTGAAAACAACCGATTAACAGTGCATTTGTATAGGAAATGCCTTTCAGGTTGTTAACCTTCGGCTCTTTATTATTGTTAAAATACTCGATTATTATGAAGAATACGCCGTAAAGAATAAGTGTGGTCGCAACTGTGGCAGAGTTGAAAAAATGCTCGTCTATCCAATCGTCAAGGAAGAATCCGATTACCGCAGCGGGCAAGCAGGCAAAGATAACCTTTGACCAAAGAAAGAGGCTTTTTTTCTTAATGTATCCGTTTTCCTTTGAGGAAAAGGGCCAAAGTTTGTTCCAATATATTACAACAACGGCAAGTATTGCACCCAGTTGAATTACGACATCAAACATTTCCATAAAGTTTGCACTTATGTCGCCGCTTTTAAAGGAGAATATTTCCTCCGCCAAAATTAGGTGACCTGTGCTGCTTATGGGAAGCCACTCTGTGATGCCCTCAATAATTCCGAAAATTACCGATTTAATAATGTCTAACATAACACTTTCCCCTTTACTTTGCGGTCAGTTCCTTATAAAGCCCTATATAGGCTCCTGCAGATGAGTTCCAACTGTTGTCACAGTTCATGGCACGATCAACAAGTATATTCCAACCGTCCTTTTCTTTGTAACCCATTACCGCTCGCTCCACTGCTCGTTTCATTTCGTGGGCGTTATAATCAGTAAAGGTAAAGCCGTTGCCGAAACCGTCACCACTGTCGATTATTGTGTCGTTAAGGCCTCCCGTACGGCGAACAACAGGTATTGTACCATAACGCAGGGCTATCATTTGAGCAAGTCCGCAAGGTTCACTCTTCGACGGCATCAGAAAAATATCGGCACCCGCATAAATTTTTCTTGCAAGCGAAGGTATAAATCCCAATTTGAAGGCAACCTTTTCGGGATATTTTTTACCCAT
This sequence comes from Acutalibacteraceae bacterium, assembly GCA_045577905.1. Lineage (GTDB taxonomy): Bacteria > Bacillota > Clostridia > Oscillospirales > Acutalibacteraceae > SFWF01. The sequence goes on along the minus strand of JAZNJE010000003.1, from coordinate 4,442 downwards.
CTCGTAAAAGAAGGTTTCAAACTCCCATTCACCCGAGCCAAGAATGACAAACTGAACATCCTGCCCGACCATTTCCTCAAACACGTATTTAACAAGGTCAAATCCCTTGTGGCCCACAAGCCGTGAAACCACACCGATAACGGGGACTTCTCCCCTCTCGGGCAATCCCATCAGTTTTTGCAGTTCACTCTTGTTTTCTGCCTTATTTGTAAAATCTTCTGCCGAATAATGCGCAAAAATATCCTTGTCTGTGTTGGGGTCATAAACCGCCGTATCAATTCCGTTGATTATTCCGCAAAGTTTATAAGTATAGTCCTTTAAAATACGGTCAAGCCCGTGAGAGTAGAATGGGTCTAAAATTTCTTTTGCATAGGTCGGAGATACCGTTGTAACCTTGTCGCTGCACTGTATTGCCGCCTTCATCAGGTTGACACAGCCGTCGTAGGTGACAAGCCCCGCATCATCATCGGAGAGACCCAAAACATCACCTATGAGTTCTGTTCCGTATTTGCCTTGATACTGTATATTATGAATGGTATATACCGTTTTAATATGGGTATAAAGAGGATTGTCCCTGTAAAATCTGTCAAGGTAAACGGGTATCAAAGCCGTCTGCCAGTCATTGCAATGTATTATGTCGGGTTTATAGTCAATATAAGCAATCGTTTCAAGCACGGCACGTGAGAAAAAAGCAAACCTTTCCCCGTCATCATAGAAACCGTAAAGGGCATCCCTCTTGAAATAATATTGGTTGTCAAGAAAGTAATAGATTACCCCGTCATGACGAGCCTCAAAAATTCCGCAATACTGACGTCTCCAAGAAACGGGCACCGTAATGCTCGTGATAAAATTCATCTTGGCCTTCAACTCGTCGGAAATTGTGTCATAAAGAGGTAAAATAATTCTGCAACCCACAAGACGCCGTCTTAAAGCCTTTGGCAAAGCCCCCGCGACATCGGCAAGACCTCCCGACATCGCAAAAGGATAGGCTTCACTTGTTGCATACAAAATCTTCATTTTTTCCGCCTCCCTATACAGTTTCCTTCTTACCAATTATACGCAAAGTTTGGCTTCCGTCAAGTGTTTTTCCTTCGGTAACAGTAACAAAGCGGTCGGTTATCACGCAACTCAGTCGGCTTTCAGCACATACGGTAGTTCCCTCCATAAGCACCGAATTTTCAACAACCGCACCCGCCTTCACTATAACATTACGGAAAAGAATGCTGTTTCTAACCTCTCCTTCGATAATACATCCGTCTGCAATCAAGGAGTTTGAAACAGCCGATTCAACACCGTATTTTGTCGGCATATCATCACGTGATGCCGTGTAGATAGGCCTATCCTTGTTAAATATGTCGGCTCTTATTTCGGGGTCTAAAAGATCGCTGTTAGCCTTAAAGTAACTGTCAAGACTATCCATTACTGCGGTATATCCGTCGTGGAAATATCCGTAAATATTCAACTTTTTATAATATGCCTCGACTATTCCGTGTGAGAAACTGACCGAGCCCGACGAATAGGCTTGGTTTACTAGATCAATTAAAAGTTCCCTCTTGATAACGATAACATCAAGTCCGTAGTCGCAATTATCATTTTCGTCAAATCCGACCGATATAATCTTGCCGTTTTTGTCAAAGCCGAAATCCATAACATCGTGTTGACCAAGAGGCTTTTTACCTCTGGTATATACTATGGTCATATCGGCACCATTTTTGGTGTGGTATTTCTTTACCGCACGAAGGTCGATGTTGGCAATTACATCGGTGTCACAGAGGATAACATACTCCTCCTCACTCTCCAAAAGACATTCCATAATGCCGTAAAGCGCTTCTATTCTACCCTTATAAACCTGTGCATCGCCCGAAGAATAAGGCGGATAAATCGAAAGTCCCCCGTTTTTACGGTCCAAGTCCCAAGGCTTTCCGTTGCCTAAATGGCGCATTAAAGAAAAGTAGTTTGCTTTGGTTACAAGTCCCACCTTTGCAACCCCCGCATTAGTAAGGTTTGAGAGCATAAAGTCAACATTTCTGTAATTTGCGCCGAAAGGCACCGATGCCATCGAGCGTGTTTCTGTAAGGTCCTTTAAAAGAACGTCGTGAGAATTTGCAAAAATAACACCTAAAATGTTGTTGGTTTTCATTATACTCTTCCTCCTTCCTTTACACTTTCGGTAAGCATCTTTTTAGCCGTTACTACTGCCGATTTGCCGATAGTAAGCCCTTCTCCGATAACCGTAATTCCCCAGTCATCGATATTTTTTGCTCTTTCGGGCGGTTCTCCTACAACGGCATTCTCCTCAATTACCGAATTTTCGGCAACTATTGAATAACAGACAGTCGCACCCTTTTTGACCGTTGCTCCCGGCATTATAAGTGAATATTCAACCGTTGCCCCCTCTTCAACCGTTACATTCTTAAACAGAATCGAAAAGTCAAGGTTGCCCGCCACATTACAGCCTACCGTAACGAGGGAATTTTCAACACTTGCCGTATCGGAAATATACTGAGGAGGAAGTCCCTCGCCCGAACAGTATATTTTCCAGGCAGGGTCAGATAAATCAAGTCCGATTTTGGGATTCAAAAGGTCCAAATTTGCATCCCAAAGGGAGTCTATCGTACCTACGTCCTTCCAATATCCCGCAAAACGGTATGCCATCATTTTTTGACCTTCGTTAAGCATCATCGGAATAATGTTTTTGCCAAAATCGTTAGCCGAATCGGGATTCTGCTCATCCTCGGTCAGGTATTTTTTAAGTTTTTCCCAAGCGAAGACATAAATTCCCATAGAGGCAAGGTTAGATTTAGGCTCTTTCGGTTTCTCCTCAAACTCGTAAATCACACCATCCTCACGGGCATTCATTATGCCGAAACGGGAGGCCTCTTCCATAGGCACCTCCAAAACGGCAATTGTGCAGTCTGCACCCGTTTCCTTATGAAAATCAATCATATTGGAATAATCCATTTTATAGATGTGGTCACCCGACAAAATAAGCACATATTCCGGACTGTATCTTTCAATAAACTGTATATTTTGATAAATTGCATTTGCTGTTCCTTTATACCAGCCTGCACCGTCGGTTGACTGATATGGCGGCAAAATATGAACGCCGCCCGAAAGACGGTCAAGGTCCCATGCCTTTCCGCTTGCGACATAATCGGAAAGTTCAAGTGGCTGATACTGAGTAAGAATTCCTACCGTATCAATTCCCGAATTGGCACAATTTGAAAGCGGAAAATCTATAATTCTGTATTTGCCTCCGAAGGGTACAGCCGGCTTGGCTATCTTTTGAGTCAACACGCCTAGTCGACTACCCTGTCCTCCTGCAAGAAGCATTGCTACACACTCTGTTTTTTTCAAAATACTCATCCCCATTTATAATAATTTATTATATTGTGTCCAATTCGTATTTATTCCGTATCATATTACAAGCAACCATATTATTTTATATAATACCAAAAATTACCGATATTTTCAAGTAACTTTTGTCACTTTTCTAAAATACAGATACAAATTTATCAACAATTTTTGTTGAAATTGTACAAAATTCGAGTATTCAGGAGTAATAAGGCAAATTAACGGGCAAAGAGCAGAGGGAAGGTGTGCTTCTTACAAACCTAATTACAATATAAACAATCTGAATTTGACCACTAAAAAACGACTCGAATAATCGAGCCGTTTTTCTGTGTAAATTGTGTTTATCTTATACCGTAATTCTGAAGAATGTAATCCATATCCTTATCTCCTCTTCCGGAGAGGTTAATAAGAACAGAGCCGTGGTCCATAGTTTTGGCGAGTTTCATGCCGAAGGCTACTGCGTGGGAAGATTCAATTGCAGGGATTATTCCCTCAAGGCGGGCGAGTTTAAAGAATGCGTCGATAGTTTCCTCATCGTTGATAACATCATACTTTACCCTGCCGATTTCCTGTAAGAAGGCGTGCTCGGGTCCCGAAGAGGGATAGTCAAGTCCGCTTGCTACCGAATAAACGGGAGCGGGATCGCCGTTTTCGTCCTTGAGCATTATCGAGTTGAAGCCGTGCATAATGCCCTCGGTGCCGTATTTGAGGCTTGCCGCGTGATCGCCGAGCTTCGGGCCTCTTCCGAGAGGCTCAATGCCATATATATCGACCGGATCGTTCAAAAATCCTGCAAAAAGTCCTGCCGCGTTCGATCCGCCACCCACACAAGCAACGATGGCGGTGGGAAGATGTCCGGTCATATTAACGAACTGCTCTCTCGCTTCGATTCCGACTACGCTCTGGAAGTCGCGCACCATCATCGGGAAGGGGTGCGGTCCGAGAACCGAGCCGATGCAGTAGATCGATTCCTTATATTCCTTGCTGTACGCGTCAAATGCCGCGTCAACAGCTTCTTTAAGCGTTTGGAGACCGTGAGTTACCTCGATAACGTTTGCGCCGAGGATCTTCATTCTTGCAACGTTGGG
>JAZNJE010000002.1:0-18042 GCA_045577905.1 Acutalibacteraceae bacterium | reverse complement strand
GACGGTCTAACCGAGCGACAGCAGGAAATCTTAAACGGTCTTATGAAAGAATTTTCTAAAAAGAAGTAATTTCTTACAATTATCATTGGAAAACAGACTATAATTATAAATGGGTTTACTATCAAACGACAGTAAACCCATTTTTTGTTGTTATATATTTTCGGCTCTGCCGACATACTAACCTCTTCACTATTCACTAAAAAAACCCTTTGCCCTTGACAATATATACTATATTATTGTAAAATAAAATGATAATGATTGTAGTTAGTCGAAACGCTCTAAAAGCGTTTCAACAAGCCACTTGTTAAGTGGCTTTAGCAAAATTAAATTATAATAAAGGAGGGTGAAAAGGGTGTCTTTTAAGCGGTTTTATAAAAAGAATAAGGAAGTAATACTTTATTTTACATACGGAATACTGACTACCCTTGTCAGCCTGCTGAGTTATTCTCTTGCGGTAGATTTTATCGGCATTACGGGGGCGAGCGCCCTTTCGTGGATTGCCGCCGTGTTATTTGCCTTTGTTACCAATAAACTGTTTGTTTTTGGCACTCGGGGCAGGGGTTTTGTTGTTCTTTTACGGGAGTTTTTGATATTTTTCGGAGTGAGGGCACTAACGGGAATTTTAGATGTAATTCTGCCCGAGGTCCTTTACAACATCGGTCTTGATTTCCCTCTTTTCGGTGTAACGGGAATGGTTGCAAAACTGACAGTCAGCGTTTTAGTGATTATACTTAATTATCTTTTCAGTAAGTTTTTGGTTTTCAAAAAAAGCAGGTGAAAAAAGTGGCGGAAAAAACAATAGCCGCCGTCTCAACTCCTATGGGTGAGGGCGGTATAGGGGTTATCCGTATTTCGGGTGACCGTTCGGCAGAGATAGCCGACAAGGTTTTTAAAAACGTTAATAAGAAGAAGGTAAGCGGGCTTTCGGGCTATACCTCTCTTTTCGGTCATATCTATTCGGGCGAAGAACTGCTTGACGAAGCGGTTGTTACCTTCTTTCGGGCTCCGTTAAGTTACACGGGGGAGGATGTTGTCGAAATATCCTGCCACGGCGGAGAATATGCCGTTAAGGCGGTGCTCCGTTCGGTAATTGACGCGGGTGCCGTACTTGCCGCACCGGGAGAATTTACCAAAAGAGCCTTCTTAAACGGAAAAATGGACCTTGCAGAGGCAGAAAGTGTTATGGGCCTCATCTCGGCATCGTCGGCAGAGGAATTAAAACTTCAAATTGCGGCAAAAAGCGGCAGGGTAAGTCGTGAAATCGAAAAGGCTGAAAAGGCGCTTATTGCCCTTGCGGCAAATTTTGCGGCATACAGTGATTACCCTGACGAAGATTTGCCTGAATTACAACCCTCCTCATTTCTTACGCTTTTAGACGAGGCGGCAAACCGTCTTTCTTCTCTGCTCTCGACCTATGACAGCGGAAAACTTATCCGTGACGGAGTAAAAACGGCAATAGTAGGAAAGCCGAACGTGGGCAAAAGCACACTTATGAATCTTCTGGTCGGAGAGGACCGTTCGATAGTAACGGCGATTGCGGGAACGACCCGAGACGTTATTGAAGAAAGGGTGAAGTGCGGACGTCTGACCCTTGTTCTTGCCGACACGGCGGGTATTCACTCGTCAGATGATACGGTCGAAAGGGTCGGTGTTCGTCGGGCAAAGGAAAGAATAGAAACGGCACAACTTGTTCTTGCGGTATTTGACGCATCGGAGCCTCTCGACGATAACGACAAGAGCATATTAGACCTTATACGTGACAAAAACGCCCTCGTTCTTTTAAACAAGACCGACAAGGCTTGTGTAATCGAGGATATAGAGGGATTTAAGGTTATAAAAATTTCAGCAAAAGAGGGTCTCGGTGCCCAACAACTTATAAAAGAGATAGAAGAAATTACGGGAGTTTTAAATATAAACTCCTCTGCGGCGGTACTTCTTAACGAGCGTCAGCGAGACCTTGCACAAAAGGCACATAACTGTGTTAGCGAGGCGAAAGAACTTCTTAAAAACGGCTACACGATAGATGCGGTAGGTGTTTGTGTTGACGATGCCCTCGCATATCTTTATACCTTTGACGGAAAACGGGTTACAAATGAAGTTGCCGACGAGGTATTTCGTCGTTTTTGTGTCGGAAAGTAGGTTTTTATGAACTATTTTGCAGGAAATATTGATGTTGCGGTCATAGGTGCGGGACACGCAGGCATAGAAGCGGCACTTGCCGCCGCCCGACTTGGACAAAAGACAGTAATGTTTGCCATAAATCTTGATTCGGTCGGAAATCTCCCTTGCAATCCGTCAATCGGCGGAACTGCAAAGGGTCATCTTGTCCGTGAGATAGATGCCCTTGGCGGCGAGATGGGTGTTGCGGCAGATAAAACAATGCTTCAAAGCCGAATGTTAAATTTGGGCAAAGGACCCGCAGTACATTCTCTGCGTGCGCAGATTGACCGCAAGGCATACACCGCCCTTATGAAGCACACGGTTGAACTTCAAGAAAACCTTTCCTTAAAGCAGGCGGAGGTTGTTGACCTTTTCAAAAATGATGACGGTTGGCATTGTGTTACAAGACTCGGAGCAGAATATATATCAAAAACGGTTATCATCGCAACGGGAACCTTCCTCGCAGGAAAGATATTTGTCGGCGAGGTCAATTACAGCGGAGGCCCCGACGGAATGTTTGCCGCCGAGGGGCTGAGCGACGCTCTCACACGGCTCGGTATTCCGCTTCGCCGTTTTAAAACGGGAACACCCGCCAGAGTGCTTAAAAGCAGTATAGATTTTAGCAACCTTGAAGTGCAAGAGGGTGACGAGAGGGTTGTACCCTTTTCTTGGCGTACCGAAAAGCCGAGGGAAAACAGTGTTGTTTGCCACGTGAGTTATACAAACGACAAAACAAAGCAGGTTATTCTCGACAATCTTCATCGTTCCCCGCTTTATTCGGGAGTTATTGAGGGAGTGGGACCCCGTTATTGCCCCTCTATCGAGGATAAAATTGTCCGTTTTGCCGACAAGAAACGACATCAGTTATTTATTGAGCCTTGCGGTGCAGATACCGAAGAAATGTATCTTCAAGGAATGTCATCATCCCTTCCCGAAGAGGTTCAACTTGACATATATCATTCAATACCCGGACTTGAAAAGGTTCAGATTATGCGTAATGCATATGCAATTGAGTATGATTGCGTTGACCCTCTTGCGCTTAACGCAAGCCTTGAATTTAAGAACCATTCGGGGCTCTACGGCGCAGGACAGTTCAACGGCTCGTCGGGATATGAGGAGGCGGCGGCGCAAGGACTTGTTGCAGGTATAAATGCCGCAAGAAAGAACAAGGGACAGGATCCGATAGTTCTCTCCCGTTCATCATCATATATAGGCACCCTTATCGACGACCTTGTCACAAAAGGTTGTATGGACCCCTACCGAATGATGACCTCGCGAAGTGAATACAGACTTCTTCTCCGTCAGGACAATGCCGACGAAAGACTTATGCCGATAGGTTATGAAATCGGACTCATAGACGAGGAAACATATAGCCGTTTTTTAGAAAGAAAGGCTCAAAAGGAGTCTGAAATAGAAAGGGTAAGAGGCCTTACGGTAGCACCGAGCAATGCCTTAAACCAAAAACTCGAAGCCCTCGGTACGACACCGCTTTCGACCGGAATAAAGATGAGCGAACTCATAAAAAGACCGGAGGTTTCCTATTTCGATCTTGCCGAATTTGACCCTGACAGACCGAACCTTCCCCATGACGTCGCCGAAAAGGCGGAGGTCGAGATAAAATACGAGGGATACATTATCCGTCAGCAGTCGCAGGTAAACGAAATGCTAAAACTTGAAGTCCGCATTTTGCCAGACGGTATCGATTATAAGGAAATTGAGGGCTTGCGGCTTGAAGCAAGAGAAAAACTTTCCAAAATAAAGCCGTCTAACGTGGGTCAGGCATCCCGCATCTCGGGGGTAAGTCCCTCTGATGTTGCGGTGCTTAATATCTGGCTTGAAAAAAAGAGAACGGAGGGCAAAAAATGAACTGTCCGTTAGAACTTATAACCCCTGTTCTGCAACAAAATAGAATTCCTTTTGACGAGACGGTTTTGAGCCGACTAAACCGTTATGCCGAGATGCTGGTAGAGTGGAACGAAAAAATAAACTTGACCGCCATTACCGACCCCGAGGGTATAGTGATAAAGCATTTTTTGGACTGTGCTCTGCTTTTGAAGTACGTTGACCTGAAAGAGGGCGCAAAGGTAATCGACGTCGGAACGGGGGCAGGGTTCCCCGGTGTTGTGCTTAAAATATTCCGCCCCGAAATTGACCTCACCCTTCTTGACGGAATCAACAAACGCCTTCTTTTTCTGAACGAGGTAACGGCAGAGTTGGGATTGTCTGCAAAAACGGTTCATTTAAGGGCGGAGGAAGCAGGCAAAGTCGCAGCCCACCGAGAGCAGTATGACCTTGTAACTGCAAGGGCGGTAGCACGGCTTTCTACCCTATATGAATACTGTCTGCCCCTTTGCAAGGTGGGAGGTATTTTCTGTTCGATGAAAGGACCGTCGGCAAGGGAAGAAATAGTCGAGAGCAAAAGGGCGTCTGCCCTCCTCGGCGGAGCAGAGGCGAAACTTTACCTTGAAACCTTGACGGGAGAGGAGCAGAGGGCTTTTGTTATTACAAAGAAAATATCGCAAACTCCGTCAAAGTACCCCAGAATATCTGCAAAAATATCAAAACAACCGCTATAACGATAGCGGTTGTTTTCATTTTTAATAGAAATATGTCGATGTCTTTTTGTAGCAAAAAACCGAAATAAGATTTATAATTTAGTCGAAGGGAGGAGAGTGCTTGAACGACCTCAAAATTGTAAAAATAAATGTGAACAATATTCTTCCGAGTCCTTCACAGCCCCGACGCTATTTTGACCAATACGAACTCGAAAAACTTGCCGAGAGCATTAGGACAAGCGGAATAATCCAACCGCTTTTAATACGGCCCGAAAGCCGCGGATGCTATGAACTGATTGCGGGAGAAAGACGGCTACGTGCCGCAAAATTGGCGGGGCTGAAAAAGGTGCCTTGCATAATAAAACGCACCGACGGACTCTCTGCTGCTTATATTACAATTATTGAAAATCTGCAAAGGACCGACCTGACACCTTTTGAAGAAGCCGAGGGAATAAACCGACTTTTAAATGTCTATGGGCTGACACGGGGAGAGGTTGCCGAAAGGCTTGGAATAGCCGAGTCAACCTTGTGCAACAAACTTAGACTTTTACGGCTTGATATGAATATAAGGCGGAGAATAGACGCTGCGAGACTGACCGAAAGGCACGCAAGGGCATTGCTTAGGCTTCCGGAGGAGCGCAGAAACGAGGCGCTCGACACAATAATTGCCGAACAAATGACCCTTACCGAGGCGGAACGCCACATAGAAGAGATGTTGCACCCCAAACCCAAAGAGGTAAAGCCAATCCGCAAAGGGGCGGTGGGGGATGTCCGTCTTTTTGCAAACTCCCTTACAAAGATAGTCGAGACGATGAGACAGACCGGCTTCAATGCCGTTACCGAGCAAAAGGAAACCGAAAGGTTTATCGAATATAGAATTCTCATACCGAAATATGAGAAAACAAGTTAATTTTGCCCCCCTTTTTAGCGGGAGTGCAAGGGAAACCTTGCCTCCTGCTTTTTTATTAGTGGCAAATGATTATCTTCTGCTTCTTGAATTATTTATAAAGATTTGGTATTATCTCAATGTAAGGAGGTTTAAGAATGGTGCATTTCGGTAACGATTGGGATGAAATTCTGGCTGATGAATTTAAGAAGCCTTATTATTTAGAACTTCGTGAATTTCTTAAAAGAGAATATTCGACACACAGAATTTACCCCGATATGAATGATATATTCAGCGCCCTTAAAGCCTCATCATTTGAGAAAACAAGGGTAGTAATTATAGGTCAGGACCCATATCACGGAGAGGGGCAGGCACACGGGCTTTGCTTTTCGGTAAAACGTCCGGTAGAGCCTCCGCCCAGTCTTAAAAACATATTTAAAGAGTTGGAGAGCGATGTTGGGTTTAAAATTCCCGACCACGGGGAACTTACTGCTTGGGCAGAGCAAGGGGTATTGTTGCTCAACACGGTGCTTACGGTGAGAGAGGGCACACCCAATTCACACAAGGGTATGGGTTGGGAAAAGTTTACCGACAGGGTCATTGCCGAACTTGACAAAAAGCAGAGCCCCGTAATCTTTTTGCTCTGGGGAGCAAATGCACGCAAAAAGGCAGAAATAATAAAAAACCCCATACATAAAAAACTTATTACGGTACATCCGAGTCCTCTTTCGGCTTATGGCGGATTTTTTGGATGCCGTCACTTTTCAATCTGCAATCAACTTTTAACTGAGAGCGGTCAAAAACCGATTTATTGGCAGATTTGATTATTTTTCGTGACAAATCGGATATAATGTGTTAAAATAATTTGGAAATAATTTATTACGGAGTGAAAAATTTGGATAACAGATATTACGGCACCGTCATCGGTGAAATGAGTCCGTTTTTTGAGGAGCAGGGCTTAAAGGCCGACGGAGATATTTTTAAAAACGATAAAATCGCTGTAAAGGTTTCTTATGATGAACCCCGTCAGGTGTATAAACTCTTTACGGCAGTAATAAACGAGGGTAAAATCGGCGATTTTGAGGATGTCGGCAGTTATCTTTTTGATGACAGTCAGACCGAAAAGGATGCCGAGGGTGTAGGTATCGATTTTGTTGACACCTTAAAGAAAAAACTTGGTGTAAAGGGCAAAAAGCGAAGCGGTTTGGAGGTAGAACTTCCCTCTGCAAATAAGGGAGGGTCGGTTACGATTACCACGTTGACCTCAAAACTCCTTGCCGTATATCCCGCTTTAAAGGACGTATATAAGGAAGAGGTGGACAAGAAGGGAAAATACCTCTATCTTGATTTTATGACCACCTATTTTGTGCCTGAAATCAGACAGACCCTTGAAAACGCAAACCGTAAAACGGTTAAAAAACTTATGGATATGCTTGCCGAAATGTTTGTACAGGGCAACGGGGAGACCTCGACCGCCGTGGCAGTTATATTGGCGGCAGCCATCGGTAAGAACGAGGCGCGTTTCCGCACTGCGGCGGAGCATCTGGCTGACTGCCAGCATCTTATCAATGCGGCAAACAACCTTATTTCTTTGCTCGGTAAAGACAAAAAATTCACCGAAGCGGTAAAATATCAAGACTAAAAAAGAAAACCGTCTATATAGTTTTTAAAAAAGGTAAAGAGACAGATTTATCAATGAAATAAATCTGTCTCTTTTATACTGCTTGGTATTGTTTTTGTATATAATAAGAAAATCGACACACACTTTTAAAAAGCGGTGCCGAAGACTCCTGCGTTTTTCAGTTTTATAAAGCTCTTACAGACTTCGCACTTTTGGTGCGAAGTCTGATTTATATTATTACTGAGCTTTATTAAGGCGGCTTTGAAGAGCAGACTTCTTTCTGCTTGCGGTGTTCTTGTGAAGAATTCCCTTTGCACAAGCCTGGTCAATCTTCTTAACAGCGGCCTTTACAGCAACGTCAGCGTCCGCAGCACCTGTTTTGATAGCGGAATTTGCCTTCTTAACAGCGGTTTTAAGACCTGTACGATATGCCTTGTTGCGCTCGTAGTTAGCAGCACTTACCAATACGCGTTTCTTTGCAGATTTGATGTTAGGCATTACTACACCTCCTCAGTTTAGTTTAGAGCAAATGTTATAATAACACAATCTTTTAAAAAAAGCAAGCAAATTTTTTCATTAGTGGGGATAAAATGCATATACGCACCGACCTCGCCCTTGAAAGGGCGGAAATTAACAAAAATATTGAGGGAGTCTCGGCAGAGGAAGAGCAGTTTGGCGATATTAAGGTTTCACGGATGGAGATATTGACCGAAAGAGCCTCCGAGACATTATGTAAACCTTGCGGAAAATACATCACAATAGAGGTGCCTTCTTTTTCATCGTCGGGAGGGCTCTCGAAAAATGCCGTTTATCGGCTTGCGGCAGAACTTACCCGACTGCTTCCGAAAAAATGCAATTCTGTGCTTGTGGCAGGGCTGGGCAACAACGAAATTACCCCCGATGCACTCGGCCCCAAAACGGCAGAAAGAATAATTGCCACAAGGCACATTTCAAAAGAACTGGCAGAGGAAATAGGTCTAAATAAACTTTTTCCGGTTTCGGTTTTGGCTCCCGGAGTCCTCGGACAGACAGGAATAGAATCGGCAGAAATTATTATGGGTACGGCAGACCGTATCAAACCCGATGCCGTAATCGTGATAGATGCCTTGGCGGCACGGGATATAAAAAGGCTTGGCACCACAATACAACTTACCGATACGGGCATACGGCCGGGGGCGGGTATAGGCAACCGCAGACAGAGAATAGACAAGGATATGATAGGAAGAACGGTCATTGCGGTGGGGGTTCCGACGGTGGTTGACATTAAAACCCTCCTTTCGGATGCGGGAGGACGGTCAGAGGGCCTGCCTGATATGGTTGTTACGCCGAAGGAGGTTGATATGATGATAGACCGTGCTGCCGAACTTTTGGCGGTCGGCATCAATCTTACCCTGCAAAAAAGTCTTTCCCTTGACGATATTATGAGTCTAATATAGCCGCACGGCTCATATAATTTGTATGAGGTGAGCCGAATGCAAAAAATAAAAAATATGTTGCCGCTTTTAACAACCTTTTTGGTTGCCCTGTGCGTATTTGCGGCGGGGAGTGTCGGTGCACCTATTCAAAGTGTTGAGCAACAAAAGATTGAAGAAGACACAAATATTGCCGAAAACTTTGAATTTACATTGCCGCAGATTTTTTTAGATAGTGAAAAAACCGATAAAACCGAGCAAGAAAGTCAGGAAACTCCGACTCCGCCTTCCCAACCATCGGGCACAGTAGAGGTGGGGGGAAGCAATGAGGAGGCTCTCGGAAAGATAATCGAACGATTTATATCCCCCTATGAGGCAAAATATTCCTATAATAATGTTTATATGAAAAACTCGTCGGGCCTTTCGGTTGATATAAAAACCGAACTTAACAGCAAACTTTCCTTTAAGATGGAAAAAGGAGAAGCCCCCGAGGTCCTGATAGTTCACACCCATTCCACCGAAAGTTTTATGTCGGAGGAAAGAGGCTATTACACCTCCTCTGACGCAACTCGTTCGACCGACAACTCTGAAAATATAATTCATATCGGCGATATAGTAGCCGAAACCCTTAAAAATGCGGGAATTTCGGTTATTCACGATACAACATGGCACGACCACCCCGCATATACAGGCAGTTATGACCGAGCCGCCGTTACAATAAGGGAATATTTAAACCGTTATCCGTCAATAAAGGTAGTGTTGGATATTCACAGAGACTCCATTTCGGCTAACGAAACCGACCGAATCCGACCCGTTGCCGAGATAGACGGCAAGAAGGCGGCACAGGTTATGCTGGTTATGGGAAGCCAAAGCGGAACGGTAAAAAATTTCCCCAATTGGAGGGAAAATCTGCGCCTTGCTTTTAAATTCCAACAGACTATGGAGGTTATGTATCCGGGGCTTGCCCGACCCCTTGTTCTGGCTTCTCGGCTTTACAATGAGAATATGACGGTAGGCTCAATGCTTTTGGAGGTGGGTACCGACTCAAACACCTTGGAGCAGGCGGAATATGCCGCACTCCTTGCGGCAAAGGCACTCGCAAGCCTGCTTAATACCATAGTATGATCTTGCCTACTAAGATACCCTTTTACATAATTTCTTTAATTTTGTTATTCGGGGAGCAGTAAGAAAAATGAAAATCAACAAAAAATCGGTAAAACTGTGTTTGCGAGCCGCAGTCCTGACCGCCGTAGTGCTTGTTTGCGTTTCGGCGGTCTTTTTGGGAATCTGCGAGGGCTATGTGGGAATTAGAAAAATAGGTTTCGGAGAAAATGTATCTGCCGTGCAGATAGAAGAAGATTATATTCGGATACTCGATTTTAAATTCAAAAGAAAATAAAAAAGAGAAACTTTAATTGACCCAAAGATGGGTTTGTGCTACAATAATCTTGGTGATTAAGATGAAGCATTCAAAACCGGTTATTTTTAACGGGCATATATACTGCTTGGTCAGTGTTATTTATATGGAACTTGTTTTAAGGGCGTTTACGGTAGATAAATTTTTTGGTTGGGGAATCCTTATTGGCTCGGCTTTTTCGGTGCTGCCCGCCGCCCTTTCGGTTATTTTTTCAAGACTTTTCGGCAGAACTGCGGGCAAAATTTCCACCATTGTTTTGCTCTCGGTTATATTTGTTTTGTTTGCCACCCAGACGGTTTATCAAGGCTTTTTCGGAAAGTATATGATTTTAAACTCGGTATTCAGCGGGGGTGCTGCGCAAATTACCGAGGGCGGTATGATAGAAAATACCTTTGATGCAATAGTCAAGGGGATTCCCGCAATTATTTTGCTTGCGCTTCCCATTGTACTCCTCGTTGTATTCAGAGAGAAAATATGCTTTTTAAATAAAAAACCCATAAAGGCTCTTATGCCGGCAGGGGCATCAATTGTCCTTTCAATTTCTCTGTCGGGAATAATTTCCTTGGTGCCCGCCCTTGCGTCTGTTCGTTCCGGTTCCTTTGATTTAAACCTTGCGGTCGGTCAGTTTGGTATGCTTTATTCCCAATATCTGGATATTAAATACAATATTTTCGGGGCGGAGCAACAACTTGAAATTTCCGAGACGGTTAACCCCAACGAACTTGACCCGCCCGGCTCCAAGGAGGAGCCTGACCCAGAGATTGACACATCTCCTAATGTTATGGATATAGATTTTGCGGGATTGGCGGAATCCGAAAAGGACAAGACCCTAAAAACAATAAGCACCTATTTTTCGGGAGTTGCACCAACCAATAAAAATGAATATACGGGCATGTATAAGGGCTACAACCTTATTTCCATAACGGCGGAGGGATTTTCACCCTATGCGTACGAACTTTATCCGGAACTTACTCCAACCCTTAATAAAATGAGTAAAGAGGGCTTTAAGTTCACTAATTTCTATACTCCTATCTGGGGAGTTTCGACTTCCGACGGCGAATATGCCCACTGCACGGGTCTTATACCCAAATCGGGTGTGTGGAGTTTTAAAACTTCGGGCGCAAACCATATGCCCTTTACGCTGGGCAATATGTTCAGGAGCATAGGAGTAAAAAACACCTTTGCCTATCATAATCATACCTATACATACTACGGCCGAGATATTTCGCACCCCAATATGGGCTACACTTATAAGGGATGGGGCAACGGACTTGAAAAGTACATTAAAAAGGTTTGGCCTGAGTCTGACCTCGAAATGATACAATGCACCACCGACGATTATCTCAAAAGCGGGGAGCCGTTCCACGCATATTATATGACGGTCAGCGGACACCTCAATTATACCAAAATCGGAAATACGATGGCGAGCAAGCACTGGGACAAGGTGAAAAATCTTGACTGTTCGGAAGAAATTAAGGCATACGTTGCCTGCAATATCGAGTTTGACCTTGCAATGGAGGAACTTTTAAAGAGACTGAATGACGCAGGGGTCGCCGACAAGACGGTTATCGTAATAACGCCCGACCATTACCCCTACGGCCTTGAAACCAGCGGGGATAAATACCGTCTTTGGAGAGAAATGTATGCCATCCAGGGTAAAAACGAAAGCGAGTTTGACTCGGCGTTTGAACTTTACAGAAGCAGTTTCATCCTTTACTGTCAGGGTACAAAGGATGCGCCGACGGTCGATAAATACTGCGAAGCGATAGACATTTTGCCCACCGTTCTCAACCTTTTCGGTTTTGAGTATGATTCAAGGCTTCTTATGGGCGAGGATGTTCTCTCAACTTCAAGCCAACTTGTTATATTCTCCGACCGTTCCTTTATAACCGAGCGCGGTAAATATAATTCAAAAACGGGAGAGTTTATCCTTTTCCCCGGTGTTGATGACTTTCAAAACGAGGAAGCAAAGAAGCGGTACATAAACAGTTATAAGGAAATTATAAATAATAAATTCCAAATTTCCGCCAAGATTCTCGACACCGATTATTACCGATATCTTTTTTCAAAATAGAACAAAAAACCGCACCTTTGGTCAGTTACCAAAGATGCGGTTTTTATTGTTTATTGCAGTTTACTTATAAAGACCCTTGGCGGTCATTTCGGCAATAGCATCAACTACACTCTGCTTGTCCTCGCGGTATGTAACTCCATACCAACGGTCGGCAGAGGAAAGAACCTTTACCTTTTTAACGCCTTCCTTAACAAGGCGGTCA
This sequence comes from Acutalibacteraceae bacterium, assembly GCA_045577905.1. Lineage (GTDB taxonomy): Bacteria > Bacillota > Clostridia > Oscillospirales > Acutalibacteraceae > SFWF01. Next base: position 5,715 of record JAZNJE010000002.1, on the reverse strand, counting down.
ATCTCAAAGGGGATAAAGAACTCGCTCTTTGCTTCGCCTATACGGGCATCAAGGAATTTTTTGAAATCTTCTTCAAGGTAATCAAAAATATCGGGCAAAAGACCCCACATATTCATAGAAACAAGTCGGTTAGGGTCAAGATCGCCTGCATATTCGCCGTTATCGTTGTAGTAACGGCTCATACTGTCAATCTTTGTAAACTCGGTAACATCTTCAAGCCAACCGTCCTTTACCTCACAAATACCGCGGGAAACGGTGCCGTTTTCGGTAACGGTGTTTTTCAGTTGGAAGCCTACCATACAGTATTGACCGGTCTGCTTTTTGAGTTCCTCATAGATTGTTTTAAAGCCACTCTTTCCGTAGTAGTCATCGGCATTGATAACGGCAAAAGGCTCATTCACAACACCTTTGCAGCAAAGAACGGCGTGACCTGTGCCCCAAGGTTTAACACGGTCGGCGGGACAGGAATAACCGTCGGGCAGTTTATCAATTTCCTGAAAAACATATTCGACCTTTACCATCTTTTCAATACGGTTTCCGACAAGTTCCTTAAAGTCCTTCTCGATTGCCTTCTTGATGATAAAAACAACCTTGTCAAAACCTGCTTCGACGGCATCGTAAACCGAATAATCTACAATAGCCTCGCCGTTTGCACCAACGGGTTCTGCTTGTTTAAGACCGCCGAAACGGCTGCCCATTCCTGCCGCCATAATTACCAATGTTGCGTGAAAATCCATACCAAAACCTCCAAAGTATTATTCAAAAAATTCTCCTCCGATTATAACCGAAGAAATCTGAGTTTCATTATCCAATATCAAAAGGTCGGCATCATAGCCTACCTCTATTCTTCCCTTTTTAAGACCTAACAGGTCGGCAGGGTTACGGCTTGCCATATCGACCGCCTCATAGAAGGGAATACCTACCGAAGAGGCGTTTTTAACGCAGTCCCACACAGTAGCAACACTTCCCGCTATTGTGCCGTCAACAAGACGGGCGAGACCGTCTTTTAGCACTATTTCAAGTCCGCCCGATTCATATTTTCCGTCGGGAAGACCTGTGCAACGAAGAGAGTCGGAAATCAGAATAAGACGGTCGGCGCCGAACATTCGGTAGGCGGCAAGAAGCACGCTTTTGTGAAGGTGTAAAAGGTCGCCGATAATTTGCGCATAAATATGTCTTTCGGCGCCTGCCCCGATAGGACCGGGATTTCTGTGGTGCAGGGGCGGCATAGCATTAAAGGTATGGGTCAGGCACTTTGCACCGCTATCAATTGCCTTTATAGCGGTTTCATAGTCGCAGTCGGTATGCCCGATAGATACAACGCAAAAATGAGAAACCTCACGGATAAAATCCAAACACCCGTCAACCTCGGGGGCAACATTTATAAGGGAGACCCCTTTAAATTGTTTGAACTCCTCAACAGAGGGTGCCTTTATGTGGTTTTCGTTTTGCGCACCTTTATATTTTGCAGAAATATAGGGCCCCTCAAAATGAAGACCGACGATATTTGCTCCGTCGCAGTTTTTGTTGGCTTTGCAAACACGGGCGAGGGCGTCATAACCCATAGTCATTGCGGTAGGCAGAAAACTTGTGGTGCCGTGTTGTGCATAAAAACGGCACATAGGAGAAAAATCGGCATCCATTGTATCGTAACCCATACAGCCGTGGGTGTGAATATCAATAAAGCCGGGAATTAAGATTTTTCCGCCGAGGTCGGCGCCGCCGGTAATCGGAGTGTCGGAAATTTCGGCTATTTTTCCGTCTTTAATTCTAATGCTTTGGAGTTTGCCCTTGACGATTAGATTGTTAAGAATCATATAAAGCCCTTATTTCTTGTATTGGCGGAAGATTTTTTCGTTCAGCCCTGCTTTTTTATATCTGCGACCAACTTCAACGGGTATATCTGTCTCCTTCAAGGGAAGAAAGCATAAAAGTTTCATTGACAGTACCGTTTACGAAGGGGTACGTACAGGGTCATTATACCTTGAAATGGTAAAAAAATCAATCTTATAATTTTCTCTCATTTTCTGCTGATAATTCTATGGGAGATATCCTAAAAAAGAAGTTTTGTATTGCTTTTAAATCGGTTATATGATATATTGGCTTTAAGTAAAGGCCTTGTGAGGAGGAACTGAAATGGGTAAGAAATTAAAGTTAGGAATAGTGGGTTGCGGCGCACGTGCAAACAATGTTGTGAAAAGCGAACTTTTCCGTTTACTTGACCAAATTGAGATAGTTGCTCTTTGCGACCTGTATGAAAAAAGGGTTCAAAATTTTCAGGAAGCGATTCTGGAAAAGACAGGATACAGCCCCAAAGGAACAACCGATTATAACGAACTTTTGGATATGGGCGTAGATGCAGTCTATATTGCCTGTGCGTGGGAAGATCATATAAATGTCGCTGTTCAAGCGATGAAAAAAGGTGTTTATGTCGGCATGGAGGTAGGCGGCGCCTATTCGATAGAGGACTGTTGGAGGCTCATTAATACCTATGAGGAGACAAAGGTGCCCGTTTTCCTGCTCGAAAACTGTTGCTACGGTAAAAAGGAACTTATGACCCTCAATATGGCAAGGCAGGGCTTCTTCGGGGATATTGTTCACGTTGACGGTGCCTACTGCCATGATTTAAGAGGGGAACTTCTTTACGGAAAAGACAGAGACCATTACCGTTATTATAACTACATAAAAAGAAATTGCGAAAACTATCCTACCCATGCACTTGTACCGCTTGGAAAGGTGCTGAAAATAGGTGACGGAAACCGTATTGTTTCTCTTACCTCTACTGCTTCCTGTGCAAAGGGACTTCACAAGTTTGCACTCGAAAAATTCGGCCCCGATGATGAGAGATCAAAGATAGAATACAAACAGGGGGACGTGATTACTACCGTTATGAAATGTGCTAACGGCGAGACAATCCGCCTTACCCTTGATACAAGCCTTCCTCGTGCATACAGCAGAGGATATACAATTCACGGCACCTCTGCGGCATTTTTTGAAGATACCAATATGATTTTTGAAGATAAAAAACATAAACATGCGTGGTCAGCCGAAGAGTTTTGGGGAAATGCTAAAGAATATGAGGAGGAATATCTCCATCCGTTATGGAGGGGCTATGATGCAAGCGGCGGACATGGCGGAATGGACTATCTTCTCTTTTCTGCTTTTGTCGAGTTTGCCAAGGCAAAGGCAGAGCCTCCCATTGATGCTTATGATACCGCAACCTATATGGCGGTGACCGCTTTGAGTGAGGAGTCAATTTCCAAGGGAAGCGCTCCTGTATATATGCCCGATTTTACCACGGGACGTTGGTACAAAAAGCCGGACAGAACATTTAAGAGCAAATACGATTTATAGGTAAAATATGAACCGGGAAGTTGTTTTCGGACCGGGAGAAGAAGGGTGCAGGACTGAGCCCGACTACCCCTTTTTATGGATGTTGCTTGTTAAAACATCTGATACATAATAGATTCGGACTAATAATAACATTTTAGGTATTTCAAGTGTTCGGTTTGTCAGGAGGCTTTATTATGAATAAAAAACTAAAAATCGGGCTGGTAGGACTTGGGGCAAGAGGTTACGGCATTTTAAGAAGTCAACTTTTAAGTATGACCGATAGAATAGACATTGTCGGAGTTTGCGACCTTTACGATGACAGAAATGACCGCGCCATTGAACTCATTTTTGAGAAGGCGGGATACCGTCCCAATAAGACAACCGACTATAAAGAGTTGCTCGATATGGACATTGATGCGGTAATCATTCTTTGCGCATGGGAGGACCATATAAACGTTGCCTGTTCGGCAATGGAAAAGGGAATATATGTTGGCATTGAGGTTGGCGGTGCATATTCTGTGGAGGAATGTTGGCGGCTTGTACGCACATACGAGAAAACAAAGATTCCTTGTATGATGCTCGAAAATGCTTGTTACGGCAAACGTGAGATGATGCTTTACCATATGGAAAGGCTTGGCCTTTTCGGAGAGGTTGTTCACTGTGCCGGCAGTTATTCTCACGACCTTCGCAGTCAAATAGCACACGGAATAGAAAACAGACATTATAGGCTAAGAAACTATATTAACCGTTGCTGTGATAACTATCCTACCCACGAACTCGTTCCTATCGGAAAAGTGCTTAAAATCAACAACGGAAACCGCATAGTTTCGCTTTGCTCTATGGCGTCCTGTGCAAAGGGACTGCATGAATATATAGTCAAGGAGTTTGGTGCCGACCACGAGTACGGCAAGATTGAGTTTAAGCAGGGCGATGTGGTATCGACCACAATCAAATGTGCAAACGGTCAAACCATATCAATAACTCTTGACACCACACTTCCGCGGGGTTACAGCCGTTCAATAACGGTAAGAGGTACAAAGGGTTCCTATTTCGAGGACACAGACTCTTTTTTCTTTGATGATGAGCATAAAGAATACGAGGGCAGGGAAAGAAGAAGAGAACTTTGGGGTAATGCAGATAAGTATGAAGAAAAATATCTGCATCCTCTTTGGCAGTCTTATGACGGCGCAGGTTCCCACGGCGGAATGGACTATCTTGTAATCAGCGCATTTATAGAATGTGCTCTTGAAAACAGAGAACCGCCTATCGACGTTTATGATACTGCAACTTATATGGCAATAACCGCCCTTACGGAAAAATCTATTGTTCTGGGCGGTGCGCCTGTTGCCATGCCCGACTTTACAAACGGACGTTGGTACAGGAGAAACAAAGAAAATGAGTCAAAATATGATTTGTGGTAAATAATGACGGAAATTCATTGCAATCAAGAAAAAAGAGCAAAACCTTATCGGTTTCGCTCTTTTTTGTTAAAATCCTTGCATTTACGGTTCGATTATAGTAAAATTATTACATATATTTTTTGGAGGTTACAGGAATGTACGAAAATTTAATGAAGTCTATTGATTTCGTTACCGAATTCGACCGAGAAGTCGGCGAAGCAATGGAAAAAGAGCACAAAAGACAACAACAGAATATTGAACTTATTGCAAGTGAAAACTTTGTTTCTCCCGCAGTTATGGCGGCAATGGGTTCTATTCTTACCAATAAATATGCAGAAGGCCTGCCCGGAAAAAGATATTATGGCGGTTGTGTGCATGTTGACGTAGTTGAAGATCTTGCGAGAGAGCGTGCCTGCCGTCTTTTCGGTGCAGATCATGCAAACGTCCAGCCCCATTCGGGTGCACAGGCAAATATGGCGGCATATTCTGCCGTTATTGAGCACGGCGACACCGTTATGGGTATGAATCTTGCCCACGGAGGACACTTAACCCACGGCTCTCCCGTAAACGCTTCGGGAAGAAACTATAACTTTGTCCCTTACGGTGTAGGTGATGACGGTTATATCGACTATGATGAGATGAGAAAAATCGCAAAGGAATGTAGCCCCAAGTTAATCGTTGCGGGGGCATCTGCCTACTGCCGTGAAATTCGCTTTGATATTATTGCCGACATTGCAAAAGAGGTCGGAGCACTCTTTATGGTAGATATGGCCCACATTGCGGGCCTTGTAGCCGCAGGTCTCCATATGAGCCCTGTACCCTATGCCGATATTGTTACAACCACAACACACAAGACACTTCGAGGACCAAGAGGGGGACTAATACTTTGCAAAGAAGAATTTGCAAAAGCAATAGATAAAGGGGTATTCCCAGGCTCACAAGGTGGACCTTTAATGCACGTAATTGCTGCAAAAGCAGTATG
>JAZNJE010000001.1:0-6637 GCA_045577905.1 Acutalibacteraceae bacterium | reverse complement strand
ACTATTTTAATTATTAAAAAGGGGTTGACTTTTTACTCATAATATGTTATAATATATATACAAGGAAAAAAAGGAGATAATCAACAATGAAACGAACAAAGAAAAATAACAAAAAGTGGTATCTACTCGTGAACGGAACGCATATACAAGTTGCCGACTCTAACGCAGAGTTCTCGCAACTCAAAGGAGTAGTTATTGAAATCACATCTCACGAGGCGGCAACTATTCTCAGCCTTGTTCTTGAAGAAAAAGAAAACGAATAAGGCGGCGACCCATTTCGGTGGGTTGCCGTATTGTAGTAGTGGGGTGCACTACTATTTTTCCAAACAGAAAATCACAAAAAAGTATTGACTTTTCACTTATTATATGATATAATATATACAGTCAAGGGGCAAGATGTGCAGTAAATCTTCCTTCTCTCAAGCGAGAGAAGATGTGTAGTAAGTCTCCCTTGTTTGTAAAAAAATTTTTGAAAAATTTTTCAAAAACCCCTTGACAAATACCAAAAAGTATGGTATAATATAAGTGTAATAAGGAGAGCCGATAACTCCATAAAAAACGGAGAAAAGGAAAAGAAACTATGGCAGACAAGATGACCAACAGACAGGCACTCACCCTTATCGTGAACGGCAATGTCACCGCAGAGGTAAAGGCGTGGGCAAAGGGCGAGATTGACAAGCTCGACAAGAGAAACGAGAAGCGTAAGACGGCAGAGGGCGAGATTAAGGCAGAAAACAAGCCTATCGCAGAAGCAATCGCAAAGGCTCTCGTTGGCGGTGCTATGCTTTCCGCAGACCTCGCAAAATACATCGGTCAGTCCACGCAGAAAGTCAACGGTGTAGCGGGCGAAATGGTAAAACTCGGTATGCTCACCAAGACGAAAGTCAAGGTCAAGGGCAAGGGCGAGCAGACTTCTTATTCTCTCGTTGCGGTGGAAACTCCCACCGCAGACGAGGGAGAGGATACTCCCACCGAGGTCACCGATACCGAGGTAGCCGACACCGAGAACACCGCAGACTAATGCGGTCAAGAGAGGGGCGAACCGTCCCTCTCATTTTTTTTACAATGAAATAGTAGTGAGGTGCACTACTATTTTTCTTACAAAAAAATTGAAAAAAGTATTGACTTTTTATTCATTATGTGGTATAATTAGTATGTAAATAAAAGAAACGAGGTAATAAAAAATGAATTGGTTTGAATTTTCGTTGAACGGCTTTTTACTTGTGTTCATCGTTCTCAACATTCTTAATGTGGTTATACAGACTATTAAATCAATAGCCACGATTAAGTGCGGTGCAACCTCTGCGGCAATAGTCAATGCCCTTGCCTATGGTTTATACACCATTGTTGTTGTATATATGAATGCAGACGGCTTGGGCTTGGCTTGGAAAGCAGTGATTATCGGCTTGGCAAATTTGGTTGGCGTGTTCGTTGTCAAAAGAGTTGAAATAGCAAAAAGAAAAGATAAGTTGTGGAAAGTAGAATGTACCATTCCACGAACCAAAACAAGTAAACTCGATAGAGAACTTGATTTGATAGGCATACCGCACAATTACATTCCCGCGGGTCGATATAGTATATTTAACTGTTATTGTGCCACTCAAAAGGATAGCGAAGCGGTAAAAAAAGTATTGACACAGTACAATGCAAAATATTTCGTGTCCGAAAGCAAAACACTTTAACGAGAGGAAAGAGGAAACTCTTTCCTCTTTTTTCTTGCGCCGAAATAGTAGTGGGGTGCACTACTATTGCTATCAAAAATTTTTTTTCAAAAAGTATTGACAAACATAAAAAAATATGGTATAATAAATTGTACCAAAAAGAAAGGAATGGAATACTATGGCAAAGACCAAGAAACAACTCCACGAAGCACTCCGCAACAAGTATCTCGACCTTTTTGTTCAGTTTCTCACCGAGCAGGGTGAGGAAGTCCTCCGAATAAAAAGCAACGAAATTGCTTTCCCTGTGGTTGACGAGGAACGCAATGACGAGTTTATCAAGATTGCAATTTCAGTACCTACGGGTAGCAGAGATGACGGCGAAGCCTTTGACGGTTTCGGTATGGCAGAACAGTATGCCGAAAAGGTAAAGGCAGACGAGGAAAAGGCGAAAGCCGATGCCGAGAAAAAGGCGAAGAAAATCGCAAAGGATAAGGCACAGAGGGAAGCAAAGGCGAAAGCCAAAGCAGAACACGAAGCAAAAAAGAATGAGGGTGCATAAGCACCCTTTCTTTTGAATAAGAAAATAGTAGTGGGGCACACTACTATTTTCATATAAAAATTTTTTGAAAAAGGTATTGACTTTTTCGGCAATATATGATATAATAGATATACCGAGAGGGTGAGGACTGCAAACCCCTATGGTAGAAAGTGAGGATAAAAAATTGAATATTTTAGTTTTCGACACGGAAACCGCAAATCTTGAAAAGCCGTTCTGCTATAATAACGGCTATGTGGTTTACAATGTGGACGAGCGAAAAGTCGTATTGAAAAGGGACTATGTGGTTGAGCAAGTATGGCACAACTCAATGCTTTTCACTACCGCCTATTACGCAAACAAACGCGACCTCTATGTTAGCAGAATGAGAGGAAAGACCGCAACCCTTGACAAATGGGGCTACATCTGTCAAAGAATGTATCGTGATATTGTTGAATTTGAAATCACAGACGCCTATGCCTACAACAGCAAATTTGATGAGGGTGTATTTCAGTTTAACTGTGATTGGTTTAAGACCATTAATCCCCTTGATACCTTGCAAGTTCACGATATTCGTGGCTATGTAATGGAAAAGATAGGTTTTACCGAAGCCTATAAAGATTTTTGCGAACACTACCAACTACTCACCGAAAGTGGCAACTACTCCACCACCGCAGAAGCCGTTTACCGATATATAAGCGGTAATCACGATTTTATGGAAGAGCATACCGCCCTTGCCGATAGCGAAATCGAGTGCGAAATTTTGGCTCACTGTATAGACTTGGGGTGTGAGTGGAACACCGACTATAAAGTGCCGAAAATAATACCGAGAGAAGTGGAAAAAACCTTTACAGTAATTGACACCGAAAAGGTTGAGCATACTTTCACTTATGTAAGCAAAAGAAAAATAAGCGGTGCGGACGGCATAAGGCTTTACGGCAAAAAGTAAAGCCGAGCGAGAGGGGAAACCCTCTCGTTTTTCTGCGAGGAAATAGTAGTGGGGCACACTACTAATTTAATACTTGACAAATAAATAAAATTGTGATATAATATATACAGAGAAAGAGAGGTAAACAAAATGAATGAAATCAAAAGATGTCCTCATTGTCACAAAGAGAGAACTTGCTTCAACAGAGGGCAAGAAGAAGAAATTATAACAGACGCTCTCAATAGAAAACTTGCTATATTTACATCATATTATACTTGTTTACACTGTAAAAAAGATTTTGAGATATACAAAACTTATAGTTTACATTACGAATTTACTAAAACCAGTTTTTAAACTGAAAAGGAGAATACAAAAATGACTAAAACAGAATTTGTGCAAATGTTGGCAGAAGGCGAAGTTGAATTTACCGTAAAAAGCGGTGAAGTAATTATCGTCTACGAAAACCATGAAGCCGTATTTAGATTTTATTCTGACGGCTCATTCCATGATACTTGGGTGCGCCCTCGTTATGGTGCGGCAATATGATTAAGTGTCCAAATTGCGGTAGCGCCACACAAATAAAATTTATTGAGGGATATCATTATACCACAAAGAGTATTGCAGAACAATACGAATGTAACTGTGGTGCAAGACTTGTTCGTCATTACAAACTTCAGGTCAGTATATTATATACAGACGATGGTGCAAAATATATTAGAGAGGAAGAGTAAAATGAATAAATCGGAAAAGAAAATCTTGAGTCAAGATATAAACAATTCTATTGACGCGATTATGTTTGAGTGCTTTATAGATACGCCACAGGCACTTGGACTTGATATAAACGAGTGCCACGAATATATACTTTCCCATATTCTAAATCGTATAAAGAACAATCACGATAAATATTTTATAGAGGAAGAGAACGAGTAATATGGTTGAATACTATTGTGCCATAATGATAATGTTATTTTTAATATATGTGGCAATTGTCTTTATACAAAAATTATTTGAGGACGAGTAATCGTCCTCTTCTTTTTTGTTTTGTTGTAGTAGTGGGGTCCACTACTATAATTTTTCAAATTTTCACGCTTGTCAAATTTCAGTTGCATATGTACATACAAGAGTAAGTCAAATGTTGAGGGCGACCGACCCCTTGTCAAATTTCTGCCAGCTATAAAATGCAATGAGCTACGAGCTGTGTCAAATTTCAGCTACGCCTGGAAATGCAGGAGCTGCGGCCCGTCGCTTATGTACGTACAAGTGTTAACCCCAGGAGCTACAATAATGAGCTGCCGCGCAACACGTTCACAATTTATTTACAAATTATTAAAAAATTAAAACTTGATTTTTTTTCAAAAATATGATATAATATATATAGAAAAAAAAGAAAATTCAAAAAAATATTAAAAAAGAAAGGGTAGGTAACATTATGAACAAGGCAACTAACGAGGCACTCCGCGCACAGTACATCGACATCATCACCAATCTTCTCTCCGGTTCCGGTGAGGAGGTGCTCCGTGTCAAGTCCAATGAGATTGCCATCCCCGTGGTGGACAAGGACGGCGAGGACAACTACGTTGTCATCACTGTAAAGGTACCCACTGGTTCGCGCGATGGCGACCCCTACGATGGATACGGCGAGGCTGAGTCCTATGCTCTTTCCGTAAAGCAGAAGGCAGAGAAGGCTGCAGCTGACGCAGAGAAGAAAGCCAAGAAGATTGCACGCGACGAAGCAATGCGCGCAAAGAAAGCAGAACAGAAAGCAAAAAGAGAGGGATAACCTCTCTTTTCTTTTACTTACACTACTGAAAATTTGATTTTCTCACAAAAATATGTTATAATAAAATTAGAAGCATTTTGTCCGCGGCAATGTGCGTAAAAAAAAGAACTCCCTCTCACAACGAGAGGGAGTACTTCTATCTTATTTAATTATTAGTAGTCTCGTCGAGGAGATGCTCACGCATCAGCCTCAACATCTGCGGTCTCCGCGGGAGTAAGGGCATACGCCTTTACAGTGCCCTTCTTGGGAACCTTAACCTCAGACTTGGTAACCACACCAGCCTCAACAAGTCTCTTGAGAGAAGCTCTTGCCTTGGGACCGGTTACACCGAGAGCGCTTGCGATGTCAGCCTCAATCTGGGGCTCGTTAGTGAGAACGCCGATTACAGTCTCATCGAACTTTGCGTTCTCTGCTGCTTTCTCCTTTTCCTTGGGAGAGGTCTTGTTCTTTCTGTTCTCGAGTGCCTTGTCAAGCTTCTCGATAGCCTCGCTTGCATGAGCGATGACCTCGTCAGTGATGTTGCCGTTTACGATTGCGTTGTAGAATTCTCTGTTAGTCATATTGTACCTCTTTCTTCCACACTCCGCAGTGGACGCGTAAATTATTTTTTCTTTTCTCTTTCTTACATATATATTATAGCAGATTTTTCGGGGATTTGCAAATTTTCTGTTGCTCCTCCCCGACGAGAACATCAACCAATGTTCTCGGTAGAGTTGTCAGTCGTGTCGGTGGTAGCGGTCTCGACAGGAATGTTGATAGCAAGCTGTTCCGGCTCAGCTGCCTCAGCCTCGTCAACGATAAGGCAGTCCGCGCAGATGAAACCATCCTCGTTATAGCCGATGCCATCCTCATCGGTAATTACCTTGCCGCACTCGACGCAGTAATCAATAAAGTCCTCGTAGTTGCACTCGGGTACGATGTCAGCTCCGTCGGTAAGTACTGAGTCAATCTTGTAGGCGATGTCGGCATGAAGGTCGCCAATCTCACCCAGAACAACAGATGCCTCGTCCATAATCTCACCGAACTCGATGATATCTTCACGGTTATCACGGATTTCGGCATAAAGATTAAGCAGGGCTGTGCGATGCTCGTTTGCCTTTTCAATCAGGTCTGAGCTGGTCTGCTCGACTGCGTTAAGGAAGTTGATAAGTGTCTCACGAAGGTTGGAAAAATCGGTTCTCATAAATTTTCTGGTCTCCTTTTTGTGTATTTATTTTATTTTTCTTTCACTTAATTATAGCAGAAATTCGAAAGAAAGTCAAATTGTCATATCCCTCTCGCGGTCAAAATCTACGATAGGGTTTGATGTACTCGCAGTGCGTACTCGGCGCGAACAGCAACCAATTCACTGACGGTACCGTATATATGTACATACTTATGTACATATTTTATATATATTTCTTTCCTCTTTCTATATATATTATATCATATATTTATATGAAAGTAAAATATTTATTTATATAAAAATTTGTTTATTTGTCAAATTTTTGCCTGGTACAAATCGTCCTTCAATGATACAAAGTGTGTACTAGTGGGCCAACCCAAGTCGGAGGCCAAGCGGTCTTAGGAAGACAACCCAGTCAGGCAACTCCTTGGCTCACAGAACGACATGGCTACGATCCGACTTATGAAAGTAAAATATTTATTTATATAAAAATTTGTTTATTTGTCAAATTTTTGCCTGGTACAAATCGTCCTTCAATGATACAAAGTGTGTACTAGTGGGCCAACCC